>CACYPI010000039.1 GCA_902776275.1 uncultured Aeromonadales bacterium
CCCAAGTGAATCACATTGGTGGTCAGCAAGAGGAACCCGCCGAAGATCTCCTAAGAGATCGGTAGGGATCCCCTCTCTTTAGAGAGGGGAGGATGTCAACTGGAGCTTGATACAGGCGCTCACGGCAGAGTGGATGTGCTTGTGATGAACAGCAGCATTCACGGCCGGAACTTTCTCTTTGAGCTCAAATATCTTCCAAAAGGAAAGAGCTCGGCAGAGGCGGTAAGCGCCAAGCTTGCCGAGGCAAAGGCGCAGCTTTTGCAGTACAGAATTGCGCCTAGGATCAAGTCTGTCCCAAGGCTCGACTGCTGGGCGGTCGTCTTTGCGGGAGGCGCGGCAACGGCGGCCGAGAAGGTCTGAGGCTGGCTGCCGCCATGACAGTCCGATCATTCCTGCGCAAGAGCCTTGATCCCGTCTTTTCCCAGGCGCCAGGTGGTCCAGGTGTCCATGGGATTGGCGCCCAGCGACTTGTAGAAGCCTATGCTTGGCTCGTTCCAGTCAAGGCAGCACCACTCAAAGCGCGCGCAGCCGCGCTCCGACGCTATCGAGGCAAGCTTCCTCATGAGCGCCCTGCCATAGCCGCGGCCGCGGTACTGCGGCTTGACGAACAGATCCTCAAGATAGAGGCCAGGGCACCCCTCGAAGGTCGAGAAGTTGTGGAAGAATAGCGCAAAACCAGCCTCCCTTCCGTCATCGGCCACGGCAAAGATCACCTCGGCGCCATGCTTGTCAAAAAGCTCCAGCTCGAGCGTCTCAACCGTGGCATGGACCTGATCCTCCATGCGCTCGTATGACGCAAGCTCGCGGATGAACTGCAATACCAGCGCTGCGTCAGCGCGCCCTGCGTTTCTGAAACTGCACTTTGCCTTCATTCAAACCTCTCCTTCTGTCTCATCTTCGATTCTAGCGCCGTCCGCGCCATCGATGCCGCCTGCTAGGCTCAGGAACTGGCGCAGCTCGGACTTTGACATGTCGCCCAGCCACTTCTCTCCTTTGAGCACCGTCAGATCGGCAAGCTCCTTCTTGGAGTTGATGATGTCGTTGATCTTCTCCTCGAAGGTGTTGGCGCAGATGAAGCGGAATACCTCGACGTTGCTATGCTGCCCGATGCGGTAGGCGCGGTCGGTTGCCTGATCCTCTACTGCGGGGTTCCACCACAGGTCGTAGTGGATGACCGCCGAGGCGGCGGTGAGATTGAGGCCGGTGCCCGCAGCCTTTAGCGAGAGCACCATGATCCTGTCCCTGGGGTCGGTCTGGAAGCGGTCGACCATCTCCTGGCGGCGCTTTACGGGCACCGAGCCGTTGATGAAGTCGGGCTCCGATCCCAGGCGCAGCCCGATCCACTTGACGAGCAGATCGCCCATCTCCTTGAACTGCGTGAAGACGATGGCCTTGCGCCCGGCGGCGGTGATGTCCGTTAGCAGGTCGAGCAGCGCCAAGGCCTTGCCCGACTGGGCCGGGCCCTGCGAGGGGCCATGATCCTTCGCAAAGAGCTCGGGGGCGTCGCAGGCCTGCTTGAGCCTCAGGATGAGCTTTAGCACATTGGCGCTGCGCACGATTGCGGGATCGCTTTCATTGATCCCGTCGAGGCCGTCGTTGACCAGCGCCTGGTACATCGCCGCCTGGGACTTGGTGAGAGCGCAGTAGCGGTCGGTGCTGATCTTGTCGGGCAGGTCGGCGATGACGGACTTGTCTGACTTGAGGCGGCGGATGATGAAGGGTGCGGTGACCTGGCGCAGGCGCTGCACGGCGTCGGCGTCGCGCTCGCGCTCGATGGGCAGGGCGTACTCGGAGTTGAAGTCCGAGAAGGTCCCGAAGAGCCCGGGGTTGACGAACTCCATGATCGCCCAGTAGTCGGCGAGGCGGTTCTCGACCGGGGTGCCGGTCATCGCGATGGCCGCGCCGCGCTTGAGCGAGCTCATCGCCTGGAAGATCTGCGACTGCGGGTTCTTGATGTTCTGCGCCTCGTCGGCGACGATGACCGACCACTCGCGCTTTGATAGCGCCTTGGCCTCCGAGCGCACGGTGCCGTAGGTCGTGATGGTGAGGTCTGACTCCTCGTCGAGCCTGCGGCTTGAGCCGTAGAAGACGTTCGTCGTGAGCGAGGGGGCGAAGCGCCTCACCTCGCGCTCCCAGTTGAGCACGATGGAGGCGGGCACCACGACGAGGGCCTGGGAGAGGAGCTTCTGATCCTTCATGGCCTTGAGCGCCGAGATGACCTGGAGCGTCTTGCCAAGGCCCATGTCGTCGGCGATTATCGAGCCCATGCGGGCGCGCAGGTTGTGCACGAGCCAGGAGAAGCCGCGCTCCTGGTAGGGGCGCAGCGAGGCGTTGATGCCTTCGGGCACCACGGCAGGCGGGGTCTTGAGCTCCTCCTCGATGGCCTTCCTGACGCCCTCGTCGATGAAGACCTTCTCGCCGCCGTAGGAGCCTGAGAGCGCTGCCTGGAGCACGCGCAGCTTCGAGGGCTTGGCGGACTTGCCGTGGAGCAGCCTGGCGATGGCCTGTGCGTCGGCGGCGCTTATATAGACGTACTCCTCGCCAAAGCGCACGAGGTGGCCCGCATGCTCGGCGAGCTTCTCGAACTCTGAGTCGGGGATCTCCTCGCCCCCAAGCGTGGCCTTCCAGTCGAAGGTGAGCAGATCGGCAAGCGAGACGAGCCCCAGGCCCTTGGGGGCCTTGGTGCGGCGGCTCTTGATCGAGGCCGAGACCGAGGGCCTCAGCAGATCGGCCATCGAGCGGGGCAGGATCACCCTCGTTCCGGTGAGCGCCAGCGCCGGCAGGGTGTTTAACAGTGCGTTCTGGAGTCCTGCAAGCGAGAGCTCGGCGCTGTCCTCGGCGCCCGAGGCCAGGCCCTTGAGATCGGGGATGAGGGAGGCAATGCGCAAAAGCCCCCTGCGGCACTCGGAGGCCTTGGCCGCGGTGAGCGAGTCTATTTCGGAGGCGCCGATGTAGCGCCCGCTTTCCCGGTCGATGAAGCCTGCGCGGATCGCCGCGGCGTGCGGATCCTCGTAGACGGTCGCGGCGTCGGGTGCAAGCGCTCTGGCCTTCCTGCCGCCGGCCTTTTTCCTCGAGCCCTTCGCCTGGGCCTTGGCTTCCTCAGGATCGGGGAGCTTGAAACTCGGATCGAGCAGGGAAGCGGGATCCTCGCGCCCGGCCTTCATGATCTGCTCCTCGGCCTGCATGGCGCTGCGCTCGTCGCTGTAAGGGTTCTCTAGGATCAGCACCGGGAGCATCGAGGATCCCGCGATGTAGAGCGGGGCGATGAAGTCGCCCACGGACTTGCGCAGGCGGTCGGCAATCGCCTTCTCGCCCGGGCACGAGCCCATGAAGAGCGCGACGAACTCCGGGGTGCGGGCCATGATCTTGCCGAAGTCGTACTTGTCGTCGCACCAGATCTTGAAGCCCTTGCAGACGAGGTCGTCAATGAAGATGCCGAGCAGGCTGGCGCCGAAGCAGAGGTCCGACATGCCATCGGCGCCCTTGCCGAACCTCACCGCGGTGCCCGCCATGAGCCTGCGGGAGATCGAGCCGGCCTTGGCGGTCAGCGTCTCGACCTCGCGCGAGAGGAGGTTGGGAAGCCACCTCACGTAGGGCGACTTGCCGCATTCGAGCGGGAAGGGCATCACCGCGCCCGCGGAGATCATCTTGCAGGCAAGCAGGAGCATCAGGTAGGCGCAATAGGTCTGCGGCGGCATCGATGCTATGACATCGGCGTCGATCTTGAAGTTGAAGAGTCCGGCGAAGCCCGAGTGCATCTCATTGAAGGAGTGCGGGGCGTAGGAGCCGTAGTTGAACACCCTCGCCTTGACCGGGATGCTGGCCCTGCGCTTGCTGGCCAGGGCTTTCATGAGGCTGCCGGGGCTGTCGAAGCTGTCCATGGCTTCGTGCAAGCTGTCGAAGATCCGGTCGAAGTAGTAGTCGGGGAGCAGGCTGGACTCGCCCTCGCCGTCGACGATCTCGAGGGTGGTGCTGAGGTCATCGAAGAACCCCTGCCCGCCGTCGGCGTCGAACTGCACGGCGCCGTGCGGGAAGTCCGGCAGGACTTTGGCGCGGGTGGATGAGGAGGTGATCTCGGAGGCTGCGGCCTTGGCGCATGCGAGCACCTCGCGCAGCACCTCGCGCGCCCCTTGCTTGGAGCTAAGCCCCTGCACGGTCGCGGGCATGAGCGCGAGCATCGAGTCCAAAAGGCCCTTGGGCAGCTTGGCGTAGGTCACGCGGTTTAAGTGGTCGAGCAGATCCGAGGCGGTCTTGGCCTGCTCCTCGCTGCTGTCGAGCTCGTGGCCGCGGTCCATGAGCTTCTGGTACGGCATCCAGACACCGGCCCTGATGTCGCGCGTTAGGACGCCCAGGCCCTTGATGGCCTTGTCGATGTTGAAGCCGCGCAGGCGGAAGAGCAGCGCCGGATCGGCGTCGACGCTCTTTGTGAAGGTCAGGGCGAGCGCGAGGCAGTGCTGGCACCTGTCGCTGGCCCCGTCCCACTGGCAGCCGTAGTTCGAGCATGATATGGCGTCCTTGCCGTAGTCGAACCACAAGGGGATCCTCTTCTTTTCCATGAGCTCGGACAGGCCCTCGGGCAAGGTGCCCACCGAGAAGTCGCCGGCGTACTCGGGGTGTTTCCTGAAGATCGCCGAAAGCTCGTCCTTCTGAGGCGCGCTCATCTGCTCGAACTCCATCACCACGCGCCCCTTGGTGCCGCGGCTCTTGCCGTCGGTGCCCGAGACCTTGCCCGAGCGCGTGCCTATGGTGAGCTTGCCCATGCGCCCCGACGTGATGTCGGACTTGGCGCGCCTGAGAGCGTCGCGGTTGTCGTTGCAGGCAAACGGCGCGACGAACGCCTGGCCCCACCAGGTGGTGGCGTAGTCGGCGGGATTGATGTCGCGGTGCCGGACCGCCTTGGGCTTGGGAGGATCGGGCATCTTCTCGGGCGGAGCATTCCTGATGCCGAGCTTGCTGCGGATGTTGTAGCCGTGCCACATGAACATCCAGCAGGGATCGTTGTCGACCATGTGCCCCATGCGCACGACAAGCCCCGCGACGTGGGAGCAGGGCTCGCCCTCGCCGCCGTCGCGGCAGTAGTAGTCGCAGACGGTGTCGTCCTCGCGGGTCAGCCGCATGGGGACCCCAAGGCGCTCCAGTGCCATGATGGTCTCAAGCGGGAGCCTGAGCTCCTTGAGTTCGGCAAGGGCCTGCGCGTTCTCCTTGAAGAACGCCTCGATGTCCTGGATCTGCTTGTCGGTGTATCTACAGACGCTGATCTCGACTGGATGGTAGTTCACCCCGAAGTTGCCCTCGACGTGGATGGTGTCGCTGTGGCGGTAGTATTCGTACTCCACGTCCGCGATCTTGCCGCCGTAGACCTGGTTCGTGCCCGCCTTCATGAGCTTCGCGCCCATGAAGTCTGCCATGTCGGATATGAACCAGCGCCCCCACGGTGTTGTCACGAGCTCGGCGTAAGGGGCCTTGTCCATCAGCGTTATGTCGTCCATTCGGATGCTCCGTCCATCAAGGCGCCGGCAGACCCCGGGCCTGCCGGCGCAAAATAGCTGAAACCGCGCGGGCCTGGCCCGCGCCTTTTATCAGTCCTTCTTCCGGCCCGGGAAGATCAGGCTCGCGAGGATCCCAAGCCCCAGGATCACGGCGATGACCGCGAGCGACGCGTATACGCCGATGTCCACTCCGAAGCCCCACAGGTGCAGCGTGGCGCCGGCAAGCAGCTTGAAGGCGATGAAGAAGAGCAGCGCGATGACCGCCTTCTCCAGGTGCACGAGGTAGGCGCGCATCGCGTCGAGCACGAAGTACATCGAGCGCAGCCCGAGCACGGCGAACATCATCGCCGAGTAGACGATGAGCGGCTCGCGGCTGACCGCGATGACCGCCGGCACCGAGTCGAACGCGAACATCACGTCGGTGGTCTCGATGACGCACATGCACAAGAAGAGCGGCGTGGCGTAAAAGGCGCCGTGGCGCACGAGCCTGACGCCGCTGTTCTCGGGCTTTCGAAGCTCCTGCTCGACCTCGTGGCGCGACAGAAAGAACGCGTGCGAGGAGATCTTCGGCCACAGCGGCATGAAGTGGCGCACCAGGCGGTAGACGCCCTTGGAGCTGATGTCGCCGGCGCCCTCGGAGTCGTCGTGCTTCTTGAGCATCATGACGCCCGAGAAGGCCACGAGCGCGGCGAAGATCATCTCGAACACCGGCCCCAGCGAAAAGAGCGTTGTGCCTATCGCCACGAAGATGAGGCGGAAGACCACCGCCCCGAGCACGCCCCAGTAGAGCACGCGGTGGCAGTAGCCGCCCTTGACGTGGAACCACGCGAAGATCGCCATCATCACGAACAGGTTGTCCACCGACAAGGCCTGCTCGAAGAGGTAGCCTGCAAGGTAGAGCGAGGCGACCTCGAAGTTGAAGTGGAACCAGAGGAAGCCTGCAAACCCAAGGCCTATGGCTATCCAGAACAGCGTCCAGGCCACGGCCTTGCGGAAGCTGATGGGCTGGTCGCCGCGGTTGCCCCACATGTCGAGGATGAAAGCGGCGACGCCCAGGATTACGAATACCGCTACGGTTTCAGGCTCAAGGCCGATGTGGGTGCTCATGCTCTGCATTTGGGCAGCGGGGCTCCTGCGATGTAGCGGGAAGTCGAGTCAGCAAGCGGGGAGGCGTCAAAGCAGCTTGTAGTGCCCTTGTGGCAGGTCGGGCCGTCGGGGCGGGCGAGCACGAGCAGGGTGTCCTTGTCGCAGTCGCAGGCGATGGAGCGCATGTGCAGGTAGTTGTGCGAGCTCTCGCCCTTGGTCCACAGGCAGTTGCGCGAGCGCGACCAGAAGGTCACGAGCCCGGTGTCCAGCGTCTTCTGGATGGACTCTGGGTTCATGTACCCCAGCATCAGCACCATGCCGGTCTGGCAGTCCTGGACGATCGCGGGGATGAGCCCGCTGTTCTTTGAAAAATCGAGTTCATCGATGCTCTGGAACCCGTGGAAATACCTAATCACGGACGGTTACCCCCTTCTCCCTCAGGTATTGCTTCAAGTCAGGAATGGCGATGGCGCCCTTGTGGAACACCGACGCGGCCAGCGCCCCGTCGCAGTCGGCGTCGTGGAAGGCCTGGTAGAAGTGCTCCATGGTCCCCGCGCCGCCTGAGGCGATGAGCGGGACCTTGCAGCGCGCGCGGACGAGCTTCAACTGCTCGATGTCATAGCCCTTGCGCATGCCGTCCTGGTTCATCATGTTGAGCGTGATCTCGCCGGCCCCGCGCCTCTGCACCTCCTCGACCCAGTCGAGCGTCCTGCGGCTCGTGGTGATGGTGCGCGAGGGATCGCCGGTGTACTGCTTGACGAGGTACTCGCCGCTTCCCGGATCCTTGTAGGTGTCTATGCCCACGACCACGCAGGAGACGCCGAAGCGGTCGGCGAGCCTGGTGATGAGCATGGGATCCTCGAGCGCGGGCGAGTTTATCGAGATCTTGTCGGCGCCGTTTGAGAGGATGGCGCGGGCCTCCTCGACGGTCCTGATCCCGCCTGCGACCGCGAACGGTATGTTGATGACTTCGGCGACCTTGGCAACCCAGGACTTGTCGACTACGCGGCTGTCCGAGGAGGCGGTGATGTCGTAGAACACCAGCTCGTCCGCGCCTTCCTCGGCGTAGCGGCGCGCGAGATCGACTATCGAGCCCATCACGGTGTGGTTGCGGAACTGCACGCCCTTGACCACGACCCCATCCTTGACGTCAAGGCAGGGGATTATCCTTCTTGCCAGCATTTGAGCGCCTCCCTTACGGTGAACTTGCCTTCAAGCAGCGAGCGGCCGAGCACGCACGAGCGCGCCCCGCTCCTGCGCACGTCGCGAAGGTCGGACAGCGACGAGATCCCGCCCGAGGCTATGATGTCCAAGCCCTTGTAGCGGTGCGAGAGGTAGGAGTAGAGGGCGGTGTTGGCGCCCTTCATCATCCCGTCGCGGCTGATGTCGGTCACGAGCACGTGCTCGACGCCGTATGCAAGGTAGGGCGCGAGCGCCTGGTCGATGGTGGTCTTCGAGGTCTCAAGCCAGCCGTGGACTGCTACGTAGGGCACGCCGTCCGTGATCCGAACGTCGAGGGCGAGCGTGAAGCGATCGGGGCCGAAGCGGCGGATCCAGCCTAGGGCCTTCTCGGGCGCGGTCACGGCCGCGGAGCCGACGACCACGCGCTCTATGCCGAGGCTTAGGAGGTTCTCGATGTCGAAGTCAGAGCGGATCCCGCCGCCGGTTTCGACCGGCACCGGGCAGGAGCGGGTTATCTGGGCGATGAGCGCCCGCTGGCGGCGCATCGGATCGCGGGCGCCTTCCAAGTCCACGAGGTGGATGAAGGGCGCGCCGTCCTGCGCGTAATTCAGGATCCTTGAGACCGGATCGAGGTCGAACACCGTGGTGCGGGCGTAGTCTCCCTGGCGGAGCCTCACCACGCGGCCGCCCAGCAGGTCGAGGGCCGGAATGATCATGCGTTGTCCTTAAAAGTTGTCGAGGAAGTTCTTGAGGAGCCTGGCGCCGCATGCGCCGGACTTCTCGGGGTGGAACTGCACCCCCATGAAGTTGCCGCGCCCCAGCGCCGAGGTGAACTTCGTGCCGTACTGCGTCGTGCCGATGGCGTAGGGGCCAAGCTCCATGGCGTAGGAGTGGTCGAAGTAGAAGTACGAGTCCTGGCGTATCCCCTCAAAGAGCGGGTGGTCCACGTGGGTCACGGTGTTCCAGCCCATGTGGGGCAGCCTGCCGCCCTTGGAGTCAAGGAGCAGCACGCGCCCCGGGACTATGCCGAGGCAGTCTATCTTCTCAAGCTTGCTGCCCTCGGGCACCTCGGACGAGGAGGCGCCCAGGCACTGCATGCCAAGGCAGATCCCCAAAAGCGGGATCTTCGTCTGCCTGAGGAAGGAGGCCAGGCCCCTGGAGTTCACGCCTCCCATGGCCGCCTCGGCCGAGCCCACGCCCGGGAAGACGAGGCGGTCGGCCGAGCCCAGCACATCGGGATCGTGCGAGATCACGGGATCAACGCCGAGCCTTATGAGGGCCTGGCGCACCGAGTTCAGGTTAGCCGTCCCGGTGTCGATGATGCAGACTTTCACGGATCCTCCTACAGCTTGCCCTTTGACGAGGGCAGCGCGTTGCCGTGGCGCGCGAGCGCCTGGCGCAGCGCGCGGCCGAACGCCTTGAACAGGGCCTCAATCTGGTGGTGGCAGTTGCCCGAGGTCACCTTCATGTGGAGCGTGAGCCCCATGGCCACCGAGAGCGACTCGAAGAAGTGCGGCACCATCTGGGCGGGCATCTCTCCCACTTTGTCGCGGGTGAACTCCGCATCGAAGGTGAACTCGTGGTGGGGCCTGCCTGAGATGTCCAGGGCCACGCCCACGCCGTCATCGTCGGTCTGGTCGGCGAAGACCCAGGCGCACACCTCGTCCATGGGCAGGATGAATCCGAAGCGGCCGATCCCGCGCTTGTCGCCCAGGGCCTTGAGCAGGGCCTGGCCCAATGCGATGCCGGTGTCCTCGATGGAGTGGTGCTCGTCGACGTCGAGGTCGCCCTTGACCTTGGCCTCAATTGAGATCCCGCCGTGGGTCGCTATCTGGTCGAGCATGTGGTTGAAGAAGCCCATGCCGGTGTCGAAGCTGCTGTGCGAGGGATCGTCGAGGTCCACCGAGATGGTGATCTGCGTCTCGCGGGTGTTGCGCACCACGGTCGCGGTGCGGTGGGCCGAGAGGATCGAGTCGGCTATGGCCACCCAGCCGTTCTTATGGCGGTCATAGCGGATCCCGTGGATCCCCATGTTCTCCCCCATCTCCACGTCCTTCTCGCGATCGCCTATGAAGTAGGAGTGCTCGCGGTCCCACGAGAGATCGCGCAGGTAGGGCATCACGAGGCCGAGCTTGGGCTTGCGGCACTCGCAGTGGTCCTCCTCCTTGTGCGGGCAGATCAGGATCTGGTCGAACTTGACGCCCTGGGACTCCAGGGTGTCGACGATGAGCGCGTGGGGCTTGGTGAAGGTGTCAAGCGGGAAGGACTCGGTGCCCAGCCCGTCCTGGTTTGAGACCATGACGAAGCTGTAGCCTGCGTCCCTAAGGCGCAGGAGCGAGGGGATCACCATCGGCTCGAACACCACCTTGTCGCAGGAGTCGACCTGCTCGTCGGAAGGCTCGGCGACGAGCGTCCCGTCGCGGTCTATGAACAGGTATTTCTCAGCCATTGGCCTTTCCCATTTCGTCTAATATCCTCATGCACTCGGAGAGCTCCTCCTCGGAGCCCACCGAGATGCGCACGCAGTTCGTAAGGCCCGGCTTGTCCTCGAACGAGCGGAGGATCACGCCGTGCTGGGCCTCGCCCTGGAACACCGCCGGACCGTCCTTGAAGCGGGCGAGCACGAAGTTGCCGGTGCAGGGGAAGACCTCGGTCACCAGAGGGTTGGCCTTCAGGGCCCCGACTAAGCGGGCGCGCCTTTCGTTGGCGCCCTCGACGCGCTTTTCCATGAGGCCGATGCCCATCGGGGTCAGGGCCTGGCAGGCTATCTGGGCCACCGGATCGCAGATCGGGTACGGATCGATGACCTTGAGCATGTTCCTGATGACCTCGGGGTTGGCCACGGTGAAGCCGCAACGGATGCCCGCGAGCGCGAAGGCCTTGGAGAGGGTCCTCGTGACGATGAGGTTGTCGTGGTCGGCGACCATGGACACCAGGGACGAGCCCTTGGGCGCGAACTCGATGTAGGCCTCGTCAAGCACGATGAAGGTGTCGGGCAGGGCCTTGAGCGCCTTCTCAAGCTCCTCCTTGGGGAAGAGCGTGCCCAGCGGGTTGGCAGGGCTGTCGATGAAGATCGCCTTGACGCGGAAGGGCGCGGCCTTGGCCGCGTCGATGAGCGCCTGGGCGCAAAGCGAGAAGCCCTCGCCGCGCTTGGCGTGCGCCACGTGGACGTTGTTGGTGTGCGCCGACACCTCGTACATGCCATAGGTCGGGGGCGCGGTCATGATCCCCTCGTCGATCTCGACGAAGGTCCTGATGATGAGGCCGATGGCCTCGTCCGAGCCGCGGGAGGCCAGCACCTGGTCCTTTTGCACCCCCAGGTAGTCGGAGTACTTCTCGATGAGATCGTGCGGCTGGCAGTCGGGGTAGCGGTTGAGCGAGGTCGAGTTGAGCAGGTAGGCCTCGGACTTGGGCGACTCGTTGGCGTTCAGGAAGGTGTGCCCGTGGCCGCCGATGCGCCTTGCCGACTGGTAGGGGGTGAGCTCGCGGACGTGCCGCGCCACGTTCTTTTCAATGTCCATCTTTGTCCTCCTGTTGCTCCTACTTGCTCTCCTTGGTGCGCACCACGACGGCATTGCGGTGGGCGCCCAGGCCCTCGGCGTCGGCCAGGGCCTCGACCACCTTGGCGATGCCCATCAGGCCATCGCGGGTGGCGTGCTGCACGGTGTAGCGGCGGCGGTAGTCCGCGGTGCCCAGGGCGGAGCAGGTCTTGGCGTAGCCGTAGGTGGGCAGCGTGTGGTTGGTGCCCGAGGCGTAGTCGCCCAGGGACTCGGGGGTGTAGGCCCCCACGAAGATCGATCCGACGTTGCGGATGCGCCCGAGGTACCCCTCGGGATCCTGGACCTGGAGGATGAGGTGCTCGGGGGCGTACTCGCAGGCGATCGCGCAGGCCTCGTCGACGCTCCTGGCGACGACGGCGTGCGAGTGCGAGAGGGCCTTCAGGGCGATGTCGCGGCGCGGCAGCGCCGCAACCTGGCGTTCGACCTCGGCCAAGGTCTTCTCGGCAAGCTCGTGCGAGACGGTCACGAGCAGCACCTGCGAGTCCGGGCCGTGCTCGGCCTGCGAGAGCAGGTCGGCTGCGACGAATGAAGGGTTGGCGCTGTCGTCCGCGACCACCATGACCTCGGATGGGCCGGCGGGCATGTCGATGGCCGCGCCGTTGGGGTCGTTGGAGACGAGGCGCTTTGCCATGGTCACGAACTGGTTGCCCGGCCCGAAGATCTTGAGGACGCGCGGCACAGTCTCGGTCCCGTAGGCCATCGCGGCGATGGCCTGGGCGCCGCCCAGGCGGAAGATCCTGGTCACGCCGGACTTGCGCGCGGCGTAGACGATGGCGTCGGAGACCGGCGGGGGCGAGCAGAGGATGATCTGGCTGCACCCTGCGATCATCGCGGGGACCGAGAGCATCAGCGCGGTCGAGACCAGCGGGGCGCTGCCGCCTGGGACATAGAGGCCGACCGACTCGATGGCGTGCTCGCGCAGCGAGCAGGTGATCCCGGGCCAGGTCACGGCGTCCACGTGCGCGCTCTGCTGGCACATGTGGAAGGCGCGGATGTTGCCCCAGGCCACGTCGATGGCGTCCTTGAGCTCCGGGCTCAAGCGCGCGCAGGCCTCGTCCTGCTCCTGCCTTGACATCTCGATCTGCCCGCCCTCGTAGTGGTCGAGGGTCCTCGAGAACTCGCGCAGGGCCTTGTCGCCCTCCTCGCGGATGCGGGAGATGATCCCCTCGACTATGCCCTGGACCTTCTGCGAGCTCGCCTGGGCCGGGCGGGTGAGCAGCGCCTTGCGCTGCTCGCCTGAAATCTCATTCCAGTTGGAAACTTCCATCGCTCCCTCCTCAGTCGAGCATCTTCTCAATGGGCACCACGAGGATCGAGGTGGCGCCGAGTTTCTTCAACTGCTCGAGCGTCTCCCAGAACACCTTCTCGCGGGAGACCACGTGCATCGCCACGCGGTCGGGGTTGCCGTCCAGCGCGATGATCGACGGGTTCTCGGCGCCCGGGAGGATCTTGCGGATCTCCTCGAGCCTGGCCTTGGGGGCGTTCATCATGATGTACTTGCTCTCGGCGGCGGCCATGATGCCCTTGAAGCGCTGGACGAGGATGTCGAGCATGCGCTGCTTCTCAGGGTAGAGCGGCTGGTCGCGGGAGATGAGCACGGCCTTGGAGGTGTAGACGGTCTCGACCTCCTTGAGGCCGTTGGACTGCAGCGTGGCTCCGGTGCAGACGAGGTCGCAGATGGCGTCGGCAAGGCCCGCCCTCGGGGCGACCTCGACCGAGCCGTTTAGGATCACGGCCTTGTAGTTGACACCCTGGGCCTTCAAGACGCGGCGCAGCAGGAACGGATAAGTCGTGGCGATCTTCTTGCCCTCGAGATCTTTGAGGCCGTGCCAGTCATCCTCGGAGGGGACGGCCACGGAGAGGCGGCAGTCGCCGAAGTTCATGATCATGACCTGGGTGTAGCCGGTGGGCATGCCGTCCACCTCGCGCTGCATGGCGGTCTCCTCGAGGACGTTCTGGCCGACGATGCCGAGGTCGACGACGTGGTCCATCACGAGTCCCGGGATGTCATCGTCGCGCACGCGGAGAATGTCGATGGGCAGGTTCTCGGCATGGGCAAGCAGATGATCGCGGCTCTCGTTGAACTTTAGGCCGGCGGCCCTGAAGAGCTTCTCGGTGTCGTCGGTGAGGCGCCCGGACTTCTGGATCGCGATGCGCAGGCGCTTCTTCTCCATGGCCTGCTCGCTGCTTGCTGTGGTAATGCTCATGATTGTCTCTTTAAACAATGGGTTGAATCTTTTTGGAAAACGCGCGCCAAGCTGCCTCGGCAGGCAGTTGTGCGGCAAATCACATATTAGCACAAAGGGCTAGCGCCCCACGTGGCCTGAGGGCGCCGCCCCAAGACATTCAAGATCTTAAATCAGCGATGAAATTTCTCATGAAGGGGCCATCCTGGTGGCGCAACGGGGCAAAGGGGCCGATATTCAAGGTGAAGGGGAGGCAAAAGCGCATGTGAGGACAAGAGCGAAAAGGCGGGAGGCAGACATGGCTGATGTGCTCTATCCTGTGCTGCCGCGCCCGGGGCTCAGCCCCTCGCAGCTGGTGTTCAACAGGCGCGTATCCGAGGTCCAGCGCCCGCACCGCGCCAAATGGCGCGGCGAGGGGAGCGAGCAGAGCGAGGCCGAGGACGAGGCGCTCCTGGAGGAGGAGGCCTCGATGGCCCCGGATCTGCCGATCCAGGGCCATCGAGGGAGGGGAGCGCTTGGAGGCAAGCTCGATGAAAGGGCGTGATCGCGCGCAAGGCGGCAGGAGCTTTCAGGCTCCTGCCGCTCTCATTGAAGGGCTCCTGGGATCCGCCGTCATATGCGGATCTGGCATTTCAGCTGCGCAAAATGAGGCCAGGCAGCGCCCGCCTGTGTGCCTGATGCCGCAAATTGATGCAAAAAATCATAATTAACAATGTGAACGCACTGAATTTGGCATAAGATGCAATAATCATGACAGGCCGATGGCGCAGCAATGGGGCGCTCGTGGCTCCGGCCTTATGCGTGAATGCGTCCGGGACGAAGGTTTTCCCGGCCCCCGCCATGCGGGGAGGCGTGCAAAGACATGCGCCGGCGCGGGACAAGGCCCGCTCCCCGGCTTGAATTTAGACAAAGGAGTTTACCGATGATCGGAATTGTTGTTGTGTCCCACAGCCCTAAGGTGGCCGAAGGCATCTGCGACATGGTTCAGCAGATCTCGTCGCGCGACGGCAAGAAGATGCCCATCTTCGCCGCTGGCGGCACCAAGGACGGCAGGCTCGGCACTGATCCCCAGATCGTGCTCGAGGCCATCAAGAAGGCCGATCAGGGCGACGGCGTCGTCGTCCTCGCCGACCTCGGCTCGGGCGTCATAAGCTCGCAGGCCGCCATCGCGATGCTCGAGGAGCCGCTGCGCTCCCGCGTGCGCATCGCCGACGCGCCGGTCCTCGAGGGCGCCATCGGCGCCGGCGTCGAGGCCGCGTCCGACTCCAAGTGCTCGCTCGATCTGGTGGTCTCCACTGCCGAGGGCGCGCGTCAGCTCCACAAGAAGTGACATAGCATCAAGAACCTGCCGGGGGCGGGGCGCGCGGCGTCCCGCCCCCGGCGCGTCTTTGGGCGGCGCGACGCGGCAGTCCTTTCGCGTGGTGCGCTTTTTGGCGATGGGCTATGATCCATCTTCAGCGATCCCTGCCGCAGCGGCAGGACCTTGAGTTTTGGAGGTTTCATCCATGCACGCAACCCTTGAGAAAACCCTTCTGGCAGCATCGCTGCTTCTGTGTGCGTCCGCCCCGGCGCTTGCCGAGGACGGGGGCGCCGCGGCCGACTGCTCGGCCATCAAGTCGCGCATCACCATCACGGGGCATGGCCAGGTCGAGGCAAGCCCCGACGAGGCCGTGCTCTCCTTCACCACCCGCCAGTCCGACAAGGCTCCGGCGGCTGCGCGCAACAGCTGCGAGCGCGTGATGACCGCGTTCTTAAAGTCCCTCGAGGGGATCGGGGTGAAGGGCGAGAGCGTGAGCGCAGGCTCCATCAGCCTCTATCCCAAGGTCTCCTACGACGAGAAGCGCCGCAAGCAGGTGACGGACGGCTATGAGGCCGCGCGCAGCGTGCAGATCCGCCTCTCGGACTTCTCGAAGATCCCGCAGGTCACCGACATGGCGATGGCAAGCGGATTCAATGAGGCGGGCGGCTTCTCCTACCGCGTCAAGGACGACGCCAAGTTCCGCTACGAGGCCGACGACAAGGCCATCGCCGACGCCCGCGACCAGGCCGAGCACCTGGCTAAGGGCTTTGGGCTCAAGCTCTTAAAGCCCTGCGAGCTCTCCTTCGAGCGCGGCGGCGGCCGCCCGGTCTTCAACGGCGAGATGCGCCTGATGTCGGTCCAATCCGATGCGGCCAAGGCGCCTGAGAGCCGCTACACCCCGGGAACCCAGGTGGTGAGCTCGACCGTCAACGCGGTCTTCGCCGCTCAGTAAGAGCGTCTTTCAAGGAGCAAGAGGATGGCTGGAAGCCCCGAGAGCATGTCGAGCGCGATCCGCTCGATAAGGAGCGCAGGCGCCGATGGCGCAAAGGAGGAGCCGCCTTTGAGGACGCCGCTTCCCGAGGGACCCTCGGTGCTGCAGGCCCCGCCCTCGGAGTTTCTGGGCCCGGGCGGGCGCTTTGAGCGCGAGATCAAGGGCTTTGTCCCAAGATCAGGCCAGCTCAAGCTCTCGGAGGCCGCCTCCAAGGCCATCCGCGGCGGCACCATCCTCATCGCCGAGGCCGGCACCGGCACCGGCAAGACCTACGCCTACCTGCTCCCGGCGCTGCTCTCTGGGAAGTGCACCGTGATCTCCACCGCCTCCAAGGCGCTGCAGGACCAGCTCATCAAGAAGGATCTGCCGCGCATGGTCAGGCTCCTCGGGCTCAGGAAGGCCCGCTACATGGCGCTCAAGGGCTTTGGCAACTACATGTGCATAAAGCGCCTCGTGGACGAGTGCGACAAGGCGGGCGTGCCCTCGGGCGAGGGCGGGATCCAAGGCTCGCTGGCCCTCCCCGATGGCGGCAGCGGCAAGGCGCGCCGCGAGCGGGAGCTGCTGCAGAGGCTCGTCTCCATCAAGGTGGGGACTGAGAAGGAGATCCAAGGCGGCATCGAGGGCTGCCTCTTTGCCGAGATCAACTCGCTCTTCCCCCAGGACGTGGTCTCGCGCTTCAACTGCGACCGCAACTTGTGCCCCGGGCGCAAGTGCCCCTACCGCGAGAGCTGCTTTGCCTACGCGGCAAGGCGCAACGCCGCCAACTGCAACGTGGTGGTGGTCAACCACGCGCTGTTCTTCGCCGACGCGCAGATAGAGTCGCCGTTCAACCTGCAGTCGCCCTGCTTCATGCTGCCAAAGTACAAGGCCATAGTCTTCGACGAGGCCCACGAGCTGCCCGAGGCCGGGCGCGCGCACCTGGGGCAGGAGGCCTCATCGCGCGGCCTTAGGACGCTTTGCGACGTGCTCTTGCAGGTGGTGCGTTCAAACCAGGGCGCATCCCCCTTTGCCGCCGAGGCCGAGAAGGCGGGGAACGCCGTGCGCGAGGCCAGCCGCGCGCTGCACGACTACCTGCGCCTGAAGGGCGACGGGGCGCACGACTTCCTCGAGTACCGCTTCGAGGACTTCGACGCGGATGAGACCGATCCCATGCACGTCTACCAAAAGCCCTCCCATGAGTTCCGCGATCTGGTGGCGGGCCTCTACAAGGCCGTGCAGGGCGTCTCCAAGTTCATCGACGGCGTGAAGCTTTCAGACGAGGAGGCCTTCGGCTCGATCCAAAAGCAGTTCAAGGGGGCGCTGGAGGCCATCACGGGACTGATGACGCTCAACAGCCCGGACTCCGACCTGCGCGGGACCCACGCGGGATCGGCGCAGGTCTCGCCGCACGGTTTCACGCTGCGCCTGACCCCCTTGGAGATCTCAAAGTTCATGGGGCAGTTCTTAAAGGGATGCACCACCGCGGGCATCGGAGTGGTCATGACCTCGGCCACGCTCTCGGTGGCGGGGGGCTTTGCAAAGTTCCGCCGCGACATCGGGGCGCCTTCGGAGGGAGTCGAGGAGCTCACGGTGGCAAGCCCGTTCGACTACACAAGCCACGCCGCGCTCCTGGTGTCACGGAGCTTCCCCGATCCCTCGGACAAGTTCCGCGACGACAAGATCCTGGACGCGCTCGACCAGGTGATCCGCGCAACCGACGGCGGGATCTTCTACCTCACGACCTCGGTGAGCGCGCTCAGGCACGCCGCGCAGGTGCTCGAGGCCCGCTATGGCATGGAGCGCAAGGTGCTCTCCCAGAACAGCGGACTCTCCAACACGAGGCTCCTCGAGCAGTTCCGCAAGGACGGACGGGCGATCCTCGTTGGGACCTCGTCGTTCTGGGCCGGGGTGGACGTGCAGGGGCGCGCGCTCTCGCTTGTCATCATCGACAAGCTCCCCTTTGCCGCCCCGGGTGATCCGGTCACCCGTGCGCGCTGCAACCTCTACGACGCCCG
The DNA here is from genome assembly GCA_902776275.1 of uncultured Aeromonadales bacterium. GTDB lineage: Bacteria > Pseudomonadota > Gammaproteobacteria > Enterobacterales > Succinivibrionaceae > Succinivibrio. The sequence continues at coordinate 17,789 of CACYPI010000039.1, forward strand.
CGCCGGCAAGGGAAAGGCCCACTTCATGGGGATCTCGGTGCCCGAGGCGGTAATCGAGCTTAGGCAGGGCGTGGGCAGGCTCATCCGCCACGAGGACGACCGCGGGGCGCTTGTCATCTGCGATCCGCGCATCGTCTCAAAGGGCTACGGATCAGTGTTCTTGCACTCGCTTCCGCCTGTTAAAATGCTCTCTAATCCATCCGACCTCAGGGCTTTCATGTCCACCATCCAGAGGCCGGGCAACAGACAATAAGAGGGCGCGCCAAGGCGCAGCCCCGGCTTTACTTCAGGCAAGCGGGCCTACCCGCAAGGTCATTGAGATGAATCTTCTGGCATTTGAGACATCAACCGAGAACTGCTCCGCCGCGGCGCTGCGCGATGACGGCGAGGTCTTCAGCATCAACGAGGAGGCGCCGCAGAAGCACGCCGAGCTGATATTGCCGATGGCCGACCGCGTGCTTGAGATGGCAGGGCTCGAGAAGGGCGATCTTGACGGCATCGTCTACGGCAAGGGCCCGGGCTCGTTCACCGGCGTGCGCATCGCCGCCTCCACAGCCCAGGGCTACGCCCAGGCGCTCAATCTCAAGTGCGCCGGCGTGAGCTCGCTCGAGGCTCTGGCGATGCAGGCCCTCTACGGCACCGACGAGAGCTGCGCGGTGGCCTCCATCGACGCGCGCATGGGCGAGGTCTATGTCGCAGTCTACGAGCGCACCGGCAAGTATCCCAAGGCGCTGCTCGAGCCCTGCGTGCTCAAGCCCGATGATGCCGTGCAGGCCGTCTCCTCGGCGCTGGGCGCCCACGGCGCCTACGCCGGAGGCACCGGCACCGAGATCCTCTATGCCGCCGGCCTTAACAGAAACATCGTCAAGCGCTCGCAGTTTCCCGACGGAGAGTTTATAGTAAAGCTTGGGAAGGTGCTCTTTGACGAGGGCAGGACCGTCGATGCGGCGCAGGCTTTGCCGCTTTACGTGCGCGACGAGGTGGCCTGGAAGAAGATCCCGCAGCAGCACCCCGAGCGCCCCCTGGCCTAGAGGCAGGGCGCCGTGAACCCACAGCGCCAGGCGGAGTGCCAATCCGCCTTGCGCAGCAGCAGGTAGTTTAAGATGGCATTAAGCGTTAACACTTCCGACAGCCTTTATTCGCAGGTCATCCAAAGCGCCCAGAACCGCCGCCGCGTGAGCGAGCAGTCCGGGCAGCCCAATGATGCGCCAAGGCAGGAGCAGCAGGTTCAGCCTGAGCAGGCGCAAAGCGCCTCCGCAGCCTCCGGCGCGGAGTACGAGCGCGCGTACGAGCAGGCCAGGGACAGCCTGAGGATGCCCAACGCGACCTCCCCGCAGGCGGCCGCCTACGCCAACGTCCAGCAGCTCTCCCAGCGCGACGAGCTGCAGGGCCTGCTCGCGTTCTCCGCTTACGCATGATCCGCGTTCTGGCTGTAGAATAAGCCCATAACTTACAAATACTACATGGCCCGAAGGGCCACCAAGGACTACTATGCGCAAATTCTCCCTAGCCGCGCTCGCCGTGCTTTCGGCGCTGTCGCTTGCGGCCTGCAACTCCACCTCAACTGACGAATACAATGGCGCCGCCGAAGGCCCCAAGGGCTTCAAGTCGGCCGAAGTGCGCTTCCAGGCGCACCCCGAGGCCATGACCCGCCACCAGGCCGACGAGCTCTCCGAGCGCACCGACGATCGGCACCTGTTCGTGTTCGGCAGCAAGGATGACGATGAAGCATCCTCAGATGAAAAGCCAGCGGAGCAGGATGGCGCCAAGGAACAGGACGGCGCTGCCGCCGCAACTGCTGCAGCGTCCGCCGAAAAGGAGGCTGACAAGGCCCAGCGCACCGAGTCGGGCTTCAAGTCCTCCGAGATCCGCTTCCAGAAGCACCCCGAGCAGATGACCGGCCAGAAGGCCGCCCCTGCCAAGAAGGCCCTGACTGCCGAGCAGCAGGCCAAGCTTGAAGCCAAGCGCGCCGAGCAGGCCAAGCGTGAGGCCGACAACGACAAGGTCGCCGAGGAGTCCGAGCGCACCGAGAGCGGCTTTAAGTCCGCCGAGCCGCGCTACCAGTGGAATCCTGAGGAAGCCACCGGCAAGCCGCGCTCGGGGCAAATCGTCTCCCGCGAGGAGAAGTACCGCGATGCGGCCAAGCGCGCCGGCGTGAAGGTCGAGGAGAAGCAGGCTGCCACGCAGAAGACCGAGGAGGAGCTTGAGGCCGAGGCCATCAAGAAGGAGAGCAACAAGTTCGGCTTCCGCTCGGCCGAGCCGCGCTACCAGTGGAAGCCCGAGGACGGCTCCAAGTAAGGGCATCCTAAGTTCCACCAGGGGAAAAGGCCGCGCATGCGGCCTTTTCCATGCCCGTCGAATCGCAATAAAGCGCCAGAAGCGCCATTGGCATTGCCAAAAAGCCTTTTTATTGTGGCATTTTAGTTTGTCGCATGCCTTGATCCCAAGCGATCGCGCAGGTGCTCAACTGTTGAGGGGCAAAAGCGCAAATCCTGATTTTTGCTAATTCTTGCCTAAGTCAGGCGCCCTAATATAAAGACGTTGGCAGGGCGGACGCCCTGCCAGCCTCTCCTGGCGCGTTCTAGCGCCAAACTACCTGAAGAAAATTTGCCCCGGCAATTCGCCGGGGCCTTTTTGGCTATCCGGGGCGCCGATCTCAAGGTGCTAGAATTGCCAAGCCGGCCTTGCGCGTCCGCGCCAGGGCAACCCCTTGTTTTTGAATGCAGGCACACCCATGCGCTCCGAGATTTTTGAAAAGCTGTCCCTGCCCAGGCTCTTCGCCCGCTGCGTGCTCCCGGGATCGGTGAGCATGGCCGCAGGCGCGCTCTACGTCGTGGTCGACGGGATGTTCGTGGGGCACTACATGGGCCACGACAGCCTGGCCGCCGCCAACATGATGTGGCCGCTCTTAGGCGTGGTCTTCGCGCTAAGCTCCATGGTCTCCACGGGCGCCAGCGTCAAGATCTCAAACTACTTAGGCCGCCGCGAGCGCGAGAAGGCCTGCCGCATGTTCACCACGAGCGTGTGCATAGAGATAGCGCTCGGGCTCTTCATGTGCGTGGCAGGCTTCCTGCTCACCGTGCCATTCCTCAAGCTCATGGGGGCGGGGGCGCAGACCCAGGAGCTGTGCCGCTCCTACATCCGCTCCTACCTGGTCTTCGGGCCGCTCGTGTGCCTGTACTACTCGATAAACGGGTACCTCCGCGTGAGCGGGATGCAGCGCTTCTCGATGTGGCTCAACGTCGGGGCCTCGCTTCTGAACCTGCTGCTTGACTACATCTTCATCGTGGTGCTCAGGCAGGGGATCTGGTGCGCCTCGTTCACCACCTGCGTCTCGCTCTCGGCAGGCGCCGTGGCAGGCTTCATGCCCTTCCTCCTGGGGCGCGCCGATCTGCGCTTCGTGCGCGGCCTCATCACGGCAGGGCAGCTCAAGCGCATGCTCTTAAACGGCACGCCGGAGTTCCTCGAGGAGGTCTCGGGATCGGTGCTGATGCTCGCAGTCAACGGCCTGCTCTTAAAGCTAGGCGGCACCGTGGCCGTTGCGGCCAACGCCGCCGCGCTCTATGCCGGGGCGGTGGCGATGATGCTGCTCGATGGCGTGAGCAACGCGATGCAGCCGCCCTTGAGCTACTGCTTCGGGGCGCGGATCCTGCCGCGCGTCGCGGCCATCGAGAAGTGGTGCCTGATCCTCTGCGCCGCCATCGCCTTGGCGGTGGTCGTCCTCTTTGAGGCCGCAGGCGGCCTCATCATGCCGCTCTTCGGGGCGCCTGGTGACGAGGACTTCGTGCGCCTGGGGGTGCTGTGCATCAGGATCTTCAGCATAAGCTACCTCTTCATCTGGGCTGAGATCTGCCTGAGGGTGTTCCTGACCGCGCTTGAAAGCGCCGGGCGGGCCTTCATCCTCTCCATGGCCAGGACTGTGGTCTTCCCGCTTGCCGCCCTCTGGGCCTGCACCTCGCTCTTCGGGCTTGAGGGCGTGTGGATCTCAAGCTCGGTTTCAGCTTTCTTAAGCGCGGTCTTGGGCGTGCATTTCGCCCGCTCGCTTTGGAAGTCCGTGAAGGCCCGTAATCATGAGGATCAGATTTCAGCACAGCCAGGCAAGGAGGCTTGAGATGCACAAGGCAGTGGTGTTCGACCGCTTCGGCGGCCCGGAGGTACTGAGGATCGCCGAGCTTGAGGATCAAGAGCCAGGGGAGAGGCAGTGCCTCATCGAGGTCAAGGCCTGCGGCGTCAACCCCATCGACGCCAAGATCCGCGCCGGGCGCAACTTCGTGTGCGACCACAACAAGGGAAAGCCCTTCCCGTGGACGCTCGGCTTTGACTGCGCAGGCGTGGTGTTGACATCCTCCCCTCTCTAAAGAGAGGGGATCCCTACCGATCTCTTGGGAGATCTTCGGCGGGTTCCTCTTGCTGACCACCAATGTGATTCACTTGG
>CACYPI010000040.1 GCA_902776275.1 uncultured Aeromonadales bacterium
CTCTATCATCAGACAATACATTGAAAACCAGAATACCCCCGATTAGGCGCCTTATATCCCCGGGATGAAGCCCGGGGTTTTACGGCGCTTTTTTGATAAGTCCCAAGAGGACCACGGACGTGTTGAACGCCCTGGCGGAGGAGCGGATGCAGGGGATCGAGAGCTTCCACCGCTTCTACACAGACGATGAGATCAAGGCCGATCCGACCAAGGCGGGCACCGGGCTGTTCTTCTTCAAGGGCAGGAAGGGCGCGCGCACCGCGGTGTGCGTCGCAGGCGGCGGCTTCAAGTACGTGGGAGCGATCCACGACAGCTTCCCGCACGCGCGGGTGCTCTCGCAGATGGGCTACAACGCCTTCGCGCTGATCTACCGCCCTGGCGCTTACTCCTCATGCGAGGATCTCTCGCGCGCCCTGTCCTATCTCCACCAAAACGCCAAGGCATTGGGGATCAGCATGGACGGCTACCTGCTCGAAGGAGGCAGCGCCGGGGCGCGCACCGCCGACTGGGTGGGCTCCTACTGCACGCAGTCCTTCGGCGCGCCCGCCGTGCCCCGCCCCGCGGCACTGGCGCTGCAGTACACCGGGCTTGGCGAGGTCACGGGCGACGAGCCGCCAACCTACATGTGCGTTGGCTCGGGCGACTTCATCGCCTCATCCATGGACATGCAGGAGCGCTCTGAGTGCCTGAGGAGGCACGGCATCGACTCTGAGATAGAGATCTTCGACGGGCTCGAGCATGGCTTCGGGCTTGGTGAGGGCACCGTGGCCGAAGGCTGGATTCAGCACGCCGCTGCGTTCTGGGAGAAGCACGCAAGCGGGGAATGACCTGATCTCCTCTGGGTACAAAAGCGCCGCAAGGCGCTTTTCTTATGGGGCGGGATCCTGCCAGCAGGGACAGGACGGCCCCGCAATGCGGGCCGTCCCAAGGGGCCGCATCAGGCTACCAGAAGTGCCACCAGGCGCGGCCGCTGTCGCGGCTTGCGATCTGCTCGAGGCGGTCGGCGATGCGGCAGCACACCGTGTTCTCGGTATCAGGATCGCCCCACTCCACCCCGGTTAGGATCCTCATCGCGCCGGTCACGTGGGAGACCGTGTAGATGTGGAACTTGCCGTTGCGCACGGCCTCGGTCACATAAGGCCTGAGCGAGAGCTGCGGGACGCAGGAGATCGGGATCACCACGCCCTGGGTCCCGGTGAGCCCGTGCAGGCGGCAGATCCGGAAGAAGCCCTCGATCTTCTCGTTGACGCCGCCAACCGGCTGCACGTCGCCGAGCTGATCCACGGCGCCAGTCACCGCGAGATCCTGTCTTATAGGCAGATCGGCGAAGCTCGAGAGCACGGCACAAAGCCCGGTGAGCGAGGCGCTGTCGCCGTCTATCTCGGTGTAGGACTGCTCGAACACCAGGCTGGGGGTCGCCGGCAGCGGCGCGGTGGCGCCGAACTCGCGCGAGAGGAAGCCGTTGATGATCATCATGGCCTTGGCGTGGATCTGGCCTGCGAGATCGGCCTTGCGCTCGATGTCGATGACATCGCCGTCGCCGCCGGCCCTCATCGAGGCGGTGATCCTCACCGGCTCGCCGTAGACAAAGGAGGTGCCGGCAGTCTCGATGACGGAGAGGCCGTTGATCTGCCCGACCTCCATGCCCTCTGTCGAGATCAGGATCTGGCTGTCGCGGTGGTCGCGCAGCGCGGCCTTGGCATCCGAGTTCATGCGGAAGTCGCACGCTCCGAGGGCCTTCACCAGGCTCCTCCTCGTGATGGCGCCACCCTTTTCAAAGGCGGAGGCCTCCTTTAGGAGCAGCTTCATGCGCCTTATGGGCAGCGCGATGTAGCGGCGGTCGCCTGCGATGCGCGAGAGGATCGGGCAGAGCGCGGCCACGGCCTCGATCGTGCAGTCCTTGACCCCCTCCTCGCGCCAGGATCTGATAAGGCCTCCGATGAGCTCGCTCGCGCCTTCTGACTGGAACTCAAGCTCGGTGTCGGCGCGCAGCGCCGTCTCAAGCGAGGGCCAGAAGGCCTCCAAGAGCGCGATGTCGGAGCTGTCGCCAGTGATCACCACCTTGAGCGAGGGGTTGGCCATGAGGCAGGAGCGGGCCTTGAGCGCCCACTTGGGATGATCCGAGAAGAGCGCGGCCGGAAGCACCAGCGCGCCCTTGAGCGTCTTCAGAAGCCCTAGCGAGCCGCGCTCCCCGAAGAGATCCTGCTTGGACGGGCAGACGAGCACGGTGGCCTTGGGCGCGCCCAGGCTCATGAGCAGATCGCGCGCGAAGGAGAGCGAGTCCACGCTCTCCTCGGGGCAGTCCAGGAGCATGATCTGGGAGGCGTCATCCGAGAGCAGCCTGCGGCAGGCGCTGCGGGCGCGCAGCTGGAGATCCTCAAAGGGGCGCGGCTTGAGCTCGGCGGTGGTCTTGAAGGAGGCCTTGCCCAGGTCGATTACGAAATCGGCGCGCTCAAGCTCCATCACGGCGTCGAGGGCGAGCGCCTGATCCTCCCGCCCTCCTGCCTCCCTTGCCTTGTCAGTCAACGACGGCCTCGTAGATGGCGGGGAGCTGGCGGTACTTCTCTGCAAGATCGAGCCCGTAGCCCACGATGAAGCCGCGGTCGAGCACGAAGCCCGCATAGTCGATGTCTATGGGGACCTCGCGCCTCTCGCGCTTGTCGATGAGCGCGCAGAGCCTGACGGACTTGGCGCCGCGCTCGCGGAACATCGGGATGAGCTTGCTCATGGTGACGCCAGAGTCGATGACGTCCTCGATGAAGAGCACGTTGCGGCCGCGCACGTCGACGTCGACGTCCTTGGTGATCTTGACGACCGAGGAGGTGGTGGTGCCGTCGCCGTAGGAGGAGGCGCGCAGGAAGTCGATTATGAGATCAGGGCAGCCCTCGCCGATGGCGCGCACGAGATCGGTGAAGAAGAACACCGCGCCCTTGAGGACGCACACGCAGATGAGCTCCTGGCCCTTGTAGTCCGAGGCGATCCTCGCGCCAAGCTCGGACACCTTCTGCTGGATCTGCTCCTTGGTGTAAAGGGGCGTCAGTTTTTTCACAACCGTCATCGCACTCTCCTCAATTGAAGTCGAAGCTGTAGATGAGGTCCACAGCCTGGTCCACGGACGAAATGAACTCCGCATACAGCTTGCGCATCAGCTCGTAGCGCAGCCTGAACTCGCCTACCGAGGAGAACACGCCGTAGCCGTATGAAATCATGATCCTGTTGGTCAGGTAGCCTTGGACTCCGACCTGGGTGCTCTCGCCGCTGCCCGTAGATCCGAACTGGAGCCCGCCCACGCCCAAGGCGTCGGAGATCGAGCTCATGAGCCCCGAGGTCGTCCCCAGCCCCAGGGCCAGCAGCAGCTGGCTGCTGCTGCTCTCCGGGTTCTCCGGGGTCTTCTCCAGGCCGTGGCCGTAGAGGAGGTACGAGAGGATCTCGTTCTGCGACATCGCGGGCTTTGAGAAGAGCGTGACGGACGGATCGGAAGCCGTGCCCATCACACGCACTCCGGCTACCACGTCGTCCTCCATGGACGATGGATCGGCCACTGCCTCAGCCCTGATTTTTGGATTGGTAATGTTACCATCAAACAGGGACTCTGCATAGGAAACGAGGAAGCGGTGCCCGTAGATGTCGGCACGCCCGTTGACGAGGCTCACCTGCCCCTTTGCAGAAGGATGCGAGTCGGCCCCGCCCTTCTGGATTCTGACCTCGCCCTGGGCCAGCGCCTTTAGGCCCATCGCATGGACCTGCACCTTGCTGCCAAGCGACACCGTGAGATCCATGGTCGAGCCCTCGGCCCGCTGCCGCGCCTTGACCGCCGCGGCGCGGCGCTCCTCGAGCATCTCCTGCGCCCCGCCTGATCCCACGATGACCTCGTCTGGCGAGGGCGCGGTCCCGCTCTCGCCTATGCTGCTCACGCGGATGTCGGCCGATGGGATGAAGATCCGGCCCTTGATCCCAGGCGAGTTCCCCAGCGTTGCGGTGGCGTCGATGTCGGCCAGGCACTCGCCGTAGCCCATGAGCAGCACCGGCAGGGCGCGGGATGTGATGGAGATGCACCCGCGCGCGCCGTCCGACCAGTCCAAAGGGCCGCTTAGGGACACGCTGCCCTGGTTCATGCCCACGCTTCCGTTTAACGTGCCGCCCTGCCCGCTTGCCGCAAGGTCGAAGCGGAAGGAGTCGACCCTCCCTATGTCATAGCGGGGCTCTGCCGAGCCGCTGGCCCCCGCCGACCCGAAGATCAGCGGATGGGAAAGCGTGCCGCCAAAGCGCAGATCCGCGCGCGCCGTGCCGTCAAGCTCGTTGAAGCCTCCGCCCAGGTGACGCAGGCGCGAGAGCGCGAGCGAGTCCACCTTGAGGGTGCCCGAAAGGCGCTTCGCCCCGCGCGGATCCCCCACGGTGAGCGAGGCCAGGATGTTCCCGCCGCCGCGCTTGATGGCCGCGTCGAGATCGAAGGTGATGCCTCCATGGCCTCCCGTGGCGCCAAGCTTCAAGCGGTCGAAGGCGAAGGCGGCGTCCGGAGCGGCGATGCGCGCGCCTGAGACAGTGATCGCCGCATCGAGCTTGGGCGATGACGGGGATCCCGCAAGGCTCACCTGCCCGTCGGCGGCGCCTGAGAGATCCCACTTGGCTGGCAGGAGCCTTTTGAAGACATCAAGCGAGAGCGCCTTGATGGCAGCTTTGAAATCCAGGACCTTCGGGGAGAAGCGCGCCTCGGAGAGCTCGAGCGAGCCCTGGCCGCGCAGCGAGGCGGCGCCGGCGCGGCCCTCGAGGGTCTTCAGGTTGAATGAAAGCGGCACCGCCGAGCCCAGGGTGATGGTCTGCGCAAACTCGCTTTGGAGTATGAAATCGCTTAACGAGCCGTGCCACTCGAGCTTTTTTGGATCGAGCCCGCCGCTCAGGCTCAGGAAGCCGCCGTTGCGCCCGGCGCAGCTGACTACGGCAGAGTGGCTTGAGAGCGAGCCGTTGACGTCGAGCGCGCATTTCCTTGAAGGCGTGAGGCCCGGGGCGAAGCGCGCCTCCTCGGAGAGCAGCGTGAGCGCTCCCATGCCCCGCCCTGCGTCGGCGGTGGCCGAGAGCGTGATCCCCGTGAACTCGTGGGTGCCGAGCCTTATCCCCTTTGAGGTCGCGGCGATGCGCCCCTCGGGGTTTTGGATGTCCCCTGCAAGCGCGAGGCTCCCGGAGATGGCGCCGCGGGCGCCGGGGATCAGGCGCGAGAGATCGGATATGTCGAATTTTCCTGTGAGATCCGACTGCTCCCCGGCAAGGCCTGAGAGCGTAAGCGTTCCTGCGGCGTCATGGAAGGAGAGCCCGTCCGCCCCGACGCCCTCCTTTCCAACCCAGAGCGACTTTGCAGAAAAAGCCGGGGCGAGGCGGCCTGCTGCAAAACCGCCTTTGAGATCCGAAAGCTCGACCTCGGCCTGGCCCTCGTCAAGCTTGACCATGGCATCGGCAGAGGCCCAGGTCCTGCCGGTGAGGAAGGGGGCAGCCTTATGCGGATCGTCAGAGGAGAGCTCCGCCTTGCCTGAGAACACCGTCTTGCCTGCAAGCGAGGCCTTGCCGTCAAGCGAGGCCTTGAAGGGCGATCCCATGTAGGAGCCTGAGACCCTGAGGCTCCTGAGCACCGGCGAGAACTCCTCGATCGCCCCTGTGGCCTCGGCCTTCACATCCTCAAGGCCGTAGCCTGAGACTGCGCCTGAGGCCTTGGCCTCAAGATCTTGCGCCAGGAATCCCTTCAAGGAGGCCTGTCCGTCCTTAACGCGCAATCCGCAATTTGAGGCTGGGATCTTGACCGCCTCGGCTGCCGCGTCGGCCAGATCGGGATCGTCCAGCAGATCGGGCTTTGCCGCCTGGGCCTGCCCTGCGATGGAAGGCGGCATCCACAGCGGCCAGACTGCAAGCGGCGCTGAGGCCTCGGCCTCGAAGGGGAAGAGTCCTGAGAGCGTGTTGATGCGCGCAAAGGCCTTGGAGGGCAGCGGCAACTCGTTGTCAGCCTGCGCCTTGAGATCGGTTAGATCGCCTTTGATGGTGGCGGTGCCAGAGAGCCCCTCAAGCGATCCCATGAAGCGCTCCCTGGCGGCCTCATCCTGCGCGCCGCGGTAGGAGAGGGTGAAGTTCATGCCGAAGTAGCGCGAGAAGTCCATGCTGCCTGAAAGGCCCGCATGCCCCCACTCATGGCTTATGCCGATGCGCTTGACCTTGAGGAGGTGGCCCTTCCACCCTGCGTCCACATAGGCGTCTAAGATCCCGGTGTCAAAGCCGTCCATGTGGTAGCGGCCGCGCTTTATGAGCAGGTTCCTTATCTCGGTGTCAAGCGGAAGGTCGATGGTCTCAAATGGCTCGATCCCATCCCCGCCGAAGGTCTTCACCCTTGGAAGCGGATCGGATGTTCCGTCCCCACGGTACTTCAAGTGCACCTCGACGCCCTCGAGAGTGCCGCCCAGCACCCCGGCGTAGTCGCCGCCGCAGGAGGCCGAAAGATCGGTCTTTTCTGAGAGCACGTCCACGATCTCGGATCGGTAGGCGAAATTGGGGGCGATGATGTGGCGCACCACGGCCTTGACCGGGATGTCGACGCGTAAGGGCCCGGAGGATTGCGCATCCTCAGGAGGCTGCGCCGCCTGCTGCCCAGCTGGCGTGGGCTCGAGCAGCACCTGAAGCGAGGGGGCGGTGAGGCGCGCGACCTCGAGCGTGCCGGTTGTGAGGTAGCGCCTGAGCGAATAGCGGATCGAGAAGCTGTCGGCGCTCACGCGCACCGTCCCCGGCACCTCGACGCAAAACGCGCCGTCGGAGTCGAAGCCGTGGGCCAGGCTGCCTGACTTGATCCGCATGTCGATCGTGGCCGTGCCCTGGAGCGCCCTCGATGCGGCCTTGAGCGCGAGGTTCGCCCCGTCGGTGGTGTAGAGGAGGTACCACAAAAGCATCGCGGCAAGTCCCAAGGCTGCAAACGCGATGGCGCAGGCGGAGGCTAGCAGGATGCGGCGCATGTCAGAACTCCGGGCCGAAGGCGAAGTGGAGCTTGAAGCTGGTGTCGGAATCGCTGATCCCTGCTGCAAGATCCACCCTCACCGTGCCAAAGCGCGAGGGGTAGCGGTAGCCGATGCCCGGGCCGTAGAGCATGTCGCCGCCGCCTAAGTGGTTGTAGGCCTTGCCCGCGTCGAGGAAGACCGCGCCGCGCTGCTCCGAGGAACCCAGCGGAAACTGGAACTCCACCGAGCCCACGGTGAGGTAGCGCCCTCCGGTGAGCAGCCCGTCCTGGCGCGGGGACTCTGAGAGATAGGAGAAGCCGCGCACCGAGTTGTCGCCGCCTGCGAAGAAGCGCAGCGAGGGCGGGATCTTCATGGCGTCCGATCCCGCGTTCCAGCCCTGGGTGAAGCGCAAGAGCAGCCTGGTGCGCGAGGTGGGGCTCGTGATGGCGCGCATCCTCACGATGGCCCTGAAGAAATCGTAGTCCGAGAAGAGCTTGGAGCCTCCTGAGAGATCGGCTGAGATGTCGTAGGCGCGCGCGGGATCGCTGCCGCCGCTGCTCTCGCGCCTCTGGAGCAGGATCCCCGGCATTAAGTCCACGGCCGTGCCCTTCTCGACGCCCTGGGTGTAGTCCTCGTACTCGGCCCTCAGCGACCAGTCGCGCCTCCACTTGCCAGTGTGGTTGGCAACATAGTGGAATGAGGCGTGCGAGATGTCGGACTTCGTGTCGTTGAAGTCGGTATGCAATTGCGCCAATCGCAGGTAGTAGTAGTCGAGGTTCGGGTCCTTTCGCGGGATCTTGTAGATGGCCTCGGCGTTCTGTTTTACTGACGAGATCCTCGCGTAAGTGGAAAGCGAGTGCCCGGCGCTGTTGAGGAGCGGCTTGTCCCACTCGGCGAGCACTCGCAAGCGCTCGTCGGTCGAGAAGCCGATGCCCAGGCGCATCACGTTCCTGGGGCGGCGCTCGAGCTTGAGCTCCATCGGCAGGCGGTAGCCCTGCTTGAGATCGGGCCTTGGCTGGAAGTCCACGGATCTGTAGTACCCAGTCTGGGACATCGCCGCCTGGAAATCGCGGATCTTGCGGGAGGAGAAGGGCGTCCCCTCATCTAAGTTGTAGAGCTTGGCGGCAGGCTTTAAAAGCTCGCGCGTGGCGTCGTCGGCGATGAGCGCGCCGAAGCTGTAGCGCCTGCCGGTGTCGAGCACCAGCTCGATGTCCGCGCAGTTCTGCTCCTCGTAGACCATGATGCGCGAGTAGATGAGCTTGGAGTCGAAGAAGCCAAGCTGCATGGCGTTCTGCTGCAGCGCCTTCTTGAGCTCCTCGTACTTGCCGTGGTCGATGGGGGCGTAGGACTTGAGGCCGCTCTTTTCGATGATCCGCTCAAAGGAACTGTAGCTGGCCCCTTCTCCCAGGATCTCGATGTCCGCCTCGCGGATGAAGAGCCGCTTGCCCGGATCTATCGAGACGTCCACGGTGCGCGATGGGCCGTCCTTCTTTGGAAAGCCGAGCTTGATCTTCGGGTGGTAGTAGCCGCAGGCGCGCAGCGCCTGCCCGGTCTTGTCTAAGATCTCGCGGCGGAAGACGAAGGCGCGATTCTTGGCGATGGGCGGCATGGCGCCCAATGTGAGCTCGACGTTCTCGCGCAGCTCCCCGTACACCCCGCTTACGGCAAAGGAGATGCGGTCGGAGTTTTGGCGCGGCGCCTTGGATGACGAGCAGGCGGCAAGGCAGAGCGCGGCAGAGACTGCCGACGCAAGCAGCAACGCGCGCGCAAGGGAAGGCTGTGACCGCAACTGCATCTATTTAATAAGCTCCAAAGCACCGTTTTCCGCCAAGGCGCAGTCCTCAGGCGGCGTGCACCTATTCTGCCGCTTTGCACGCCGGTGCGCCACACCTGATCTTACGTCAGCGCCCATCTGTCCGCACCGCCGCGCCCGCGCGGGGCTCCCGCGCGCCGGTCCTTGCAGTCAAGCCTACCCAGGCGGTGGCGCCGCATCGTTGTGCTAGAATGTTGCGGACATGAGACCATGACTCCAAAAGAGCGGTGTCCTGTCACACTTTCATATAACGCAACTTGGGGGCAATTGTGGTCGCATCCGCAATCCTGGCTCTCGCCGACGGCACGGTATTCCATGGCAAGGCCTTCGGGGCCGAGGCTACGACCGTCGGGGAAGTCGTATTCAACACGTCCATGACCGGCTACCAGGAGATCCTCACCGATCCCTCCTACGCAAGCCAGATCGTCACTCTCACCTATCCTCACATCGGCAATTACGGCACCAACGGCGAAGACGTCGAATCATCGCAGATCTTCGCAATGGGCCTGGTGATCCGCGACCTTTCAATCACCCAGTCGAACTTCCGGAGCACCGAGAGCTTGAGCGACTTTCTAAAGCGCCACGGCAAGCCCGGGATCTACGGCATCGACACCCGCATGCTCACAAGGATCCTTCGCGACAAGGGCGCCCAGAACGCCTGCCTGAGCACCGATCCGCGCATGGGCGACGACGAGGCGCTCGCGAAGGCCCGCGCCTTCCCCGGTATCAAGGGCATGGACCTTGCCAAGGTCGTCTCCTGCAAGGAGCGCTACGAGTGGTGCGAGGGCACCTGGAAGCTCGGCGAGGGCTACTCGAGGCCCAATCCGTCCAAGTTCAAGGTCGTCGCCTACGACTTCGGCATCAAGCGCAACATCCTCAGGCTGCTGTGCGACCGCGGCTGCCGCGTGACCGTGGTGCCGGCCATGACCCCGGCCTCCGAGGTGCTCGCGATGGATCCAGACGGGATCTTCCTTTCAAACGGCCCTGGCGATCCGGAGCCCTGCACCTACGCGCAGGATGCCATCAGGGAGTTCCTCAAGGCCAAGGTGCCGGTGTTCGGCATCTGCCTTGGGCACCAGCTGCTCTCGCTCTCCTCCGGCGCCAGGACTGTCAAGATGAAGTGCGGCCATCACGGCGCCAACCACCCGGTCAAGGAGCTCGCGACCGGGCGCGTGCTCATCACCTCCCAAAACCACGGCTTCGCCGTGGACAAGGATTCACTGCCCCCGTGCCTCAAGGCCACCCACGTCTCGCTCTTTGACGGGACGCTGCAGGGCGTGGAGCGCACCGACGTTCCGGCCTTCAGCTTCCAGGGGCACCCCGAGGCGAGTCCGGGGCCGCATGATCCGCAGCCGCTGTTCGACCATTTCGTCGAGCTCATGACCAAGTACCGCCAGAAAGCATAGGAGGGGGAGATGCCTAAGCGCACAGACTTGAAAACCATCCTGATCCTCGGAGCCGGCCCGATCGTGATCGGCCAGGCCTGCGAGTTCGACTACTCCGGGACCCAGGCGGTGCGCGCCCTCCGCGAAGAGGGCTACAAGGTGGTGCTGGTCAATTCCAACCCCGCCACGATCATGACCGATCCGGATCTGGCCGATGTGACCTACATCGAGCCCATCCACTGGAAGGTCGTCGAGCATATCATTCAGAAGGAGCGCCCGGACGCGATCCTCCCGACCATGGGCGGCCAGACCGCGCTCAACTGCGCCCTCGAGCTTGAGAAGCACGGCGTGCTCGCCAAGTACGGCGTCGAGATGATCGGCGCCAAGGCCGACGCCATCGACAAGGCCGAGAACCGCGAGCGCTTCGACGAGGCCATGAAGAAGATCGGGCTCGAGTGCCCGCGCGCGGGCATCGCCCACTCGATGGACGAGGCCTGGGAGGTCGAGCGCAAGGTCGGCTTCCCCTGCATCATCCGCCCGTCGTTCACCATGGGCGGCACCGGCGGCGGCATAGCCTACAACCCCGAGGAGTTCGAGGACATCTGCAACAAGGGCCTCGAGCTCTCCCCGACCCACGAGCTGCTCATCGACGAGTCGCTCATCGGCTGGAAGGAGTTCGAGATGGAGGTGGTGCGCGACCGCAAGGACAACTGCATCATCGTCTGCTCGATCGAGAACCTCGACCCGATGGGCATCCACACCGGAGACTCGATCACCGTGGCCCCGGCGCAGACCCTGACCGACAAGGAATACCAGATCATGCGCGACGCCGCGATGGCGGTGCTGCGTGAGATCGGCGTCGAGACCGGCGGATCGAACGTCCAGTTCGGCATCAACCCGAAGAACGGCCGCATGGTCATCATCGAGATGAACCCGCGCGTCTCCCGCTCCTCGGCCCTGGCCTCCAAGGCCACCGGCTTCCCGATTGCCAAGATCGCCGCGAAGCTTGCCGTGGGCTACACGCTCGACGAGCTTGGCAACGACATCACCGGCGACAAGACCCCGGCCTCGTTCGAGCCTGCGCTCGACTACGTGGTGACCAAGGTGCCGCGCTTCAACTTCGAGAAGTTCCCCAACTCCGACGACCGCCTGACCACCCAGATGAAGTCGGTGGGCGAGGTCATGGCCATCGGCCGCACCTTCCAGGAATCGCTGCAGAAGGCCCTGCGCGGGCTTGAGACCGGCAAGTGCGGCCTCGACCCCAGGCTCGACATGCAGTCGCGCAGCGCCCGCACCAAGCTCATCCACGAGCTTGAGAACGCCGGCGCCCACCGCATCTGGTACGTGGGCGACGCCTTCCGCTGCGGCATGACCGTGCAGGAGGTCAACTCCTACACCAACATCGATCCGTGGTTCTTAGAGCAGATAAAGGAGCTCATCGACATCGAGCAGGGCCTCGACGGCAGGACGCTCAAGTCCATCGATGCGGCTGAGATGCGCGACTTGAAGTCGCGCGGCTTCTCGGACAAGCGCCTGGCCGCGCTGCTGCACACCACCGAGGACCGCGTGCGCGCCCGCCGCTGGCTCCACGAGGTCTACCCGACCTACAAGCGCGTGGATACCTGCGCTGCGGAGTTCCCGACCTCGACTGCCTACATGTACTCGACCTACGAGCAGGAGGACGAGTCCTGCCCGACTGACAAGAAGAAGATCGTGGTCTTAGGCGGCGGCCCCAACCGCATCGGCCAGGGCATCGAGTTCGACTACTGCTGCGTGCACGCCTCGATGGTGCTGCGCGAGGACGGCTACGAGACGATCATGGTCAACTGCAACCCCGAGACCGTGTCCACCGACTACGACGTCTCCGACCGCCTGTACTTCGAGCCGGTGACGCTCGAGGACGTGCTGGAGATCTGCCGCGTCGAGAAGCCCGACGGGGTCATCGTCCAGTTCGGCGGCCAGACCCCGCTCAAGCTTGCCAAGAAGCTCGAGCAGGAGGGCGTCAAGATCATCGGCACGAGCCCGGACGACATCGACCGCGCTGAGGACCGCAAGCTCTTCCAGGAGGTCGTCAACCGCCTGCACCTGCTGCAGCCGCGCAACGGCACCGCGATCTCGCTTGCCCAGGCCGTCGAGACTGCCAAGGAGATCGGCTACCCGCTGGTCGTCCGCCCGTCCTACGTGCTGGGCGGCCGCGCCATGGAGGTGGTCTATGACGAGCAGGATCTCAGGCACTACTTCAAGGAGGCCGTGAAGGTCTCCAACAAGTCGCCGGTGCTTCTGGACAAGTTCCTCGACCATGCCACCGAGATCGACGTCGACGCGGTGGCCGACGGCAAGGATGTCGTCATCGGCGGCATCATGGAGCACATCGAGGAGTGCGGCGTCCACTCGGGCGACGCCTCCTGCGTGCTCCCGCCCTGGCACCTCTCGGCGGAGATCCAGAAGGAGCTTGCGCGCATCTCCACGGAGCTTGCGCTCGCGCTCAACGTCCGCGGCCTGATGAACGTGCAGCTTGCCGTGCGCGAGGGGAAGATCTACCTCATCGAGGTCAACCCGCGCGCCGCCCGCACCGTGCCGTTCGTCTCCAAGGCCACCGGGCTGCCGCTTGCGAAGATCGCAGCGAGGATCATGACCGGGAAGACCCTCGCCGAGCAGGGGATCACCAAGCAGGTGATCCCGCCCTACTACTCGGTCAAGGAAGTCGTGCTGCCCTTTGCCAAGTTCCCGGGATCCGATCCGCTGCTGGGGCCTGAGATGAGGTCCACCGGCGAGGTCATGGGCACCGCCCACATGTTCCCGGAGGCCTACGCCAAGGCGGAGCTCGGCGCCAAGTCGCCCATCGTCAGGTCCGGCACCGTGCTGCTCTCGGTGAAGAAGAGCGACAAGGATCGCCTGCCGCGCCTCGGGAAGCTCCTGGTGAAGGCCGGGTTCACGCTCGAGGCCACCTCGGGCACCTGCAAGTGCCTCGAGGAGAACGGCGTGCCGGTCAAGCTCGTCAACAAGGTCTACGAGGGCAGGCCGAACATCCTCGACTACTTGAAGAGCGGCCGCTACAGCTGGGTCATCAACACCACCGAGGGCCGCCAGTCCGTCGAGGACTCGCGCGAGCTCAGGCGCAACGCGCTGCGCTACTGCGTGGGCTACACCACGACGCTCAACGCCGCATTCGCCTGCATCGAGGCGCTCCCAGAGGACGAGTACCACAGCGTGCACTCGCTCCAGGAGCTGCATGCGATGATCAAGCAGCAGTAAGCCCAAGGGCACTGAGAAGGAGGGCCTGCGCCGGCGGCGCAGGCCCTCTCGTTTTATGCCCTGGTGAAGCCGCTCTTACATGGGCTCGCGATGCGGGATCCCGTGCTGATCCCTACCGCGCCGCCAGGGACTTTCCATTCCACGATCGCGCTTTTGGTGCCGATGGCGGTTTTCCTGCCCAAAAAGAGGCAGCGATCATGCACTTTTTATGTGCAATCACCCATAATGTCCAACAAGGGGCAATTTTTGCAAAAGCCTTTAAAAAACAAGACCTGCATCAAAAATGTGATCGTCCCTGCAAATCCGCCGGCACCGGATTCCGGCGCAAATTTGGATCTTGCTTTTGGAGATCATTAAGTTAGCTTGAAACGATTCATTGTGGTGCAAAGTGCCCGACTACGGATCTTTTTGGAGCCGATTTTGGATCTTCTTTGACTTGCCTGACTGGCGAAAGCAAAATCCAGCTATCAAATGTTTTTGGTTCACTAGCAATTGGAGCGTCCCAGATGGAATTTAGCGATGTTAGCAAGCTGATGAAGGACAACAACGTTCAGTTCGCGGATCTCAGGTTCACGGACACCCGCGGAAAGGAGCAGCACATCTCCATCCCGGCAAGCGTCGTCACCGAGAAGTTCTTCAAGCAGGGCAAGATGTTCGACGGCTCGTCGATCGCCGGCTGGCGCGGGATCGACAAGTCCGACATGATCCTCATGCCGGACATTTCGACCGTGGCCATCGATCCGTTCTACGCGGATCCGACCCTGATCATCCGCTGCGACATCCTCGAGCCGCAGACCATGACCGGCTACGACCGCGATCCGCGCTCCATCGCCAAGCGCGCCGAGGCCTACCTCAAGTCCACCGGCATCGGCGACGAGGCTTTCTTCGGGCCGGAGCCCGAGTTCTTCCTGTTCGATTCCGTCCGCTTCAAGACCGAGATGAAGGGCTCGATGGTCGAGATCGACGACGTCGAGGCCGCCTGGAACAGCGACACCGACTACGAAGGCGGCAACAAGGGCTACCGCCCTGCCGTCAAGGGCGGCTACTTCCCGGTTCCGCCGGTCGACTCCTCGCAGAACATCCGCTCCGCCATGTGCAAGCTGATGGCCAAGATGGGCATGACCCTCGAGGCCCACCACCACGAGGTCGCCACCGCCGGCCAGAACGAGATCGCCACCGAGTTCCGCTCGCTGACCAAGAAGGCCGACGAGGTCATGATGTACAAGTACATCGTCCAGAACGTCGCCTACCAGTACGGCAAGACCGCGACCTTCATGCCCAAGCCGATCTACGGAGACAACGGCTCGGGCATGCACTGCCACCAGTCGATCGCCAAGGGCGGCTCCAACGTGTTCGCAGGCTCCCTCTACGGCGGCCTGTCCCAGGAGGCCCTGTGGTACATCGGCGGCATCATCAAGCACGCCCAGTCCATCAACGCCTTCACGAACCCTTCGACCAACTCCTACAAGAGGCTGGTCCCGCACTTCGAGGCCCCGCTGATGCTGGCCTACTCCGCCGCCAACCGCTCCGCCTCGATCCGCATCCCGTATTCGATCAGCCCGAAGGCCGCCCACATCGAGGTCCGCTTCCCGGACTGCACCGCCAACCCGTACCTCGCCTTCTCCGCCATGCTGATGGCAGGCCTCGACGGCATCAAGAACAAGATCAACCCGGGCGATCCGATGGACAAGAACCTGTACGATCTGCCGCCTGAGGAAGCTGCGAACATCCCGCAGGTGTGCACCTCCCTCGAGCAGGCCTTAAAGGCCCTCCAGGCCGATCACGACTACCTCCTCGAGGGCGGCGTGTTCAGCGAGGACTTCATCAACTCCTACATCGACCTCAAGGTCGAGGAGGACACCAAGGTCCGTTCGACCCCGGCCCCTGCCGAGTTCGAGCTCTACTACAGCCTCTGACACTCCGCGCCAAGTGTCTGGAAGTACAATGAGTTAAGAGCCAAAGGTCCCGCAAGGGACCTTTGTGTCCCTCAGGGGGCCGAAAGCCCCCGGCGTCCTCAGGCGCACCATATCAACAGGTAAGCACAAAACATATGGCATCCAAAGGGCTTTACAGCAGCGCAAACGAGCACGACGCCTGCGGCGTCGGCTTCATTGCGCATATAAAGGGGGAGAGAAGCCACAGCCTCGTGGTCCAGGCCCTCGAAGTACTGAAGAACCTGACCCACCGCGGCGCGGTGGGAGCCGATCCGCTCCAGGGCGACGGCGCAGGCATCCTCATCCAGATCCCCGACAAGCTGCTGCGCGACGACATGGCCGCGCAGGGCGTCGCGCTCCCGCCTTCAGGCGAGTACGGCGTCGGCATGGTCTTCCTGCCCCGCGAGGAGGCCTCCAGGCACGCCTGCCAGGAGGAGATCGAGCGCGCGGTCTCGGCCGAGGGGCAGATAATCCTGGGCTGGCGCGACGTGCCGGTCGACGAGGACATCCCGATGTCGCCGGTCGTGCGCGAGAAGGAGCCGGTCATCCGCCAGATCTTCATCGGGCACAGCCCCGACGTGCTGGTGACCGACGCCCTGGAGCGCAAGCTCTACATCATCAGGAAGCGCAGCTCGATCGCTATCTCGAACCTGCACCTGAAGCACTGCAAGGAGTTCTACATCCCCTCGCTGTCGGCCCGCACCATCGTCTACAAGGGCCAGCTGCTGGCCCGCCAGATCGGCGAGTACTACAAGGACCTGCAGGACGCGCGCTGCGTGTCGGCCATCGCCCTCATCCACCAGCGCTTCTCGACCAACACCTTCCCGCAGTGGTCGCTGGCCCATCCCTTCCGCATGATCGCCCACAACGGCGAGATCAACACGCTGCGCGGCAACTTCAACTGGATCCGCGCCCGCGAGAAGCACATCAGCTCCCCGGTGTTCGGCAACGATCTCGAGAAGCTCTGGCCGCTCATCTTCCAGGGGCAGTCTGACTCGGCCTCGTTTGACAACGTCTTCGAGCTGCTCACCATGTCCGGCTACTCGCTGGCGCAGGCGGCGATGATGATGATCCCGTCGGCCTGGGAGAAGGACCGCCTCATGGATCCGAAGCTGCGCGCGTTCTACGAGTACTACGCGGCGATGATGGAGCCCTGGGACGGCCCGGCCGCGGTGGCCTTCACCGACGGCCGCCAGGTCGGCGCGACGCTCGACCGCAACGGCCTGCGCCCGGCGCGCTACCTCATCACCCGCGACAACCTCGTGATCATGGCCTCCGAGGCCGGCGTGCTCAACGTGGACGAGAAGCGCGTGCTCAAGCACTGGCGCCTGGAGCCTGGCCGCATGCTGCTCATCGACACCGAGCAGGGCCGCATCATCAACGACTCTGAGATCAAGAACAGCCTTGCAACCGCCAGGCCCTACCCCGAGTGGATCGACAAGGTGCGCATCCGCCTCTCGGACATCTCCGAGAGCCCGGAGCGCCAGCCTTTGAACCTGCCGCTCAAGACTTTGATGGGCGTATTCGGGTACACCCGCGAGGACGTCGAGCGCCTGATGAGGCCCAAGGCCGAGAACGGCAAGGAGCCGGTGCTCTCGATGGGCAACGACGCCCCGCTTGCGGTGCTCTCCAAGAAGCCCCGCCTGCTCTACGACTACTTCAGGCAGCTCTTCGCGCAGGTGACGAACCCGCCTATCGACCCGATACGCGAGGCGATGGTCACCTCGCTCGTCTCGTTCATCGGCCCGCGCCCGGACCTTTTGAACATCATGGACAACAACCCGCCGGTGCGCCTGGAGGTCTCCCAGCCGATCCTCTCGGATTCGGACATGGAGAAGATCCGCAACATCGACGCCTTCACCGGCTCGAAGTTCCGCTCCCAGGAGCTGGACATCACCTACCCGCTCTCCTGGGGCAAGGACGGCATCGAGGCGAGGCTCGCCTCGATCATGGCCGCCGCGGTCGACGCGGTGAAGTCGGGCAAGAACATCCTGATCATCACCGACCGCAAGGTCAGCGACAAGCGCCTGGCCATCCCGGCGCTGCTGGCCACCTCCGCCGTGCACCAGTGCCTGGTCGAGCACGGGCTGCGCACCAGCACCGGCCTCGTCGTCGAGACCGGCTCGGCGCGCACAGTCCACCAGTTCGCGCTCTTAGGCGGCTACGGCGCCGAGGCCATCAACCCGTACGCGGCCTTCGCGATCGTCAAGTCGATGGCCACCAACCCGGTGGAGGAGAAGGAGTTCCTCAAGAACTACGTCCACGCCATCGACGCCGGCTTGTACAAGACCATGTCGAAGATGGGCATCTCCACCTACATGTCCTACACCGGCGCGCAGATCTTCGAGGCCATCGGCCTGTCGCAGGAGTTCGTGGACCAGTACTTCAAGAACACCTCGACCCAGGTCGGCGGCGTCGGCTTGTTCGACATCGCCGAGGAGGCCGTGAAGATCCACAAGCAGGCCTTCGAGCGCCTCTCCCAGAGCGACCACAGCCTGCAGTCAGGCGGCGATCTCAACTGGCGCTACGGCGCCGAGGAGCACATGTGGACCCCGGAGGCCGTCGTCGACCTCCAGCGCGCGGTCCGCATGAACGACTACGAGACCTACAAGAAGTACGCCAGGATCATCAACGACCAGTCCAAGCGCCTGATGACGCTGCGCGGCATGTTCAAGTTCAAGCCAGCGCATGCCATCCCGCTTGACGAGGTGGAGAGCGAGGAGAGCCTCATCAAGCGCTTCGCCACCTCCGCCATGTCGATGGGCGCCATCTCAACCGAGGCGCACACTGCTCTCGCCGTCGCGATGAACCGCATGGGCGCGATGTCAAACTCCGGCGAAGGCGGCGAGGATCCCCAGCGCGACGGCGTGATCTCGAAGGACACCACCTTGAAGGCGGTGCTCGGTGACTCCGTGGTCGTCAAGGACATGCCGCTTAAGAAGGGCGACTCCCTGCGCTCCAAGGTCCGCCAGGTCGCCTCCGGGCGCTTTGGCGTCACCGCCGACTACCTTGCGCACTGCGACATGATCCAGATCAAGATGGCCCAGGGCGCCAAGCCCGGCGAGGGCGGCCAGCTGCCCGGGCACAAGGTCTCGAAGTACATCGGCAAGCTGCGCCACAGCCTGCCGGGCATCGGACTCATCTCGCCCCCGCCGCACCACGACATCTACTCGATCGAGGATCTGGCGCAGCTCATCTTCGACCTCAAGCTCGCCAACCCCAAGGCCGACATCTCGGTCAAGCTCGTCTCCGAGGTGGGCATCGGCACGGTGGCCGCCGGCGTTGCCAAGTGCAAGGCCGACCACATCGTGATCTCAGGCCATGACGGCGGCACCGGCGCGGCTCCGGCCTCGTCGATGAAGTACGCGGGCTCGGCCTGGGAGACCGGCCTTGCTGACGTCCAGCAGACCCTCGTCATGAACCGCCTGCGCTCGCGCGTGCGCCTCCAGGTCGACGGCCAGATCAAGACCGGCCGCGACGTGGTCATAGGCGGCCTGCTCGGCGCCGACGAGTTCGGCTTCGGCACCGCCCCGCTCGTGTGCTTAGGCTGCGTGATGATGAGGAAGTGCCAGAAGAACACCTGCCCTGCCGGCATCGCCACGCAGGATCCGGAGCTGCGCGCCCAGTTCGTGGGCAAGCCCGAGGAGGTGATGAACTACTTCCACTTCGTCGCCCGCGAGACCCGCGAGATCATGGCGTCGCTCGGCTTTGCCAAGTTCGACGACCTCATCGGCCGCAGCGACCTCCTGGAGAAGGCCGACGAGCCGCAGTTCGAGAAGGCCAACAAGCTCTCGTTCACGAGGATCTTCTTCCGCGACCCGGCCTACAAGGACGCGCCGATGCATCAGGAGATCAAGCAGGATCACGAGCTTGAGAAGTCCCTGGACAACTCCTTCCTCGATCGCGTCAAGGAGGCGGTCTCCAAGGGGACCCCGGTGGTCATCGACAGCCCGGTCAAGAACACGAACCGCACCGTCGGCACCCTGGTCTCAGGCTGGCTGGCTGCCAACGAGGGCAGCCTGCCCGACGACTTCGTCACCATCAACCTGGGCGGCACCGCAGGCCAGAGCCTCGGCGCCTTCCTCGAGAAGGGCGTGAGCATCCACCTGACCGGCGAGGCCAACGACTACGTGGGCAAGGGGCTCTCGGGCGGCATCATCTCGGTGAGGCCGTATCAGGAGTTCTCAGGCGACAGGCGCGAGAACATCATCGCCGGCAACACCTGCCTCTACGGCGCGACCTCGGGCGAGGCCTACCTCTCCGGCGTGACCGGCGAGCGCTTTGCCGTGAGGAACTCCGGCGCCTCCGCAGTCTGCGAGGGCTGCGGCGACCACGGCTGCGAGTACATGACCGGCGGCACCGTGCTGGTCCTGGGCAGGACCGGGCGCAACTTCGGCGCCGGCATGTCCGGAGGCATCGCCTATGTCTACGACGAGGACGGCACCTTCAGGTCCCGCATCGCCGCAGGCGAGTTCATGATCTCCAACGTGGCGCTCGAAAAGGACGCCGATCCGCGCGTGCCGCTGCACGCCGGCATGAGCGACGAGGCGATCATCCGCAAGCTCCTGAAGAAGCACGAGGCCCTGACCGGCAGCCCGATCGCCGCGGCGGTCCTGAAGAACTTCCGCAAGGAGCTCTCGAAGTTCGTCAAGGTGTTCCCGGCCGAGTACTACGGCGCCCTCAAGAATATGCAGGAGAGCAAGTAAGATGGGATTTGAAAGAGGCTTCCTCGAATACGAGCGCATCGAACCTGAAACCACCCCGGTCAAGGAGCGCGTGAAGAACTTCAAGGAGTACTTCAAGACGCTCACAGACGATCAGGTCAGGATCCAGGCCGGCAGGTGCATGGACTGCGGCACCCCGTACTGCATGTACGAGTGCCCGCTGCACAACACCATCCCGGACGTCAACGACTTCGCCTGCAAGGGCCAGTTCCAGAAGGCGCTCAACGTGCTCTCGAGCACCAACCCCTTCCCCGACTTCACAGGCAGGCTCTGTCCAGCCTTGTGCGAGGAGGGCTGCACGCTCGGGCTGCACCGCCAGAGCGTCGGCATCAAGAGCATCGAGCGCAAGATCTGCGAGTACGCCTTCGACCACGGCCTGGTCCACGCCGAACTCACGCTCAACCGCTCCTTCAAGAAGGTCGCGATCGTGGGCTCGGGCCCGGCGGCCCTGGCCTGCGCGCAGGGCCTTGCCCGCCGCGGCCACAACGTGACCGTATACGAGAAGAACGACAAGCCGGGCGGCCTGCTGCGCTACGGGATCCCGGACTTCAAGCTGCCCAAGGAGATCCTCGATCGCCGCCTGAGCGTGCTCGAGGGCGAGGGCATCGCCTTTAAGACCGGCGTGCGCGTCGGCAAGGCCGATCCGGGCGAGAAGGGCGTGTTCTGCAACGCCTCAGATGAGATCCCCGGCTCCGAGCTGCTCTCGCGCTATGACGCGGTGGTGCTCTGCCCGGGCTCCGAGGTGCCGCGCGACCTCAAGATCGCAGGGCGCGATCTCAAGGGCGTGCACTTCGCGCTCGAGTTCCTCATCGCGCAGAACCTGGAGATCCAGGGCCGCGGCGAGAACCCCATCGATGTCGCCGGCAAGAAGGTCGTCGTCATCGGCGGCGGCGAGACCGCCTCCGACTGCATCGGCACCGCGATCCGCAAGGGCGCCTCCTCGGTGACCCAGCTCGACTACCACGACGAGCTGCCTGAGAGCGTCGATCCGATGACCTCGTGGCCTGACTGGAAGCGCATCAAGCGCACCTCCCCCTCGCAGGAGGAGGGCTGTACGAGGCTGTTCTCGACGAACACCACCTCGTTCGTCGGCAAGGACGGCCGTCTCACCGGCATCACGACCCAGAAGGTCAAGTGGGCTCCGGGCCACCGCTTCGACGGGATCCCGGGCACCGAGGGCGCGCTCGACGCCGACGTGGCGCTCATCGCGATGGGCTACTCCCACCCCTCGTCGGCCCTGGCCCGCGAGTTCTCGCTCGACACCGACGCGCGCGGCAACATCAAGGCCGTGTACGAGGGCGATGACGCGTTCCGCACCAGCAACCCGAAGGTCTTCGCCGCAGGCGACGGCCGCCGCGGTCAGTCGCTGGTGGTCTGGGCCATCGCCGAGGGCGCCAGGTGCGCCGAGGCGGTGGATCGGGCGCTTCGGAGCGTGAGCCACGCCAGGACCTGATTAAGCCCTGGCTTGAAAAGGGCCCTTCCGGGAGGCCGGAAGGGCCTTTTTGCGCCCATGCCTTGGGCTTTTCGGGGCGAGTCAGGCTCTCGCCGGGCCCTCGAGGATCTTCTGTACCCTGCCTACGAACATGCAGTGGGCCTTGTCGCCCGGGGCATAGAACTGGGAGGCCAGCTCCTCGGGGATGCGGCTGCGCTCGAGGGGCTGGGAGAAGATCTTGCGGCACTCGAAGGTGAGCTCGGCCTCCTTGTAGGTGTGGAACTCCCCGTCCTGCATCGGGGTGAGCCCGGTGCCATGCAGCTTGTCGCCGTCGCGGCCTGAGCGCGAGCCCAGAAGCGAGAGGGCGTGGCGGTGCTCGTCGCCGTAGAAGGAGACGGTGAAGAGATCGGCTCTCTCCAGGATCCCGAAGGTGAAGCGCTTGGGGTTTATCAAAAAAGCGCCGTAAAACCCCGGGCTTCAGCCCGGGGATATAAGGCGCCTAATCGGGGATATTCTGGTTTTCAATGTATTGTCTGATGATAGAGATGGGAGCTCCGCCACAGGACGCCCGTGTCAAAGACATCTTGATTTGTTCAGAATTTGACCAGAAGGTTTGAGTTCCGGCGATCCCAATTTGACCATGGGGTTTGTTACACTCTGACGCATGT
>CACYPI010000041.1 GCA_902776275.1 uncultured Aeromonadales bacterium
CAAGTGAATCACATTGGTGGTCAGCAAGAGGAACCCGCCGAAGATCTCCCAAGAGATCGGTAGGAATCCCCTCTCTTTAGAGAGGGGAGGATGTCAAGTGCGAGTACCAGGTGAGGGTGAGCTGCCCCAGGGTGCTGCCGCCCATGTACCCGCGATGCAGCGGGAAGAGCAGGCGCCCGTATCCTTCAAAGAGCGGATCGGCCGCGACGTCCGAGATCCTGCTTTGCGCGTCGAACCTCGGCGCCGCTCCAGGCGCCGCCATGGCGCCCGAGTTTTTCAAAGCCTCACTTGAGGAAGTTGTAAGCTGCATCGTCAACCTTCTGAAACCATTTCGTGGAGGCGCATTTTCCGGGAACCTCGATCGCAAGGTGCTGGAACCAGCTGTCCCTGGCCGCGCCGTGCCAGTGCTTCACGCCTGCGGGGAT
Source organism: uncultured Aeromonadales bacterium (assembly GCA_902776275.1). GTDB lineage: Bacteria > Pseudomonadota > Gammaproteobacteria > Enterobacterales > Succinivibrionaceae > Succinivibrio. The sequence goes on from CACYPI010000041.1 coordinate 426, forward strand.
GGTCACAGTGTCGCCCGGGAGCATCTTGACGGGATCCCGGCCTTCCATCTGCCCCCATCCCTCGCCTGCCACGGCTACTAGGATCTGCCCGCCGCCTTCCTTGGCCTCGTGGACGTGCCAGCTGTTGCGCACGCCCGGGGCGAAGGTGACGTTGTAGACGCCGGGGGCGCCCTCGGAAGAGAGCCTCGACACCCAGCTTCTGCCTGAGAAGTGCTTGGCGTTGGCGGTGTTCTCATCGCCAAGCGGGAAGTGCGAGAGCGCAGCCTCCCCGGGCGCTCCCGTCTCCTCGCCGTAGACCTCCTTCACCAGGGGGCAGGGCGCTCCAGGCCTTGGGCCAGCCGCAGTAGAAGGCAAGCTGGGTTATGGCCTCGACCGCCTCCTGCCTGGTGATCCCGTGGACCTTGCCCAGGACGAGGTGGGACTTGAGCCGCGGGAACTGGCCTGCCGAGAAGAGCGCGGCGATGGTGACGAGGCTGCGGTCGCGCACGGAGAGCTGCGGCGTTCTCGACCAGATCTGAGCGAAGAGCACGTCGTCGTTGAGCTCGGCAAACTTGGGCGCGAAGCCGTCGAGCCTTGTGCGACCGGCAGTCTGGGTTTCAACCGTCCTCGGGTAGGTGCCAAGGACGGCTCCGCCGTCCTGCGCCGCCTCCGCGGCGGCGCTGTAGTCGTTGATGGCGAGGGCGGCGGCAAGCGCCGCGGCAAAGGTCCTGATGCGTGTCTTCATGGTGTGCTCCTTTGAGATCGTGGTTTGAGTTGGAAATCGCGGTCTTGCGCGGACTTTCAGATCCCGCGGTTGCTCTCGTCGCAGGCAGGCTCGAGCCATTCGTTTGAGGCCCCGGCGCCAGGAACCTCGATCGCAAGGTGCTGGAACCAGCAGCCCTTGGCCGCGCCGTGCCAGTGCTTCACGCCTGCGGGGATGGTCACGGTGTCGCCAGGCAGCATCTTGACGGGATCCTCGCCCCACTGCTGGTACCAGCCGCGGCCTGCGACGCAGATGATGATCTGCCCGCCGCCCTGCTTGGCGTGGTGGACGTGCCAGTGGTTGCGCACGCCCGGGGCGAAGGTGACGTTGTGTACGCCGAAGTCGCCCGTGTTGAGCTTGGCAAGCCAGCTCCTCCGGTGAAGAACTGCGAGTATGGGTTGGGCTCGCCGAGCGGGAAGTGCGAGAGCTCGCCCATCGGGACGTCATCGTCCTTCACGTCCGCGTAGACCTCGCGGATGATGGGCAGGGCGCTCCAGGCCTTGGGCCAGCCGCAGTAGAAGGCAAGCTGGGTCACGGCCTCGACGGCCTGGGACTTGGTGATGCCGTGGGCCCTGCCTATTTCAAGATGGGCCTTGAGCTGCGGGAAGAGGCCTGCCGAGAACAGCGCGGCGATGGTGACGAGGCTGCGGTCGCGCGGGCTCAGCGCGTCGATCCTCGACCACACCCTGCCAAAGAGCACGTCGTCGTTGAGCGCGGCAAACTCAGGGGCGAGGGTGCCGAGGTTCCTGCGCCCGGCGTCCTGGGCCTCGGGGGCGCGGATGCTGCCGCCGAGCACCACGCCCGCGCTTGCAAGCTCGCTGTCGCGCAGCGCGCAAAAAGAGTTCATCCTGATGACTTTCATTTTTTACCTTCTTTTATATTTGCTTTTTATTTCAATAAATAGTTGATGCTCTTCGCTAACGGCAGGGCGCGCGGCCCTGCCTTGAGATCACAGCCCCTTAGCGTTTAGGCGCGAGATCAGGCTGTCTGCCACCTGGTCGTTGTTCTTCTCCTCGAACATGAAGTGGCTGTTGCCGTGGATCCCCTCGTCAGGCAGGCTCACGACCTGGGCGTCGCCGCCTTGGTCGTTGAAGGCCTTGGCGAAGGCGCGCGCGGAGGCGAGCGACTCCTGCCAGAACTTGGTCGAGTCGATGTCCTTGGGGCCGTTGGCGATGTAGTCGCCGTAGTAGAAGATGACCGGGATCTTGGAGGCGAGCAGGGCCTTGAACTGCTCGGAGTCGACTGCCGGGGCGCGACCGGGCTCGATGAGCACGAGCGCCGCGGCATCCTCCATGCTGGTGTTGACGGCGACGGTGCAGCCCTGCGAGTGGGCGATGAAGACCGCTTTTTTGCCGCCTGCCATGCTGCGGGCGTCCTTGAGCACATGCGTGAGGGCGTCGGCGTTGACCTTGACGTCAAACGAGCCGGTGTTCGGGGTCATCTGCCTGAAGAACTGATCCTGCGCGCGATCGCCTGCGGGGAACTGCGAGTCCTCGTAGGTCTCAGGCGCCACGCGGCCGATGCGGAAGTGGGTGTACCATGCCTGATCGCCCGGCATGTAGTCCTTGGACTTGCCGCCGTCCTTGGCGTCAAGCGCGTCCGAGGTCATCGAGACGGTGGAGCCGGCCTCGCCGCGGTGCGGGACTGGCCGTAGCCGTGGAGCATCACCACGGGGATCCCGTTGGATTTTGCGGGGATGGCGTAGAGCACGCTGGCGTGGTCGACGTGGGCGGTGGTGCCGGCGCGGGTAATGTCCTGCCAGTTCTTCTTGGCGTTGTACTTCCCCTCAACCGGCGCGGTGACGGTGCCGCCTGATGAGAAGACGCCGAAGTCCGAGAGGCTCAGCGCCTCGTCTGCGGCCAAAGCCGCGTGCGACGCGGCGGCGATGGAGACTGCTGCGGCGATGGCGGCGAGCTTGCGTGAGATGATGGAAGCCATTTTTCGATTACCCCTTTCATGGTTGAAATTGCCCTGTTCCATGGCTGCCACTTTAGCCACGCCAAAGCCCGCTGCATAATGCCAAATGCAGATGCGGCATATAACTTTCGGTTATACTTTTGACAAAGTGGCAAGTACCAAGGAGCCTTCAATGCCATCGGTGATCGAGATTAACTTCCTGCGCCAGCTCGCCGCCTTCGCTGACACCGGCACGCTCTCGGCGGCCTCCGAGAAGCTCTTCATATCGCAGCCCGCGCTCACGCGCTCGATGCAGAAGCTCGAGGATCTCATGGGCGTCGAGCTCTTCACCCGCCAGAAGAACCGCCTCTACCTCAACGAGAACGGCAAGCTCGCCGCCTCGCTTGCCCGCAGGGTCATCGAGGAGGACGAGGGCCTGGTGCGCCAGGTGCGCGACTTCGATCGCAGGATGCGCACGGTGGCTCTTGGGTGCTGCGCCCCGGTGCCGATGATGGAGATCACCCCCTGTGTCCAGGCTGCGTTCACCGACAAGACCGTGACCTCGGAGATAAGAAACGATCCCGAGCTCATCAAGGGCCTTTCTGACGGCACCTACCAGCTCGTGATCCTCCACGAGGAGCCCGAGGGCGAGGGCTTCTACTTCAAGGCCTGCGGCAGCGAGCAGCTCTACCTCTCAGTGCCGCCCGACCACCCATTGGCCTCGCGCGCGTCAATCTCGTTTAAGGATCTCGACCGCGTGCCCATACTCCAGTACTCGGAGGTGGGGTTCTGGTACGAGCTCACGGTCAAGGCGATCCCGCATCCGCACCTTCTGATGCAGCACAACCGCAAGGCCTTCATCGAGATCTCAAACAGCTCGGTGCTCCCGACCTTCTTCTCGGACTACTTCTTCTTCAAGGGCGACCGGCTTGGGCAGGAGCGCAGGGTCATCAGGCTCACCGATGAGGAAGCCCACCCCGTCTACTACCTTGCGTGCAAGGCCTCCGAGCAGGAGCGCTTCCGCGGCGTCTTTGAAAACCTCCCCGAGTGGAGCGACACCTCGATGCGCCTCGTCAACCCCGACGCCATCACCATCGGCAAGGGGGAGATCATGAAGATGGTGCTGCGCAAGTAAAGTCCATAACCTGCGCGCATCAAGCCATGAGCACAAGGACGTTCTCATGAACCACTGCGCGGCCTATCATCGCGGCAATGGAGGCAATGCAATGGACAATTCGCAAAATCGCAAGATCCTCGTGGCCTATTTCTCGGCGCAAGGCGCCACGGCGCGCGCGGCCAGGGCTGTCGCCCAGGCAGTCGGCGGCACGCTCTTTGAGATAAGGCCCAAGGAGCCGTACACCGATGCCATCTCAACTGGATCAATCCCAAAAGCCGCGTAAGCCGCGAGCATGCGCAGGGCGGCCTCGAGATCGAGCTTGCGGTCAACGCTCCTTCTGATTTCAAGGAGTACGGCACCGTCTTCCTGGGCTTTCCCATCTGGTGGTACACCGCGGCCTGGCCCGTGGACCGCTTCGCCTCGGCAAACGATTTCTCAGGCAAAAGGATCATCCTCTTTTGCACCTCGGGCGGATCGCCGCTGGGCGACAGCCGCGAAAGGCTCTCAAGGCTCGCCCGCTCCGGGACCTGGGTTGAGGGGGCGTGCTTTAGCTCAAGCACCCCAGAGTCGGAGATCGCAGCATTCGCCCGCAGGGCACTGTGATGGTGCTTTGCGTGCTACGCAAAAACTTGCGTTAAGAACAGGTTAAATCCATGTGGCAGAATGGTTAACACTTTGAAGATCCATCATATTAGTCCAACACAATATTGACCTTGCTCATTTAAGATTTCCGGCAATGCATTACCGCAGTGCAAAAATGGAGATTCCGAATGGCAGAAACGCTGCTGCTGGCGCTGGTCGTCGTGCTGATGATCTTTGCGGCGCTGGATCTTTTCGTGGGCGTGTCCAATGACGCCTGCAACTTCCTGAACTCGGCCGTGGGCGCCAGGATCGCCCCCTACGGGTTGGTGGTTCTCGTGGCCTCGGTCGGCGTGATCGCAGGCGCCACCAGTTCCTCGGGCATGATGGAGATCGCCCGCAACGGCATGTTCTTCCCCGAGCGCTTCAGCATGCTCGAGATCATGGCGATCTTCTCGGCGGTGATGATCGCCGACGTGCTGCTCCCGAACCTCTTCAACTCGCTGGGCCTTCCGACCTCGACCACGGTGTCCATAATCTTCGAGCTCCTGGGCGCCGCCGTCTGCGCGGCCATCTGGACCATCCACAAGTCCGGCGCCCCGATGTCGGACCTCATCGAGTACATCAAGCTCGGGCGCACCGCGACCATAGTCTCGGGGATCCTGCTCTCGGTGATCATCGCCTTCACCCGGTGATCATCGCCTTCACCGCCGGCATGTGCGTGCAGTTCGTCTGCCGCCTCTTCTTCTCCTTCCGCTTTGAGCGCTCCGTGAAGTACTTGGGCGGGATCTTCTGCGGGATCTCGATGACCGCGATCGCCTACTTCCTCATCGTCAAGGGCGCCAAGACCTCCTCGATAGTCAGTCCTGAAGCCATGGAGTGGATCAAGGCGCACTTGGGCGCCATCAACTGGGGCTTCTTCATCGCCTTCACGGCCATCGGCCAGGCGATCGTGCTCATGGGGCGCAACGTATTCAAGCTCATCGTGCTCGCCGGCACCTTCGCGCTGGCCTTCGCGTTTGCCGGGAACGATCTCGTGAACTTCGTCGGCGTGCCGCTGGCGGCGCTTGACAGCTTCAAGCTCTGGACCGCCGAGGGCGGGGATCCGGGGAGCATGCTGATGGGCGGGCTCAACTCGATCACCAAGGCCAGCACCTTCTGGCTCTTCGTGTCGGGACTCATCATGTGCCTGACGCTCTTCGTATCGCGCAAGGCCAGGCAGGTGGTGCAGACCACGGTAGGACTCTCCTCAAGCTCCAAGGGCCAGCACGAGCAGTTCGGCGCCTCATACCTGGGGTGCGTCATCACCCGCGTCGGCCTTGCGGTCTCGCGCACGGTGTATCGCGGCACCCCGGAGGGCGTCCGCGGCTGCATCGGCAAGCGCTACGCCCGCCCCGAGCTCGTCAAGGGCCAGATGCCGGTGGCCTTCGACGCCGTGCGCGCCAGCGTCAACCTGGTCGTGGCCTCGGCGCTGATCTCCTGGGCCACCTCGATGAAGCTGCCGCTCTCGACCACCTACGTCACCTTCATGGTGGCCATGGGATCGTCGTTTGCCGACGGCGCGTGGGACCGCGAGACTGCGGTCTACCGCATCTCCGGCGTGATCACGGTCATCGCCGGCTGGTTCCTCACCGGCTTCTGCGCCTTCACGCTCTCCTTCGTGGTCGCCGCGCTCATCCTCGCGACCTCGGGCGTTGCCATCGCGATCCTGGTGCCGCCGGTGCTCGGGCTCATCGTCTGGACCAACTTCCTGCGCAAGACGCCTGAGAACTACGGCACCTCGATCCGCCGCGCCCGCTCTGACGCCGAGATCCTCGACGTGCTGCGCGACGCCACCGTGAAGTACATCGACGAGGAGAACGAGTGCGTCCACCGCGCGCTCGAGGCATTCTTCGCCGACAGCGAGAGGGATATGCGCCACATCAAGAACAAGGCCTCGAACATCTCCTCGGAGCTTGCCGACAACCGCAGGCCCTACTACGACATGGCGCTGGACGGCGGCGAGGGCATGTTCGGCGGCAGAAGCAGCAGGGCGGCGCCAGCGTCGACGGCAAGTTCATTTTCTACCAGGTGTTCACCAACCTGAACAAGGCATCGCGCACCATCCGCCGCTCCATCGGCAGGGGGCTCGAGCACGTGGCCAACCGCCACTCGATCTTCGCAGGCAAGCTCGAGGAGAACCTCTACGATCTCTCAGGCCGGGTGGACGGCTTCGTCCGCGAGGCCAAGGAGGCGGCGGCCCGGCCCGACGACGCGCGCATGGAGAAGCTCATGGCCTCCGGGCGCGAGTTCAACGAGCTTGCCGACCAGTGCCAGTTCAACCTCGTCACCGAGATCGGCGCCGACAAGATCTCGCTGCACTCCTCGGAGATGTACCTGAACTTCATGGGCATGATGCGCAGCCTCGTCAACCGCTACACCCGCGTGGCCATGCAGGAGCACGCGCAGTGGAACAAGGTGAGCAGGAAGGAGCCGATCTCAAGGAGCGCCAGGGCCGCGCTCTACGACAACGACGCCGACGACGACGCGACCCCGGACTTGCCGGGCGCCAAGGCATAGCCTCAAGCCAGCCTCTCCATTCAATGCCGCGGCCGGACGCGCAAGCGCCCGGCCGCGCCTGTCCCATGGCCTCCCGCGCCGCGCACCGTTGGCGCGCATCCCTGTGCCCTGCAGGACATTCTTTCCATAACCTGGGGTTATGCGTTGAAAGACGTTTCCCATGGCCTCTTAGCAATAGTTGTGCCCGAATCTGCCCTGGCGCATTCTGATGGATCATGCCTTATGGTTATCGTTAAATCAGCTTGCTGCAATTTTTCCGATGCGCTTTTCCGGCAAGAATTAGGCTGTTCCCGATGAGGGACGGAGCAAGTCCCCGCAGACAATGCAGCAAGAACAGAGGACATGAGCATGAACAAGGCAATCAAGGCCGCGGCAGCGGCGGCGCTGGGCGCCTGCCTGAGCGCCTTCGCAGCCGACGGCACGAACAACCTCTGGGGCCTCGTCTACGACGGCGCCATCGTGAAGAACGAGCCTGGCAAGGTGAACATCCACCCGGTCACCTACACCTTAAACGGCATCAGGATAGCCGCCAACGTCTACACCCCGGCAGGCTATGACGCTAGGAAGAAGTACCCGGCCATCACCGTCGCCCACCCCAACGGCGGCGTCAAGGAGCAGGTCGCGGGCCTCTACGCCCAGCGCCTGGCCGAGCTTGGCTACATCACCATCGCCGCCGACGCCTCCTACCAGGGCGCAAGCGGCGGCGAGCCCCGCCACACCGACAAGCCGCAGTACCGCACCGAGGACATCCACGGCATGGTCGACTACATCGAAACCTTCCCCGGGGTCGACGCAAGCCGCCTGGGGGCGCTGGGGATCTGCGGCGGCGGGTACACCATCAACGCCGCCAAGAGCGAGAAGCGCTGGAAGGCCGTGGCGACCATCAGCATGTTCAACTCGGGCGAGGTGCGCCGCAACGGCTACATGAACTCGGCGCTCGACACCATCCAGGAGCGCCTCAAGCAGGCCGCCGACGCGCGCGACGCCGAGGTCAGGACCGGCAAGGTCGCCCTCTCGGGCAGCCTCGACCTCGACAAGGTGAGCGACGAGGACATCGCCAAGATCAAGAACGACCTCTACCGCGAGGGCCTGATCTACTACGGCAAGACCCACCGCCACCCGAACTCGACCTTCGCCTACACCACCTCAAGCCTCATGGATCTCATGACCTGGGACGCCAGGGATCAGGCCGAACTCATCAACGTGCCGCTGCTGCTCATCGCAGGCTCCAAGGCCGACTCGCTGTACATGTCGCAGGAGATGTTCAAGGCGGCCACCGGCACCAGGAACAAGGAGCTCTTCCTCATAGACGGCGCCACCCACATTCAGACCTACTACGTGCCGCAGTACGTGGACAAGGCCGTGGACAAGCTCAAGCTCTTCTACGGCGAGAACCTCTGACGGGCCGGGGCGGCAAGGCCGCCCTTGGCAGCCGATCCAAACGGGCCGGGCATCCGGCCCATTCTTTTGCACAATTCCAAGGACAAGTTAAAAATGGCAGTGCTGCAGCAGATGGCGATCTTCCTTACCCTCTTACCCTGATCATCGTCGGGATCGTCGCGAAAAAGCGCGGGTTCATCACATCTGAGAACGAACCCCAGCTCACAAAGATTGTCGTCAGCATCGCCTATCCGGCGCTGATCCTCTCAGGCGTCACCGGCTCAGGCGGGCACATCAGGGGGCACGAGCTCTCCGAGGCCCTGGCCGTCATCGGCGGCCTGCTCGCGCTGCTCTTCATCGCGGCGTGGCTCATGCCCAGGATCCTCCGCTACAGCAGGGAGTGCTACGGCATCGTCAACGTCATGGTGATCTTCACGAACATCGGCTTCATGGGCGTGCCCATGATCGACGGCATCTACGGCAAGGACGCGCTCATCTACATCACGCTGCTGCTGATCCCGTTCAACCTGCTGTTTTACTCCTATGTGATCCAGACCATCAGGGGCGGCGGCGAGAACCCGCACCGCTTCAAGCTTGGCGATCTCCTGAATCCGGGCATGATCTCCTGCGTGCTCGCGGTGCTCATCTACTTCCTCAACATTCCGATCCCTTATGTCGCGAGGACCGCGGTGGTGATGCTCGGCAGCCTCACGGCGCCGCTGGCGATGATGCTCATGGGGGCCTTCCTCCTTGAGACCGACTGGTCGGGGATCCTCAGGGACTGGAGGGTCTGGGCCTTCACCTTCCTCAAGATGATCGCCGTCCCGGTGTGCATCGTGCTCCTGATGAAGCAGTTCACTGACAACGCCTACCTGCTCGCGGTGTGCATGGCCACCGCCGCGACCCCGTCAGGCAACGTGATCCCGCTTCTGGCGTCGCTCTACAACAAGAAGGCCTACCCGGTATCGGTGCAGGGCGTCGCCCTGACCACGCTGGCCGCGGTGTTCACGATGCCAATCGTCTCGCTCCTAACCGGGATAGGCTAGGGCATTCAGGCATTGGCGCTCTCCAATCTGCTCTCCGAGGGGCTTAAACGAAAGCCTTGCCCTTACAAGCAAGCGAAATTCAAGGCGTTTTGAGATAATGGAAAGGCGGGTCGCAGTTAGGAAAAAGCAGCCCGTTTGGGAGATGCGATGAATTACAAGAATATCCTGCCTGGCAACACGTCGATGGAGATGGTCAGGGAGCAGAACCTGCTCTTTGTCGACAAGACTAGGTACATAGCCTGGCTTGAGAATGGCGCCAAGACCAATGTGCCGGTGTTCATGCGTCCGCGCAGATTTGGAAAAACCAGCTTCACTGTACTTCTCAACGATTACTACGACATCGCGCGCAAAGCCAGCTTCGAGGAGAACTTCGCAGACACCTGGATCGGCGCCCACAAGACGGCCCGGGCGAGCTCCTACTGCTGCCTGAGCTTTGACTTTTCAATAGTTTCGTCAAAGCCAGGACAGGTGTTGAGCAGCTTTATTGAGGTTCTGGCAAGCGGTTTGAGAAATTTCTCGATAGCGTATCCTGATTTTGGCCTGCCAATTGGCAAACTTGATCCAAGCTTGTACTCCTCACCGTCAGATCTGATGATTAAGTTCTTTGATCACTTCTTATTTGCCTCAGGCGGCAGGGTGCGGCTCTACGTCATCATCGATGAGTACGACCATTTCGCAAACGAAGTCCTGTCAAGGGACAAGGCTGAATTCCGAAGGATCACTTCGACAGCTGAAGACAACGAGGGCTTCATCAAGCAGTTCTACGCCTGCCTCAAGGCCTATTTCGGCGGCGACCCCAGAAGGCCCATAGAAAAGTTCTTCATAACCGGGGTGTCGTCGGTATCGCTTGACTCAATCACCTCCGGATTCAACATTGCCAATGACATCAGCGGCCGCAAGGAGTGCGCGGCCATGGTCGGCCTCACCCATGGCGAGCTGTCGCAGGCGATCGACGAGACGGTCGATTTCAGCCGCATCCATGGCGTGGACAAGGCGGGGCTTATCGAGGTGATGGAGAGGCTGTTTGACGGCTACTTGTTCTCGGATGAGCCTTGCGTCGAGAGCGTGTTCAATACCGACATGTGCCTAAATTACCTCAATGAGGTGATCAGAATGGGGCGGCTCCCTGACAGGGCGCAGGACATATTCATAAGTGCTGATTCGGCAAAGCTGAGGGGCATGATGAACCTAGCTGAGCCTTCCGCGCGCGATGAAGTGTCAAATCTGATCCTGGCGAGGAAGAATGTGCCAGCGGCTTTGCCAGAAAGACTCAACCTGAACCAGGTGGATTATTTTTACTTCAACGGGCTCGTCTCATTGCTCAAGTACCTTGGCTACCTCAGCTTCGCCAAGGGCAGCGGCTCAGCAGGTGACTCGGTTGAATACCGCTGCCCCAACGAGGTCTACTACCAGATCTTCGTGCTTTACTGCGAAGGCAGGTGCGGCTTGGTGAAACGCAGGGAGATCAACCTCGGTGACATGGCGTCCAAAAAGGCCGACATCGCGCCGCTGCTCAGGAGCGTCGAGGAGGAGATCTCTGATCTGCCAGACACTGGATTTGCCGGCTTCAACGAGAAGACGCTGCAGATGTGCTTCAACTTCGCGGTCAGGACCGACTCCAGTGGCAAGCTCAGGCCGCTGCTCGAGGCTGACACCGGCGGGCATGGGCGCGCCGATCTCGTCGTCATGAACAGCAACCCTGCCGGGCGCAATTTCCTGTTCGAACTCAAGTACATTCCAAAGAGCAAGCGCACGGATGCCGCAGTCGCCGCCAAACTTGAGGAGGCGAAGGCGCAGATCCGGGAATACAAGGCCGCGCCGAATATAGCCGCGATCCCTCGCCTTGACTGCTGGGCGATAGTGTTCTCAGGGGATAGGGCGGCGGCCTTTGAGAAGGCCTGATGCCATCATAAAGGACCGTTGATTCACTCAGGGCCTGGCTTCACGCCAGGCCCTGCGCGCAATAGGGGCGCGCGAGGACTGCCTTTGGCAAGGCCAGCGCCTCTGCGTCACGCGCAGACACGCCAAAAAGCCTTGAAGGGCTGTATTGAAATGCAAATCAAAATGGGAAGTCTTTGGAATGCTTCATGGCTCCTCCTACTGGACTCGGACCAGCGACATACGGATTAACAGTCCGCCGTTCTACCGACTGAACTAAGGAGGAACGCCTTGAATTTTTTCAGCTTGGCGCTGAAAACGAGACACATTATATTGGCGAGGCCCAAGCCTGTCAACAAAAAATTCAGAAAATTTTAATAAATGGATAACATATTGATCTTTCTATATTCGCTCTGGAATACCATGACGGAAGCCAAAGACATGGGGGCGTATTTAGGCGCCCTGGCGCCTTGAAGATGCCAGGGCAGGCGTGGCTGCGCTCCCTGCATCACCAAGCCCGCAATGCAGGCCTAGCGGCAATCCCCGTCCAAAGGATGCATGCACCCAGCATGCGCCTAAGTTGTCACGCCGACCCTATGGGGAAGTTACTGTTGAAACAGTGCCATATCAAGGATGCTCTCTTGTTTCTGCAAAGGTCCGGTGCTTCATTGCGAAGGCGGGCGAAGCCGATGCCGTGCCCTTGCCAAGGCCATGCCTGCCGATAGCCTTTTCCATCTGCCTTGCCGCAGGCGTGATAGATTTGGGTACTGGATTTTGCGGGAGGCATCATGCCGGTCAGGAAGAATTTCGAACTCGTAAGCCCGTTCAAGCCGGCGGGCGACCAGCCGCAGGCCATTGAGAAGCTCGTCGCGGGCCTCAGGGCCGGCGACAAGGCCCAGACGCTCCTTGGCGTCACCGGATCGGGCAAGACCTTCACCATGGCCAGCGTCATCGCGCAGATGAACCGGCCGGTGATGATCCTCTCGCACAACAAGACCCTGGCCGCGCAGCTCTACGGCGAGATGAAGGGCTTCTTCCCGCACAACGCCGTCGAGTACTTCGTCTCCTACTACGACTACTACCAGCCTGAGGCCTATGTCCCAGCCTCGGACACCTTCATCGAGAAGGACGCCCAGGTCAACGACCACATCGACCAGATGAGGCTCTCGGCGACCAAGGCCCTGATGGAGCGGCGCGACGTCATCGTGGTCTGCTCGGTCTCCGCGATCTACGGCTTGGGCGAGCCTGAGACCTACCTCAAGATGATGCTGCACCTCTCGCGCGGCGAGCAGATCACGCAAAAGCAGATCCTCGACCGCCTCGCCGCGCTGCAGTACACGCGCAACGATCTGGGCTTTGAGCGCAGCACCTTCAGGGTGCGCGGCGACGTCATCGACGTCTATCCCTCGGACTCGGACGGATACGCGGTGCGCATCGAGCTCTTCGACGACGAGATCGAGTCGATCTCGATCTTCGATCCGCTCACCGGCGGTCAGGGGCAGCAGCTGCCCAGGGTGACCATCTTCCCGAAGACCCACTACGTGACCCCGCGCTCGGTTCTGGACAACGCCGTCGAGCAGATCAAGGCTGAGCTCAAGGACCGCTGCGACTGGTTCCTGAAGCAGAACCGGCTGCTCGAGGAGCAGCGGCTGCGCGAGCGCACCACCTACGACATCGAGATGATCAATGAGCTGGGGTACTGCTCGGGCATCGAGAACTACTCGCGCTACCTGACCGGGCGCAAGGAGGGCGAGCCGCCTCCCTGCCTCTTCGACTACCTGCCCAAGGACGGCCTCCTGTTCATCGACGAGTCGCACGTTACCGTGCCGCAGATCGGCGCGATGTACCGCGGCGACCATTCGCGCAAGGAGAGCCTCGTGAACTTCGGCTTTCGCCTCCCCTCGGCCTACGACAACCGCCCGCTCAAGTTCGAGGAGTTCCAGAAGCTCCAGCCGCAGACCATCTACGTCTCGGCGACCCCGGCGGAATACGAGCTTGAGCAGTCATCCCAGGTCGTCGAGCAGCTCATCCGCCCGACCGGGCTTCTGGATCCCGAGATCGAGGTGCGCCCGGTCAAGACCCAGGTGGACGACCTCATGGGCGAGATCAGGGCGCGCGCGGCGCGCAACGAGCGCGTGCTCGTCACCACCCTCACCAAGAAGATGGCCGAGGAGCTCACGTCCTACCTCGACGAGAACGGGATCAGGGTGCGCTACCTGCACTCGGACATCGACGCCGTGGAGCGCATGGAGATCATAAGGGACCTGCGATTGGGAGAGTTCGACGCTCTCGTGGGCATCAACCTCCTGCGCGAGGGTCTGGACATGCCGGAGGTGTCGCTCGTGGCGATCCTCGACGCCGACAAGGAGGGCTTCCTGAGGTCGGAGCGCTCGCTCATACAGACCGTCGGCCGCGCCGCGCGCAACGTCAAGGGCAAGGCGATCTTCTACTGCGACACCATCACCGACTCCATACGCCAGACCATGGAGGAGACGCGCCGCCGCCGCCAGATCCAGCAGAAGTTCAACGAGGAGCACCACATCACGCCCAAGCAGGTCGAGAAGAAGATCGTCGACGTGATGGAGGCGGCGATGCGCGACACCGCGTCGTTCAAGGCCCCCGCCGAGAAGCGCCGCCAAGGGCCTTCGCGCAGGGAGTGGGAGGAGAGGCGCCGCGGCGTGAAGCCGATGACGCCGCGCGAGGCTGCCAAGCGCATCGACGAGCTGCACGAGCAGATGATCAAGCTCGCGCGCGATCTCAAGTTCGAGGAGGCCGCGCAGGTGCGCGACGAGATGCAGGCCCTCCAGCAGGACCTGATGCTGATGTCGGGGCCGGAGGGCGCGAAGGGCTAGGCCTTGCTCTTCTTGTAGGTTGAGAGCAGGTGCTCTCTGATGTAGGCGAGGATCTCGGCAAGCGACTGCTCGTCCACCTCGGCCTCGCTGGTGTCAACGCGCGAAAGCTCGCTCAGCGTCTCAACGAAGTCCGCAAGCTCCCCGCGGGGCAGGCGGTTCTGCATCCCCGACTGCGGGCTGCACGAAAGCCCCAGCGTGAGCGCGTGGCAGAAGTCCGAGAGCGTCTGGAGCCTCAGCTGCGCGCCATCCTCCTTCCCAGGCATCGGCACGAGCTCGTCGTCGGCGCGGTCGAGGCGGTCCTTGAAGTCAAAGCCCATCGAGGTGAGCTCGGCCACGAGCACCCCCGGCAGCGCCTCCGAGCCGTTCAAGAGCTCCGAGGCGGTCTTGACGATGGCGCGGTCGGAGGGATCGAAGCCGCGGCAGAGCATGCCCTCGACCAGGCCCGCCCAGTGGTACTCCTCCTCCATGACTCCGGCCTTCCTCAAGGCTGCGCGCAGGGTGTTGAATGCTGATTTCTTCTCGTCCATAAGGTGCTCCGAAACAAGACAGGATGGCGGGGCGGGGGAGCGCTGGCGGCGCGCCTTTGGGCGCCGCCGTGCTAGAATACTCCGGCAACGGGGGCACGGGCTGATCCCGGCCCCCGCCAGCCCGGATGCGGCGCAGTGCCGCGCCCGGAGGAAAACGCTCTTTCTTCAGTCTTGGAATTCTAACATATGCATCCGATGCTAAATATCGCCGTCCGCGCCGCCCGCGCCGCCGGCAACCTGATCGCCCGCAACATTGGCCACCAGGATCAGTTCTCCGTCGAGGAGAAGCGCAAAGACGACCTCGTTACCAGCATTGACCGCGAGTGCGAGGAGACCGTCCGCAGCATCATCCTCAAGTCCTTCCGCGACCACAGCGTGCTCGGCGAGGAAGGCGGGGTGTACGGCAATGCCGATTCGGAATTCCAATGGATCGTCGATCCCATCGACGGGACGACCAACTTCGTGCAGGGCATCGGCCACAGCGCCGTCTCCATCGCCCTCAAGCACAGCGGCAAGACCGAGGTCGGCGTAGTCTTCGACCCGATGCTCAACGAGATGTTCACCGCAGCCCGCGGCGAGGGCGCCCAGCTCAACGGCCGCCGCATCCGCGTGGCCCAGCGCGTCTCGCTCGACGGGGCGATCATCGGAACCGCCTTCCCGACCCGCTACCGCGACCGCATGCTCCCTTACCTCGAGCTCTTCGCAAGGCTCATCACCAACTGCGCCGATGTGAGGCGCATGGGCGCGGCCAGCCTCGACCTCTGCTACGTCGCCTGCGGGCGTTTCGACGGCTATCTCGAGCAGGGCCTCAAGCCCTGGGACTTCGCGGCAGGCGAGCTCATCGTCCGCGAGGCCGGCGGCCTGGTGACCGACTTCATGGGCGAGCCGGGGTACGTCAAGAGCGGCAACCTCGTGTGCGGCAATCCCAAGATCCTGCGCTCGCTCATCTCCGTGTGCGATCCGCAGAACCTCCCTGCGATCCTCCGCTGAGGATCCCTTCCTTATTAGTGCGACCGCCTGAAGATCTCAGATACCGAGGGCGGGCGCTTCCTGAAAAGCTCCCTTGACTGGGCGAGGAAAACCTCGGCCGTGGCTATGCTGTCCGCGCACGCATTGTGCGCCTCGTAGGACGGCAGGCCGCGGCGCTGCCTGATCGATGAGAGCCTGACGTCAACGCCCTCGTGGTAGCCCGTGATCGCCCGCTCAAGCTGCATGGTGTCGGCAAAGGCCATCGGCAGCTCGAGCGAGTCGCCAAGGCCTAGCGTCTTCTTCAGGAAGTGGTACTCGATGGCGCTGCAGTGCGTGAGCACCAGCCCGCCTGAAAGCTTGTCCATGAGCTTTAGCATGGCCTCGTGGGGATCCTCGCCAGAGCAGAGCTGCTCGGGGGTGATCATGTTGACGATGGCGCTCTGGGCGTTGATCTTCGAGCCGTCGACCCTAAGCAGGGTGTGGAAGGCCGTCTCGTAGTCGATGGACGGCCCGTCGAAGCCCACGCCGCCTAGGGAGATCACGATGTCGTTCTTGAAGTCGAGCCCGGTGGTCTCGAAGTCTATCGAGGTGAAGGGCACGTTCCACACCGAGGTGCGCCCCGATGGCATGGGCCTTTCGTAGAATGGCCTGAGCTCAGAGGGCAGATCCGGGCTTTGCGCGCTCCTTTTGATCCTCGCAAGCAGCCTCTCGTACGGGTTGAACAGCGCTGCGATCCCCATCAGAGGATCCCCCTGCCAGAGGCGAACTTCACGTTGGCCGCCTGCTGCTGCCTTGAGATGATCCTGAAGGCGTCGCGCAGGTGGTTGCGCTCGAACTGCGAGAGTTCCGAGGGCGGCAGGTTGTTGGTGAGCTTGGCCCCGCTCTTGATGGAGTTGAGCTGGTGGGTGAAGCGCACCGAGTTTATGAAGGTGTAGGCCTCCGCAAGATCGCGGTAGTCCTCGTCGCGCAGCACGCCCGCCGCCCGCGCCGCCTTGAGCCTCGCGTAGGTGTCAGTCTCCTGGCTCCTGGCGGCAAGGCCGTAGAGGCGCGCCAGCTCCACTATGAGGTTCACCGCCTGCTTCTTGATGTTGAAGTAGGGCTCGTTCTTGCCGTCCTTGGTCAGCACGAACTGCCTGAAGGTGCCAAGCGGCGGGGCCACCGTGGTGGAGATGGTGCAGAGCGTTGCCAGGAAGCGCGAGTTGGCGTTGACCTCTTCGGAGAGGTGGCGCTTGAGGGCCGAGGTCAGCTCAGCGTCGCCGTGCAGGTGGCGGATGTCGAGGAAGACCATGCTGTTGAGGATGGCGTTCTGCGTGGTGTCGGCGATCCACGAGCTGTAGTTCCGCTCCCATTGCTCGAGCGTGACGCGCCACTTGGGGTTCGAGGCCATGTAGTTGCCGTCGCAAAGCGGGTAGCCGCAGGAGTCGAGATCGTGGCAGACGGCGTCCGAGAGCCTTGCAAAGTACTCCATGCCCTCCTTTCCGGGATCCTTCTCCAGGATGATCCCGTTGTCCTGATCGGAGAGGAACTGGACCTCGCAGCGGGCGAGCGATCCCGCAGCAAACCAGGCAAAGCGGCAGGGCGGGGTGCCGGCCTGCTTGATGTTCAGCGAGATTATCTTCTCGTAGAAGACGTCGGCGATGCGCGACATCATGCGCTGCACGTCGTGCGGCGGCATGCCCGCGGCGAGCATCCCCGTGAAGATCCCCTTGACGCGGTGCGAGAGCAGGGGCAGCGCCTTGATGGAGTCGACGTTGGTCACGTCGCGCAGCAGGTACACCGACTCGAGCCTGGAGTCGCGGAGCATGCGCGTGGGGGTGATCACCCCGGTGAACCTGCCGTGGTCGGTGACGGGGAGGCACTCGATGTTGTTCATGACCATGAGCTCGAGCGCGCGCTCGACCGGCTCGGATCCTTCTATCGAGATGACGCCGCGCGACATGATCTCCGAGGCCTTGGCCGTCGCCGGAAGCCCGCAGGCCACGGCGCGGTTTGAGATGTCGGTCTTGGTGATGACGCCCTCGGGCTGGTCGCCCCTTGCTATCACCGCCATCTCGCTGTGGGTGTCGCGCAGCGCCGCGGCAACCTCCTGGATGGTGTCGTCCTCCTGCATCAGCGGGATGTGGCGCGTCGCCGCCTCGAACACGGTCCTGCCGGCCCCCGAGGCCTCCCTGCGGGCGGTGGCGGCGGCCTGGCTCGAGTGCAGCCTCACGCGGTCGTTTGAGCTGAAGTAGCTGCCCACGGCCTTGTTCTTCTCAAAGATGAGCTTTAAGACGTTGCGGTTTATGAAGTAGATGAGCGAGTTCTCAAGGAAGCGCACCTTGTAGTCGCTCCGGCCCTGCTTGTCTATCTGGGTGTAGCCGAAGGTGTCGCCCACCCCCATCCTCGCGCGCAGCTTGCCGTCGGGCTTGGTCAGCTCCTCGCAGGCCCCGGTCCTCACGAGGTAGAGCCCGGCTCCGGCCAGATCTGCGTCGTCCAGGATGTCACCTGGCTGGTGGTAGGAGATCTTGACGGCGGTGGCGACCGCGTCCATCTCAAGCGGCGAGAGCTGGGAGAACGGGTAGGTTTTGGAGATGAAGTCGTAGATGTTTGGAAGAAGAGACTGATCCATGCGAGGACCTCCTGGGTGTCTGGAAAGTCTAGCATCAGCAAGCGCCTTGAAACCTTGCGCGGCGCATGAAAAACAAAGCAGGTCCGGAGAAAGCAGCAGGCCCGGGGCATCTGCGCCCCGGGCCTGCAAGGGCTGCCTTCAGCGGCAGCCGCGCCTCAGCGCTCAGCTGCGGTCATCGTCGAGAGGATCGCCTTCGCGCTTGGTGTCGATGGTGCGGTAGGTTCCAGCCTTGGCCGTGGCCTGCGCATAGCCGCCCTGGCGCTCCGAGTGCGGGTAGGAGGAGTCCTGCTGCGCAGCATCGGGGACATTGGAGAAGTCCAAGCTCTCCTGGACGCCTTCGGCGGCATCCGCGTGGACGGTGCCGCTGGCCTGGGCGAAGCCGCCCTGCCTCTCCGAGCGCTCGAATGCGGGGGCTTCCGACTCGTCGCGCGCCTGAGGCACTTCCTCGAAGGAAGGCGCCTTCACGTCCGCAGACTCGGCTGCCGGCGACTCGGTGAACTCGTAGGGCTTGCGCTCCACGCTCTCATAGGGCCTGGGCTCGACCTGGAGCTGCTGCTCCTCGGGGGCCTTGGGCTGGGCCTGGCGGCGGCGCGGCGCGCGACGCTCCTGGTCCGGCTCCTCGCTCCTGGGGGCGCGGCGCTGGCGCTGCGGCCTCTCGCCCTGGGGCTTCTCAGCCCTGGGCGCGCGCTGGGAGAGTGGCTTCTGCTCGCCATCGGCTGCCTTCTCGGCGCTCTGGCGGGCAGGGCGCTGGGGCCTGGGCTGTGGGGCGCGCTCAGGGCGCGGGCGGCGGGTCTGGCCTTCTGGCCTCTCGCTCCTCTCGGTCCTTTCAGTCCTCTCGGTCCTCGAGCGCGGCGCGTTGCGCCTGCCCTCTGAGGAGGCGCGGCTGCGCTGCTGGCCCCTCTGTGAGTTCCTCTGGCCCTGGCGGCGGCGCGAGTCCTGCTCGTCCTCATGCTTGGAACCCGAGACCATGCTCCTGAAGAAGCCAACGACCGAGCTTAAGAGCCCGCCTTCCTGCTTTTGCGGGGCGCTGCGGCGCTGCGGTCGCTGGGACTGGGCCCTGCCGGTGCGCTCGGCCCTCTGGGGCTGCGCCTGGCGGCGCGGCGCCGGAGCGGCGGGCTTGGGCGCCGGCTCGCTCATCGTGCTGCTGAACTGCTCGGCGCTGATGGCCGGCTCGTCCTTCTTCGAGGCCTTGGGGGCATCGTGCACGAAGTTCTTCATCTCATCGCGCTGGCGGGCTTCCTCGTTGAGGGAGCGCAGCATCTCGATGCTGTTCTTGAACTGGGCGGGGCTGTTGTTCAGCACGCGCTGGACCATGTACTCCTGCGGCATGTAGTGCTGGTCGGGGACCACGGTGATGCGGATGTGGTTGTGCTCCTCGATCTTCGCAAGCTGATCGCGCTTCTCGTTGAGGATGAAGGTCGCCACGTCGACCGGGCAGACGGCGTAGACGTCGCCCGAGTTCTCCTTGTGGGACTCCTCCTCGATGAGGCGCATGATCGACAGCGCCAGCGACGAGGTGTCGCGGACGGTGCCCTGGCCCTGGCACATCGGGCAGACGTGCGAGCTCGACTCCTCGAGCGACGGGCGCAGGCGCTGGCGGGACATCTCCAGAAGTCCGAAGCGGGAGATGCGGGAGAACTGGATGCGGGCGCGGTCCTGGCGCACCGCCTCGTGCATGCGGTTCTCGATCTCGCGCTGGTTCTTGGCCGGGGTCATGTCGATGAAGTCGATGACCACGAGGCCGCCGATGTCGCGCAGCCTCAGCTGCCTGGCGATCTCCTCGGCGGCCTCGATGTTGGTCTGCAGCGCGGTCTCCTCGATGTCGCCGCCGTGGGTGGCCTTGGCTGAGTTGACGTCGATGGAGGTCAGGGCCTCGGTCGGGTCAATGACGATGGCGCCGCCTGAAGGCAGGCGGACCTCGCGCTGGTAGGCCGAGTCGATCTGGCTTTCGATCTGGAACTTCGAGAACAGCGGCACGTCGATGTTGTCGTAGAAGTGGACCTTGTTCTCAAACTCCGGGCGCACCATCTTGATGTAGTGCAGCACCTCGTCGAAGACGCTCTTGCTGTCCACGAGGATCTCGCCCACGTCCTCGCGCAGGTAGTCGCGGATCGCGCGCAGCGCGATGTTCGACTCCTGGTGGATGAGGAACGGAGCCCTGCGGGAGCTGGCGGCGTCCTTGATCATGCCCCAGAGCTTGGTGAGGATCTGGAGATCCCAGGAAAGTTCCTCGGCGGTCTTGCCCACGCCCGCGGTGCGGACGATGATGCCCATCCCCTCTGGGACCTCTAGGCCCTTCATCGCCGACTTCAGGTCGGTGCGGTCCTCGCCCTCGATCCTGCGGGAGATCCCGCCGGCCCTGGGGTTGTTTGGCATCAGCACGAGGTAGCTGCCGGCGAGTGAGACGTAGGTGGTGAGCGCCGCGCCCTTGAGGCCGCGCTCCTCCTTCTCGATCTGGACGATGACCTCGGTGCCTTCCTTGAGGGCGCTCTTGAGCGACGCCTTGTTGGAGAAGTCGGTGCCCTCGGGGTAGTACTCGGGGGCGACCTCCTTGAGGGGCAGGAAGCCGTGGCGCTCGACGCCGTAGTCGACGAAGGCAGCCTCCAGGCTGGGCTCGATGCGGGTTATCACTCCCTTGTAGATGTTGGCTTTCTTGTTGGCGTGCTGCGGGGATTCGATGTCAAGGTCATACAGCTTCTGGCCATCGACTAGGGCAACGCGGATCTCTTCTTGCTGAGTCGCGTTTATAAGCATTCTCTTCACGAGAAAAGCTCCTATTTGGATTTGGACGCGGTTTTCGCTTCCAACACGGACAGGCCGCCGTACCGGGGGCCAGGGTATAGTCAAGCACCCGAGCAGCCCAAGCCCAGTCACGAAGGCGGAAAACCGTTTTCAGATTTTGTATAGCCGCACGTGGGCGCGCCTATGCCCCCGCAGGGGGTGGGGCCACGGCATGCGGCGCCGCATTCTTCGCCTTTATCCACGCCACCGCGCAGCGAATATACCAGCCGGCAGGGGAGGTGGACGCCCGGCATCCCGGGCAGGGAAAATGCAAAATGCGGAAAGAGAAGCCATGAACAACAGGCTGTCGTGTTTCTGCAATCGGATATTATGCCACAGGCCCGGCGGATGCTCTTTGCGCGATGCACAAAATCAGGCGCAAATCAAAGTTGAACCGGCCCTTCCTGACTGCCCGGCTGCCGTGCTTGCGCAAGCGTCGAAATGCCTTGTTTTCGCAGGATCGGCTTATGCATTTTGCGCAGGCGCCATGTTTCCATGCAGTGCCTCCTCAGCTTGGCCGCAGCCTCGATTCCTTCTAAGTGGCATGCATGCACATGCGTATAAATATAGACGTTAAATTATACTTGTTTATAGTTGAATGCTTATAGTATTATCAAACTCTACTTTTGCATTTCAGACAATATGAAGCGACCCCACTGATGCAAAAATCGTGGATTTACCCTTAAAATGTCTGTGAAATCAACAAATGCGGGAATTACCGC
>CACYPI010000042.1 GCA_902776275.1 uncultured Aeromonadales bacterium
TCAGATGGCAGTTCACCACCGAAACAGCAAGGATCAAGCTCAGAAGGCTTTATCCCGAGTTTGAATGAAAGCGAACTTTCTAATGTTACATTGTACTAGAACTAAATAAAAAGGGTGTATCTATGAAACTGCTCCAGAAATCGCACAAGCTTGACAATGTCTGCTATGACATCCGCGGGAGGATCCACCAGGAGGCCATGCGCATGGAGGAGGCCGGCGAGAGGATCCTGAAGCTCAACATCGGCAACACTGCCCCCTTCGGCTTCAAGGCCCCCGAGGAAGTGATCAAGGACGTGATCCGCAACCTGCCCAATGCCGACGGCTACTGCGAGTCCAACGGCATCTTCTCGGCGCGCAAGGCCATCGCCCAGAAGTACCAGCAGGCAGGACTCAAGCATGTGGATGTGGACGACATCTTCATCGGCAACGGCGTCTCCGAGCTCATCACCATCACGATGAACGCCCTTTTGAACAACGGCGACGAGGTGCTGGTCCCGGCCCCCGACTACCCGCTTTGGACCGCAGGCGTCAACCTCGCAGGCGGCAAGGCCGTACACTACATGTGCGACGAGCAGTCAGGCTGGTACCCAGACTTCGAGGATCTGGAGAAGAAGGTCTCCCCGCGCACCGTGGCCCTCGTGCTCATAAACCCCAACAACCCCACCGGCGCGGTCTACCCCACGCCGGTGCTCCAGGAGTTCGTCGAGTTTGCAAGAAAGCACGACTTGGTGGTCTTCGCCGACGAGGTCTACGACAAGATCCTCTATGACGACGTGGCCCACCGCTCGATCGCGACGCTTGCAGACGATCTCACGATCCTCACCTTCAACGGCCTTTCAAAGGTCTACCGCTCCTGCGGCTTCCGCATGGGCTGGGTGATGGTCACCGGGCCTGCCAAGCGCAACCGCGGCTTCCTCGACGGGCTGCGCATGATGATGGCGATGCGCATCTGCGCCAACGTCCCGCTGCAGTACGCGATCCAGACCGCCCTGGGCGGCTACCAGAGCGTCAACGAGCTCGTGATCCCAGGGGGCAGGCTCTACCGCCAGCGCCAGGCCATGTACGACCGCCTGACCGCGATCCCGGGCGTGAGCGTCGTGATGCCGCACGGGGCGCTCTACATGTTCCCCAAGCTCGACAAGCGCTTCAACATCAAGGATGATCAGAAGTTCGCGATGGATCTTTTAAAGCAGGAGAAGATGCTCATCGTCCAGGGCACCGGCTTCAACTGGCCGGTCCCCGACCACTTCCGCGTGGTCTTCCTGCCCTCCGAGGAGGTCATCAACGAGGCAGGCGACCGCCTCGAGCACTTCCTCAAGACCTACAGGCAGTAAGCCCCGGCCCGAGCCAATGACCGATCAGGGGCCACAGCGGGCGGCCCCTGATATTTTCTGATATCCTAGCGCCATGACTTTCAAGCAAGGCGCGGAAGGCGGGATCTACTTCCTCACGGACAGCTCAGGCAACAAGACCCACGCGGTCATGCCGATCGCGCTCTACGAGGAGCTCCTCTCGCTTCTGGACCTGGCAAAAGGCCCCGCCGGGCGCGGGGATCGCGAGATCTACACCTTAAGGAAAGGCGGCATAACCGCCCGCGGCTACCCAGAAGGAAGGCGCAGCGCCCCCTCCTTCGTGCTCATCAAGGGCTCGCAGGCCTCATTGGAGGCTGTGGAGTCGCTGCCATCCCACGCCCGCGAAGTGCGCGAGAGCCTCCTAGGCGACGGCTCGCTGGTGCTCGACCCCAGGGCCGGGTGCTTCACCCTTGAGCGCGACTTGAAGCTCAAGAGCCCCAGCCTTGCTGCGGCAGTGGTCACTGGCAGCGTGCGCAACGGGCTTGACGCCTGGCGCTCAAGCGGGGGCTTCTCGCTCAAGCAGTCGGGCTTCGGGGTGAAGCCCGGGGGCAGGAGCAGGAGCGGCAGGGCGGCTGCGAAGGTTCCCGCGCAAAGCAGCAGGCAGCGCAGGGACATGGATTGAGCGCCAAGGGCTCGCGGGATCATCGGTTTCCAGCATTTTTTTCAAATTTCCACACAACAGGACAAGACAGGATCATGGACAGCAAGAGCGAAGGCGGGAAGAGCTCCTCGCCGTGGGGCGGTGCGCCCAAGGCAGCGCGGGGCAACGGCGGCTTCAGGGACGGGGGAAAATCCTTCGGCGAGCGCAGGCCCCCGCGCGAGCGCGGACAGTTCTCCCGCGGCAGGCAGGACTTCGATCGCGGCGATGAGGATCGCGGCGAGGGCTGGTTCGGCCGCGGCGAGAAGCGCGACTTTGAGCGCGGCGGCCGCAGAGGCAACGACAGGTTCGGACGCGGCTTTGGCGGCGATGGCGATCGCAGCTCAGGCAGGGGCGATCGCGGCGGATCCGGGCGCGGCTTTGAGCGCGGCGGCGAAAGCTTCGAGCGCGAGATGGAAGGCCTCGAGCGCCGCCACGATCACCCCCATGGGGATCGCGATCGCAGCTTTGATCGCTCCGAGCGCGGCTTCGAGCGGGACGAACACTTCGAGCGCGGCGAGCGCGACGGCCGCAGCGATCGCGGCAGGTTCGGACGCGATGGCGGACGCGCTTCCAGGCGCTTTGCGCGCCACGGCTCAAGGGACGAGGGCGCGGAGGAGCGCAGGCCCCGCCACCTAGGGCTCTCCCCCTTCCAGGAGCGGCTCGTCATGTCGATCCTCCGCGACGTGCTGAGCGACGGAAAGCTCCTCGATCGCGCCTACGCCATCTGGTTTGCCAAGGTGAAGATCGACCCGGTCGAGCAGGGCTTCATCATCCGCAACGTCAACGCGATGTTCCAGCGCCTCTCGTTCTACGCCTACGCGGCAGGCCTCAAGCGCCCGTCGGACTTCGAGAAGCACCCCGGCAGGCTGCTCTTCACGTACTGCGAGTACATGCACTGGCCGCTCCCCGAGATCACGGGCGAGGAGAACTTCGACCGCAACGGCGTCAAGAAGCGCCTGGGCGAGGCGCAGAACAATCCGCTGCTCGTGGAAGGCTGCCCGCTGTGGCTTGAGGAGATCGGAAAGAAGGAACTTGGGGACAAGTGGGAGACCGAGCGCAAGGCGCTCTCGGGGAGCCCCAGGCGCTTCATCCGCGCCAACACCCTAAAGTGCGACCGCGACACCCTGGCCTCCAAGCTCTCCGACGAGGGAGTGGTCACAAGACCGGTGGCGGGCGTCAGGAACGCCCTCGAGGTCACCTCGAACTCGGCGCTTTTCAGGACCTCGGCCTTCAGGAACGGGCTCTTCGAGCAGCAGGACGCCGGATCGCAGCAGATAGCCGAGTTCCTGGGCCCGAAGGAGGGCGAGAGGATCATCGACGCCTGCGCGGGCGCAGGCGGCAAGACCCTTGAGATCGCGGCCCTCATGAAGGGCAAGGGCTCCATAGTCGCGATGGACACCGAGGACTGGAAGCTTGAGGATCTCAAGAAGCGCGCCCGCCGCGCCGGGGCCTTCAACATCGAGCCCAGGCTCATCGAGTCCTCCAAGACCGCCAAGCGACTATACGGCCAGGCCGACCGCGTGCTCATCGACGCCCCCTGCTCCGGCACCGGGATCATCCGCCGCATTCCCGACACCAAGTGGCGCGACGGAGCCGAGAAGATCCGCAAGATCCGCTACGCCCAGGAGGAGATCCTCGAGCGCTACGCGATGATGGCCAGGGTCGGCGGCATCGTGGTCTACTCGACCTGCTCGATCCTGCCCTCCGAGGACGAGGAACAGATCAAGAAGTTCCTTGAGAAGCACGGCAGCGAGTTCAAGCTCCTCGAGGATCGCCGCCTGATGCCCTCCGGCGGCACCGACGGCTTCTACATGGCAAAGCTCGAGCGCATCGCCGATCTCAAGGCTGCGGGCAGGGAAGATGCCGCAGGCAGGGACGGCGGCGACAAGGCCGTCGCGCCTGCAACCGAAGCAGCACCTGAGGGCGGTGCCGGCGCTGTCCGTGAAGAAGAGGCGGGATCCGCGCCTGAGGGCGCGGCGGAGGAGGCTGCAAAGGCCCCTGCCGAGCCCCATGGGGACGCTGAGGCGCCCAAGGCCGAGGATCCCAAGGGCGGCGATCCTGATGCAAAGTCAGGTGAAGGCGCTGTCCAGGACGCCCCTGCCAAGGATGGCGGCGCCGAGGCATCGGAGAACTGAGGTTTCGAGCCTTATGCAATGACATCGAAGGCCCCTGCAAAGGGGCCTTCGCCTTCCTAGGCTTGGCGCAGCGCCTTCATGGCGGCACAAATGCAATTGGCGCAATAAGCGTCCAGGCCATGCTAAAGCGATGCATTCGCACTCAGCGCAGCCATGCGCCTTAGTGCAATTCCCCTATTTTGCAGTGGCTTTACCGCTGCCTTTGAGCGCCTTGGTCGCCACCACGCAGCTCTTTTTGAGGAAGGCGATGCCGACCGCTGTCACCTTGCTGATCGAAGGATCTGCTACAAACTCCCCGGCGTAATGCTTCTCCTCAATCTGCTTGAGGCCATTTTGGACAGCTGTGGCCAAACCGCTGACGCTGCCTGCGACCTTGAGCTCGAACACCATGGCTCTGGAACGTCCGCTGTAGCGGAACTTGATGTCCGCATACCCGCTGCCGGCTGCAGACTCGACCATCACGTCCTGAAGCCTGTCCCCAAGGCTTGCCAGCACACCCAGCACAAAGCCCTCGTAGAAGTTCTCGGGAGGTGCCTTGGTCGCAAAGGCACGGACTGAGACGTACGAGCCAAGCAGGCGCTGAAGCAGTTCCTGCGCCTTGAGGGCATTTCCTGCGGCGAGGGCCTCCAAGATTTCAAGGTTGGCATTGTCCTTGGAAGCAACCTCCATGAAGCTTGCGATGATGCTGTCGTCGAAGCACTTCTTGATCTCGGCGTTAGGGATCCTGACGACGTACTTGGAGCCAGCATTTTTCAGGTCTTTTTTGATTTCCCTGACCGCAGTTACGTACCCGGTATGCAGCAGCAGCGACCACATGTCAGTGGCGTTGTGCTTGTCGAGGCAGTCGTAGTCCATGCTGTCGTTGATCACGACTTCGACTTCCTTGCCGTCGGAAAGATCCTGGAGCTTCTGGTTGTCCTTTTCGCTCAGGACCTTGACGTATTCCTTGATGGCCGTGGTGTTGGTGCTTTCAGAACCGGTCCAATAGTCCAGATTGCCGCCGATTTTCACGCCATCCTTTTCCGCCTCCATCGCGTCCGCGACGAACTTTCCGACATCCCATGGGTTGTAGATCTCGTCCGTGCCGAAGCGGTAGCCGTCGTACATCCTCTTGACGAATTTCTTGTATTTGGACAGGCCGAAAGCCTCAAGGTAGGCATCCGCCTCGCTTGGCGTGAAGCCGAAGAACGATGAGAAGCGCTTTTGGGGTGACAAGACGGTGTTCGGCGTGAAGTTGTTGGATCCCGTGAAGATATGGTTCTTGGCGACCCTCAGGCAGCCGGTCATGATGGTCTTGAAGAACAAGTTTCCATCAACCCCCCAGTTGTCAGCCTTGAGGAAGTCAAAGAAGCTGCCGTAGAAGGGGGACATGCTTTTGTGGTATCCGTTCATCTGCGCCTTGGCAAGCGGCACGTCGTACTCATCGATGAGCACGATCACCTGGCGCCCGAAGTGCTGGTACAGGCAGGCTGCAAGGCGGGGGATCGATGACGTGATGGCATCATATGACGGATCTTCAAGCAGCTTGTCATGATCCAGGAGGGTGGAGAGCTTTTTCTTGTCATCCGCGCCGAGCTTCGGGCTGTGCAGGAGGAATGCGAACCAGTGTGCCATGTCGGAAACAACGCCTGCGAATTTTTTCATGGCCCCTTCGATCGTCGTGCCTGTAACCCGTTTGAGCGTGATTGAGATCACCGGGAACTGGCCCATGAACTTATCGCAAAGCTCATGATCCTTCATGACGTCAAGCCCCTTGAAGAGCCGCTGCTGCCTCTCCGTCCTGCCGGGTTCTTCTGCGTCAAGCTTCAGAAACTCCTCGATCATGCTCATGGTCAGGGTCTTGCCGAAGCGGCGCGGCCTTGTGAAGAGCACCACGTCATCGGTATTCGTAAGAAGCTCCCTCAGGAACCCGGTCTTGTCGACGTAGTAGCCGTTTGAGTTGATGAGATCACCGAAACGCTCGGTGCCAGCCTTCGCTTTCTTCTCGAGCTGCATGCGTTCCTCCTCCCTGAGTTTGACTTGGCCTTCATGTGCCATAAGCGCTGGTATCAGCCATCCGATACCTCTATTTTATCAGAAATTTAATATTTTACAAATGGTTAAACTTTTTCAACTGCCTTGTTTCGAGCATCTGCGAACCTGATCCTGCAGGCAGTTTTGCGGCAAGCGCTCGCGCCTTCGGCAACGCTTTTGAACGGGGAATGCCGTTCGTCCTTCCAACCTGGCTTGCCCGCCGCTCTTGAGGATCCTGCAGTCGGCCTCGCAGACCCTCTTGCAGAAGGACATGCCGATGGCGACCGTCTTCCTGATGGCGCCTCTCACCATGAGCTTTTCGGCGCAATCGCGATCCTCGACCTGCTTCAAGGCCGCCAGCGCCGCGCCATCAAGCTCATCCTTGGTGGCCGTGGCCTTGAGCGCTATCGCCACTGCGATGCCGCCCTCGCGGCTCTTGAAGATCATGCCAGGGCCGTCCTCCCGAGCCTTTGGCAGGTAGCGCAGATCCCCGATCTCATGCCCGACGCGGCTTGAGAGCAGCGTTACGAGCATCGACTCGTAGAAGAGATCCTGGCGCCTGCATCTGCAGGAAGGCTCGATGCAGACGTAGCCTCTGAGCAGTTCCTGGACGAGCTCCTTCGCCCCATCGCAGTCTCCGTTAAGTAGCGCCCGGACGGCCTTCATGCCCTCGCCGCCCCTCTCCATGTACTCGGCAAAGCCTGCCCTGATGCTGTCGCAGAAGATCTGCCTGGCCTCTGCGTTGGGGATCTTGAGATAGCGCCTGGCCCCTTCTTCAGCCTCCCCGACCGACGTCACGCACCCCAGGTGCAACAGCAGCGACCAGATGTCCCGGGCGCAGCCAAGGTCAAGCCTGTCGTAGCCCATGTCAAGCTCGCTCCTGACCGCGACTTCCGCCTCATCACCGTCAACGAGGGCCTGGAGAGTCCGGTTGTCGATCCTGCTTAGCGTCGCGATGCAGATGCTGATCTGCGCGGCGCGATCGCTGCCAGGAGGCTGCCTGCGGCAGCCTCCTGGCACATCCTGCTTCGCGCCCGCCCCGGCTGCCTTTTGGGCATCGGCGATGAGCTTGCGCACTGAAGCCGGCCTTAGGATCTCGTCGTCGCCGAAGCGATAGCCCCCGCAGCGCCCAATTGCGAGATCCATGCGATCGGAGAGCCCCGAGGCCTTGAGGCACCCTTCAGCCTCGGAAGGCGTGAACCCAAAGAGCTTGGAAAAGCGCGCAAAAGGCGACAGCACGGTGTTCGCCGTGTAGTTGTCCGCCCCCGTCCAGACATTGAGGCGGCCTGTGAGGAAAACCTTTGCAAGCGGGCGTTCGCGAGTGTCCCAGTTGATGAGCTTGAGGAAGCACAGGAAGCCCTCGTAGAAGAGGGACATATCCTCGTGGTATCAGTTCTGCCGCGCCACGACAAGCGGGACGTCGTAGTCGTCCACGATCACGAAGACCCTGCGCCCAAAGTGCCTGAAGAGCATGGGGATGAGGCTCACCAGCGCATTCTTCAAGATGATGCGGTGCTTTTCCTCAAGCAGCGCCTTAGTGTCCATGAGCGTGCGGAGCGTGCGCCGGTCCAGGCTGCGAAGCCTGGCGCTCCTGCCAAGGAATCCAAAGCCCCGCGCAAGCTCGGACACTGCCGCCGCGAGATTGCCGAGGGCCTCGCCAAAGCTCCTCCCTGCGAAACTTCCAAGCGAGATCATGATCACCGGATGCCGCCCCATGAACTCAGCGCAAAGATTGCGGTCCTCCATGATCTCAAGCCCCTTGAAGATCCTCTCCTGCCTCTTAGTGCTGCCCGGGTTTTCAGGATCGATCATGAGGAAGTCCCTGAGCATGGACATCACGAAGGTCTTGCCGAAGCCGTGAGGCCTTGTGAAGGCGGCAACGCTGCCGGTGCCCATCAGGAGCGGCCTTAGGAACTTGGTCTTGTCCACGCGGCAGATCCCGTTTTCCGCAAAATCGTCGCTTCTCGAGCCATATGCTGGGCGCGATCCACTTTCAATGTCATCTCCCATGACCTCTCCCATGCTCCCTCCTTAAGATCGCCGCAACGCCAAAGCAGTCCCGGCGCAAGGCCACGCTGCCTTCCATTAGGCGATGATAAATTGCCAATTAGTCGATGCTGCATCATGTCATTGCATCTGGCATGGTTTCCCATCAGGCCAGAACTGTCATGAGGCGAACGCCGGGTTGCGCGATGCGGACGCTCTCTCCCAATGGGAGCAGGACAGGCCGCGTATTTTCTCAACGTTAACAATGAGGCTCCGCGCTTTTAATCAAGGCAGGGTCAAATGGAAATGCTGATTGCAGGCACTTTGATTTTGAAGAAAAAACATCCATGAACATGAAGATGAAGTTCTTAGCCACCGCAGTTGCGGCCGCTGTTTCGGCCTTAAGCTGCACCAGCGCCGGGGCGGCGCAGCAGGTCCAGTGGGCCGATGTCGCTCTCCCGCAGCAATTCAATGTCGCCTACCCGGGGAGCAATCCGCTCTTCAAGGAAGGCTTCGTCACAGGCTTCGGATCGGCCCTTGCCTACGCAGGAGAGGACAGCGACGGCTCGCTGCTCTTCCTGGGGCTCACCGACCGCGGCCCTAACGCCGACGGCCCCATGGTGGAGCGCGACGGCCGCAAGATGCCGGCCAAGTACTTCCCCTCCCCTGCCTTCACCCCAGAGGTTGGCGTGATCCGCTTAAAAGACGGCAAGGCCAAGGTCGTGAGGACCATCCCGCTTAGGAACGCCGACGGCAGCCCCATAACCGGACTGCCGATCCCCCAAGGGATCGGCTCGACCGGCGAGGCGGCGCTCGATGACGCGAACAAGCCCTTGGGCTATGACCCAAACGGCCTCGATCCCGAGGGACTTGCCATAGCCAATGACGGCAGCATGTGGATCTCAGACGAGTACGGCCCCTTCCTCTGCCACTTCAGCAAGGACGGCGTGCTCATGGAGAAGCTCGCCCCGGGCGAGGGGATCCCCGAGATCTTCAAGCACAGGACGCCCAACCGCGGCGCCGAGGGCGTGAGCCTGATGCCAGACGGCCGCCTGGCCTTCATGGAACAGAGCGTGCTCAACCTAAAGCGCGACGGCAGGAGCTCGGCCAAGACCGCCTCGTTCTGCCGCATTGCCTTGATCGATCCGCTCACCCATGCCGTGAAGACCGTGGGCTACCCCATAAACGATGACTACAAGAAGCCAGGCGACGCCAAACTAGGCGACATCCTGGCCATAAGCGAACACGAGTTCCTCATCATCGAGCAGGGCAAGGACAGGGACGGGAAGATGCAAAACCGCATCTACCGCGTCGATGCCACCAAGGCAGACGATCTCACATCCGCCATGAAGGACGGCCTCGAGCCCGAGTTCTTCAAGGACGCAGGCGGCTTCAGGCTTGCCAGGAAGAACCTGCTAGTCGATCTCAGATCCATGGGCTGGGACATCGAGAAGGCCGAAGGCATGACCATGCTGCCTGACCGCAAGACCCTGGTCGTGACCAACGACAACGACTTCGGCCTTGAGCTCAAGCTCTCCGATCAAAAGCACCCCAAGGCCAAGATCGGCAAGTATGATTTAGGAGACGACGGCACCTTTGCGCTTGACGGGGAGAAGGCCGAGGTCAAGCTCGACTTCACGAGGAACAATCCCAAGGAGCAGGTGCAGAAGCTCATGCTCATCAAGTTCCCAAAGCCGCTCTGAGGCTGCAGGTTTAGGAAACTTTAAACCAGCCCTGGCGCCAGGCGCCAGGGCATGCGGCGGGGCAATGCCCCGCCGTTTTGCGCCAGCAAGGCCGCAGGGCCTGGACTTCGGGCCTTGCTGGCATCCTCAAGATGCAGCCTTCATATCCTCTCTATTTCCAAAAAGAGATCGATCTCGCTGATGCAGCGCGCCCCATGGCGCTGATCCAGGTGCTCGTCCAATGAGATTATGACGCGGGGATAGCCGTCGCGGATCCTCCAAAACGGCCGGCGGCCCTCTCCAATATCCCAGCGTCATCCTCACTGCTCACGCCATGCGTCGAATAGATCACCTGGATGCAGGAGCGGCCGTGTCCGACGCCTTGGCAGATGAAGCTGTGTTATGGATCAGATTATGGTCTGCAAATAACTTGCATTTACAATATACAAACCATTTTGATGGCTTGGTGTTTTAGGCAGTCCCCCCTGCCTTCCCCATCAACCTGTTCAAATGGCGCGTGAAGCTTGCCGTGTCAAGGAAGTAGTTCGGATATGCCTTTTTGATGTCCTTTACCGTGCCAGCAGAAATTAGCACCGCCTGCTTGAGTGGATCGTCTTTGAACCTATGCTCAAGCGCCATGTAGAGTTCTTCAGCAACTCCAAGTTGCGATGACTTAAAAGAAGTAAGTGAGACCTTGCGACGCAACAAGTCGAGCAACAGCACGTTGAATCCTTCAAATGCAGGATCCGTGGTTTCGATGCGCCTGGCACCAATGGCCAGCCCCTCCAGTTTCGGCAGAACCTTTGTCGTTTGTTCCAAGTTCCGGATTTCCAGAGTCAATTCCTCGCGGGTCTTGCCTGCTGCATATGATGGCAAAGGCGTTTTCTCTTCAATGGCAAATAGCGCGCTTGCCAGCCTGAAGAACTGCCTGATCCTCTCATCGCCTTCTCCAGTCTTGAAGGATGCCTTCTCAACCATTCCTATTGTCTCTACCGCCGTGGCCCAAGAATGCTGTAGCTGGGTCCTTATCTGCAGTTCCACCGACAAGCCGTCGATCTCATGGTGCTTGCTGCTTTTTATCCTGAAAACCTGATGAAGGCTCCTATATCCGTCAGACTTCGGAGATTGAATGTAGTCATGCGGGGGGAGTTGCAGTTCATGATGACTCCTTCCGTGCTGGAGGGCGTTTTCTATCTTGTAAACCTCATCGATGCTCTTAACAACCGCCCTTATTCCGCCTATGTCCTGCATGCGGTCCAGGCACATGTCATCAAAGCGCTTGAGTTTGCCTGTGATTGAGGAGAGCCTTTTGATGCGCTGGGCGATCATGGAGCCTTCGACTTTTTGACTCGCTATGGCTTTTCGCAAAACACCCTGAACCAGTTTTAAGGGATACGCATGAGCTGAGCGCCATTTCGAGACGATTTCAAGCATTTCCGCGTCATCGGTTCCGCAACGCAGGGCAATCCCAGCCCTTCTCACAGCTTTTTTGCTGGGTACTCCGGTGATTTCCATCATCATTCTCCTATTGCCAATTGGTTGCGTAACTTTCCTGTTTCAGAGCAGTCGATGAGGTCCATTCCAATATGGAGAGGATCAGACTTATTTAAATATGAATCTATTATTTTTTCAAGATTTTTTATACCTCAGGTGTTCGCAAAACCTTGTCACCTTTCTGTCCTTACTGATTCATGCACATGCGGGTCGAATTTTCAAGCCTCATGATAAAATGCACGCTGTCATGCGGCAGCGCCGTTGCGCCGCATCCTTTGAATGGCGCCTTGGGCGCCCCGCTTTGCAACCGCGGTCTTCCTGGTGCCGTCATAAGAAGTGTCCCTGTTCAACCCCGAAATCAAGAAAGCCAAGGAGCGGCAGCTCTTCGGGCCGGAGCGGCGCAAGCGCCGCCGCGACCAGTCCCAGCAGGGCAATGGCAGGCGCGACACCGAGGCCGAGAACCGGATCTTCAGAAACCGCGTGATCGCCTGCCTGGCAGTCTGCGCGGTGATGGTGGCGGTGCTGTTTTCAAACCTCTACTACCTCCAGGTGATCTCATACAAGGACTACCAGACAAGGTCCAACGAGAACCGCCTCAAGATAGTCCCGGTCGTGCCCTCGCGCGGGATCATCTACGACCGCAACGGCGTGGTGCTCGCAGACAACCGCCCGGTCTACCACCTGGTGCTCTACCCGGCAAAGGAGTTTGACACCTTGGCGGAGATCCGCGAGCTCAACGCCCTGCTCTCGCTCGATCTCACCGAGCGGGAGGCCGTGTCGCTCTCCCGCCAGGCCAGGACCCGCAAGAAGTTCTCGGGCATAGAGATCTCAGACCTGCTCTCCGAGGAGCAGATAGCCACGTTCTCGGTCAACAGCTACCGCTACCCCAACGTCCAGGTCGCAGCCTCGCTCAAGCGCTACTACCCCTTCGCCGACATCGCGACCCACGCCATAGGCTACGTCTCGCGCATCAACCAGGCCGACGTGGACATGCTCACCGCCGACGGGCGCATCGACAACTACGAGGGATCGACTGAGATCGGCAAGCTTGGGATCGAGAAGTACTACGAGGACGTGCTCCACGGCAGGACCGGATCGCGCGAAGTCGAGGTCAACAGCCACGGCCAGATCATCCGCACCATCAAGTACAACCCGCCAAAGCCCGGCGACGACATCACGGTATCCTTGGACATCAGGCTCCAGTACTACGCCCAGGAGCTCCTGGGCGACACCCGCGGCGCCATAGCGGCGCTCGATCCTGCCTCAGGCGAGATCCTCGCGATGTACTCGAACCCCTCGTATGATCCGAACCTCTTTGTCAGGGGCATCAGATCGCGCGACTACTCGCGCCTTCTGAACAACCCCGGCCGCCCGCTCATCAACCGCGTGACCCAGGGCGGCTACGCCCCGGCCTCGACGGCCAAGCCGCTCATGTGCGTGATGGGCCTCAACGAGGGGCTCGTGACCCCCACCGGATCGTTCTACGGCATGCCCTACTTCCGCCTGCCCAACTCCACCCACCAGTTCCGCGACTGGAGATCCTGGGGCCACGGCTGGCTCGACCTCTACCGCGCCCTCGAGGTCTCGGCTGACACCTACTTCTACGATCTGGCCTACCGCGCCGGGATCAACACGATCCACAGGTATTTGGACCTCTTTGGATTCGGACGCAGGACCAACATCGACCTCATGGAGGAGTCCACCGGGGTCAACCCCTCGCGGGAGTGGAAGCGCGCGCGCTTCCACAAGGGCTGGGCGCTGGGCGACACCGTGCCCATCGGCATCGGCCAGGGCTACTGGACCACGACGCTCATGCAGCTGGTGAAGGCCCACATGACGCTCTCCGAGCGCGGCAAGGTCAACACCCCGCACCTGATGCGCGCCATCAGCGATCCCGCCGACGGCGGCAAGCTCAAGCGCGGCTTTGAGAACCGCGAGAAGCCGCCCTACATCGAGCTTCGCGACAGCTCCTACTGGGACGTCTGCCGCGACGGCATGTACCTCGTGGTGAACGGCCCAGAGGGCACTGGCAGGCGCGCCTTCGAGGGCGCGCGCTACAAGGCCGCCGGCAAGTCGGGCACCGCGCAGCTCGTCGCGGTCAAGCAGGGCGAGAAGTACGACGCCTCCAAGCTCAAGGTCGAGCACCGCGACAACGCGCTCTTCGTGGCGTACGCGCCGTTCTTAAAGCCGAGGATCCTCGTCGGGGTCATATTGGAGAACGCAGGCGGCGGCTCGCGCATGGCAGCCCCCATAGCCCGCGCCCTCATCGACAAGTACCTGCTGGAGCTCAATCCCGGCGGCTACATGGGCGAGAGCGAGCCTAGGTACGTGAAGTTCGGCATGGGCGGCACCGTGGGCGTGCAGTAGGACGGGGCCTGCTCCAAGGCCCTGGAGCAGGCATCCGCGCTTTGGGCGCATGTTAATTTTCAATGCAAGGCCGTGGCACGGCCTTCTGGGAAGGCTGCCGCCTGGGAGCTCACGCTCCCCGGCGGACGCGAGAGGACATCAGGATGAGGCAGGACGC
Organism: uncultured Aeromonadales bacterium; assembly: GCA_902776275.1. Classification (GTDB taxonomy): domain Bacteria; phylum Pseudomonadota; class Gammaproteobacteria; order Enterobacterales; family Succinivibrionaceae; genus Succinivibrio. The sequence continues at coordinate 13,827 of CACYPI010000042.1, forward strand.
AGCGGCCAAGACGTCGCTTGAGAAAGTCAACACCGTGGTGGAGAAGGGCGGGTTCTTCTTCAGGCACCACATCGACGCGCCGCTTCTGGCGGCGCTCATGGTGCTGATGCTGCTCTCGCTCTTCGTGCTCTACTCGGCCTCGGGGCGAGACAGCGCGATGATGATGCGAAAGTGCCTCCACACCGCAGGCGCCGTCGCGCTCATCGTGTTCTTCGCGCAGATCCCGCCTAGGTACTTTGCCAAGCTCTCGTTCTACTTCTACCTCTTCGGCGTGGTGATGCTGGTGCTCGTCGAGCTATTCGGGGACATCTCAAAGGGCGCCCAGCGCTGGCTCAACCTCGGGATAGTCAGGGTGCAGCCCTCGGAGATCTTCAAGGTGGTGATGCCGCTCACCGTCGCGGCCTTCCTCTCGAAAAGCCCGATCCCCCCGAAGACCCTGAACACCTTGATCTCGTTCTTCATCGTGGGGGTGCCCACGGGGCTCATACTGATGGAGCCTGATCTGGGCACCGCGGGCCTCGTCGCGGTGTCGGGGATGATCGCGATCTTCCTCGCCGGACTGCCGTGGTGGTGGATCCTGCTGGGGCTGGGGGCCGCGGCGGCCGCGGTGCCCGTGATGTGGAACTTCGTGCTGCACGACTACCAGAAGGCGCGCGTGTTCACGCTGCTCGACCCGACCTCCGATCCGCTGGGGGCCGGGTACCACATCATCCAGTCGAAGATAGCGATCGGCTCAGGCGGGATCTACGGCAAGGGCTGGCTGCAGGGCAGCCAGTCCCAGCTCGACTTCCTCCCCGAGCCCCACACCGACTTCATCTTCGCGGTGCTCTCCGAGGAGACCGGGCTCATCGGCTTCGTGATCCTGATGGCGCTCTACTGCTTCATCATCTGGAGGTGCGTTGTCATCACCATGAGGGCCAGGGAGAACTTCGAGAGGATCCTCGCAGGCGCCTTCACCTTCACGTTCATGTTCTACATCTTCGTGAACATCGGCATGGTCAGCGGGATCCTCCCCGTGGTGGGGGTTCCGCTGCCCTTCGTGAGCTACGGAGGGACCTCGATGGCCACGCTCTCGGTGAGCTTTGGGATAATCATGTCGATCCACACCCACAAGAAGGTGATGATCTTCGGAAAATAGCCCAAAATGGCTTGAGGCTGAAGCCTGGGCATGGACAAGGGGATATGGCAGCAGGCTTGAGCTAAGGCCCGGAAGCGCATGAGGCTCAGGATGGTCGAAGGCTCAAGCAGGGCCTCAGGCGGCGAAGCCGGCTTGAACACAGGCAAGCCGCCCGCCCTGCAAAGGGCTTGAAAGGACGAAGCGGCCTTGGATGGGATGGAGCTTTGGCGGCAAGCCTTCTGGCACGGCGGCAATAGAACGCCCTGCAGCAGGCTTCAAAGCGCGAGGTGCCCGAGGAGCCCGATGGCGGGCCGCAGGCGGCAAGGCCTGCGGGTGCGAAGACGCAGAGGCAATGCCAGGCCTTGCAAGGCAAGGCAAGGCTTCATGAAATGGCAAGGCAGGCCCGAGGCTCAAGCTACCTGGCATGGCCGCAAGGAGGCCATGCCAGGAAGCCGTGCAAGCGCCCAGGCATAAATGCAAAAGCTAAGGCTGCCATGCAAAGCCCGGGCGGCAGCGCCTGCGCCTGGGCTTTGGCAATGCGCCGCCGCGCAGACCAAGGCACAGCCGTGCGGCAAGTGGCACGGCTTGCAGCAATATTCAAGGCCCCGGGCCATGCATGGCCCGGGGCGATGGCTTCACCCTTGCCAAGGGCTTTCCTTGGCATGGGCCCAGAGGACGGATTTTCAAGAGGCAACAGGCTTTGAAAAATTGCATGAGGAAGGCCCGGGGCAAGTCCCATGGCCTTGAAAAGGCCGACGGCCGCGCCATGGGCATGGCAGCAGCTGCAAGGGCCCTGGCATTGGCATCTGCGCTCTCCCTGGCCGCAGCGCCTTCTGCGGCAGCGGCCGCGGCGGCAGGAGTGGTGGCTCCCTACGCAGGACAGCCTGCGGCGCAGAGCGCAAGGCAGGCTGCCGCACCAGCTTCAGGCTCAGGCGCCAGCGCAAAGGCTGCGCCGCCTGCAGCCTCTAACATCGACCTCAACGCCCTGGCATCCAAGGCCGGGGTCTCGGTGCAGGCGCTTCAATACGCCATCTCCCAGGCCCGCTACCAGCAGAAGATCATCGACGCCATAACCAGGCCCTCCGAGGGCAAGCCCTGGTACCAGTACCGCAGGATCTTCATAACCAGGGAGAGGATCGACGCCGGCGTCTCCTTCTACCTCTCCCACCGCGAGAGCCTTCAGAAGGCCTTCAAGCTCTACGGGGTGCCGCCTGAGATAGTCTGCGCGATCATCGGGGTCGAGACCTTCTACGGGCGCAGCATGGGCACTTGGGCGGTGCTCGACGCGCTCTACACATTAGGCTTCCACTACCCCAAGCGCGCTGCGTTCTTCTCGCAGGAGTTTGCAAGCTTCGTAAAGCTCTGCCTTAAGGAGGGCTGGGACATCGGTGCGGTCAAGGGCTCCTACGCCGGGGCCATGGGCATGGGGCAGTTCATGCCCTCCTCCTACCTCAACTTCGCGGTGGACGCCGACGGGGACGGGAGGGAGGATCTCTTCAAGAGCGCGGACGATGCCATCTTCTCGGTTGCAAACTACTTCAAGATGCACGGCTGGCAGGCCGGGCGCGGGATCTGCTACGCAGTCCACCTCGACGGGGCTGACGGGGAGGCTTTGAAGGCCAAAGGATGGGATCTCACGGCAGGAGAGTTCTATGCCGCAGGGGCCTCGACGAAGGTGGCCATCCCTTCTTCTGAAAAAATGCGCGTTTACACGTATGATCTTGAGGACGGCACGCAGAGCGTGCTCGCGGCGCTTGCAAACTTCAAGGCGATCACCCGCTACAACACCAGCCCGCTCTACGCCAGGGCGGTGTTCGAGCTTTCAGAGTACATCCGCATGGGCTACGTCAAGGCGATGGCCCGCCAGGGGGTGTACGTGAAGCCCGAGGGCAGGAGGCCGTAAGGCCGGGCAAGCGCCAGGCGCACAGAAGGCGCTGCCGCCTCAGGAAGCGCCTTGCCGGAGATTTCAGCGCAGCGCTGGGTTCAGCCAGAACTTGAGCATGGGCCTTTGCATGGATGCGCGCGGGAGCTTGCGCACTATTGCGCAGTTGCAAATGATTGCAGGTTTTGATTTGGGAGCTGAGCACATGGGAGGCTTTGGCTTGATGGCAATTGGCGCCCTGCCTGGGCACAAGGCGGGGATGATCGCGCTAACGCGGCTTTTCAAGGCGGCATCATGCACTAGCGCGGCAAGGATCTCCTGCCTCGCGCTTGCCGCACTGGTCCTTGCGCTTGAGGGATGCTCCTCCTCATCCTCAGGCGGCTCGCGCCTCGGGCACTCGGGAGTCTACGGCACCGGGCCCGGGCACACCAAGCCCATGCCCGAGCAGGGCAAGGTCGACCTCTCGGGGGTGGCCTCGGTGCCAATACGCTACGAGAACGGCGACGGGCGTGGCTGCAACCGCGACTACAACGTGCTGGGCAAGGACTACGAGGTGTGGAACGGCATGGACTCCTACATCGAGGAAGGCACCGCATCCTGGTACGGGCCCGGCTTCAACGGCCGCAAGACCTCGCTTGGGGAGATCTACAACCAAAAGGGGCTGAGCGCCGCCCACAAGAACCTGCCCCTGCCCTCCTACCTCAAGGTCACGAACCTCCAGAACGGCAAAAAGCTCGTGGTCAGGGTCAATGACCGCGGCCCCTTCTCGGGCTCGAGGATCCTCGACCTCTCCGAGGGCGCGGCGAGGCACCTGGGGGTCATCGGCCCGGGCACTGCCAAAGTGAGAGTGGAGTACCTAGACGTGGGCCCGGGCGGGAGCGTGCGCAACGCCACGGGAAGCCCCAGCATCATAAGCTCGGCCTCATCCCCGGTGGTGTCACCTGCCTCCTCTGGATCCTCAAGCGGCAGTTTCTCCACGGTCGAGGGCTTATCTGGAAAGTCAGGCTGGGTCAACTCCGACGGATGGATAAGCTACGACAACGCCTCGGTGGCGCCCAGGGCCAGGCCCGCCTCCCCCAAGGCCTCCCAGGCCGCGTCCGCAGGGGCGGGCTATAATAACGGCTCGTCAGGCGGCTCGGCTCCTGCGGCGGCCATCGCTGCGCCCGCGGGGCTTTCCGGGATCTTCGTGCAGATGGCGGCGACCTCGGATGAGTCCAAGGCACGCGAGATCTGCGCGATGATGGCAAGAAGGCTCAACACCAATGCGCGCGTCGCCACCGCAGGCGGCGTGTCGCGGGTGCTCGCAGGCCCGTTCGCCACCGAGGAGCAGGCCCGGAAGGCGCTCGCAAAGGCCCGCTCCATGGGCGCGCCGGACAGCTTCATCAGGCGCTTTTAAGCACCGGCGCCGCAACTGGAACAGCCGCTTGCCTTGGCGATGGATTGATGCTGACATCGGCGCTGCGGGCAGCGGCGCAGTCAAAGCCAGGATCTGGCAGTGCGCCTTAGGGCCAAGGCTTGGGCGCTTTTTATCCGGCCTGCCTGAGGCAGCAGAAGGCGCTGTCAAGCCAGGGCCTGGCTTCAAGGCCTTGGCATTGAGGCAGTGTGGCGGAAGCATTACGCCGATGCCTTGGCGGCCTGGGCGCCGCCTGGCAATTCCAGGGATGGACGCAGGTTCACTTGGGTTTTCAGGACATGACAAGGGATCATTGATATGAGAAACAAGATTTTAAGATCCGCCGCGTTCGCGGCGCTCATGGCGCTGTGCTCAGGCGCGTTTGCCGCGCAGGACGCGATCCCCGATCCGTTTGCAGCGCTCAAGGGCTCGCAGCAGCAGCCCCAGGGCGGCAGCGCAGATGCCAAGGGAGCGCCCGCCCCGCAGGCCCAGGGCGCTCAGGGCGCGGCCGCCCCGGTTCCCGTGGTGATCCCCTCTCCTCCCGAGTTCGACGCCAAGTCGTGGGTGCTCATGGACTACTACTCCGGACGCGTCATCACCGCAAAGAACCAGGACGAGCGGATCTGGCCTGCCTCGCTCACCAAGATGATGACCGCCTACGTGATCGGCATGGAGCTCAAGGCCGGAAGGCTCCACATGGACGACGACGTCACCATCCCCGAGAACGCCTGGGCCAAGAACTACTCCGACTCCTCGAAGATGTTCATCGAGGTGGGCAAGACCATCAAGGTCGGCGACCTGCTGCGCGGGATCATCATCCAGTCGGGCAACGACGCCTGCGTGGCGATGGCAGTCCACCTTGCGGGCACCGAGGAGGGGTTCGTCAGCGTGATGAACTCGTACGCCAGGAAGCTTGGACTCAAGAACACCCACTTCTCGAACGTCCATGGCCTGTATGACGAGAACAACTACTCGACCGCCTACGACATGGCGCTCATGGGCAGGGCCGTCATCAGGGATCTGCCAAACGAGTACCCGCTGTACTCGCAAAAGGAGTTCACCTTCAACGGCATAAGGCAGATGAACCGCAACCGCCTGCTCTGGGACAAGACCTTGAACGTCGATGGCATCAAGACCGGCCACCTCTCGGAGGTGGGCTTCAACCTCGTGACCTCGGCTACCAAGGACGGGATGCGCCTCATCGCCGCGGTCATCGGCGCCAAGTCCGACAAGGAGCGCGCCGCGGACAACCGCGCGCTGCTGCTCTACGGCTTCAACTACTTCGAGCTCTACACCCCGCTGCCCTCGTCAAAGGCCCTGCTCTCGCGCAAGGTGCGCATGGGCGACAAGGGCGAGGTGAGGCTCGGGCTTGAGAACAACTTAAGCCTGCTCATCCCAAGAGGCTCCCAGCAGAGGATCTCGGTGAGTTACCGCTTGAAGAGCCCCGAGTTCACCGCCCCCATCAAAAAAGGCGCGGTGCTGGGGGCGCTTGACGTCAAGCTTGACAAGGATCTCCTAAGCTCCGCCCCGCTCGTTGCGCTTGAGGACGTGGGCGAGGGCGGATTCTTCAGCAGGACCTGGGATCGGGTGATGATGTTCTTCACCGGCGGCGGCGAGACCGAGGTCAAGGCCGAGACGAAGGACGCCAAGGCGCAGTAGCTCATTGCTTGGAAAATCCATGGAAGCCGCGCAGGGCCTGCAGGAAAAGCCTGGTTCTTAGCCAATCTTTTGATCTGATCTTTTGAAGGTTCTTTCATATGGCGCTTTTAACACAAGACGGGAATGACATCAGTGCCCTCGAAGGGCTGCACCATGCCATGAAGTTCCCATGCGTCGTGGTGTTCCGGGTGATAGCAGACGCCTCGTTCAAGGATGCGCTGAAGCTCATCACCGCCGCCATAGACGAGATCAGCGAGAACTCGGTGCTGCCCATGACGCAGCCTCCCGTCGCAAGCCGCAAGGGCAACTACATTTCCTATAAGATCCCCGTGAAGGTCGCAAGCAAGCAGGACATGGACCGCATCTACGAGGATCTGGGGGAGCTGCCGTTTGTAAGGCACGTGCTCTGAGGCCTGCCGCCAAGCGCATGCAGAAGGGGGCATCCGCGCGCGCAAGAGAGGACGCCCAAGGGCAGCAGATCCACAACCATTTGAAGGACCGGCATGAGGAACAAAACGCAGTCTGAACAGGAGCAGAAGGTCTTCAACACTGACTTCTCGCGCTTTGCCGCCGCCCTGCTCTACATCGCGGCAGTCATCGTGCTGCTGTTCATGATCTTCTCGGTGCTCGCCATCTGCCGCATCTCAAGCTACGCCTTCAGGACCTACGACAGCGTGGAGGCCATCCCCTACCACCGCGTGGGGCTCCTGCTTGGAACCTCCCCGATGCAGGCTCCCGGAGTGCCGAACGGCTACTTCACCGCGAGGATCAAGGCCGCAGCGGATCTCTACCATGCCCACAAGATAGACTACATCCTCGCCTCGGGCGACAACCGCGCCCTCTCCTACAACGAGCCCCGCGAGATGAGGCGGGCCTTGGAGAAGGAAGGAGTGCCGGACTCCCGCATCGTGCTCGACTACGCCGGCATAAGGACGCTTGACAGCGTCAAGCGCGCCAACGCCGTGTTCATGCTCAAGGACATGACCGTGATCTCCCAGGGCTTCCACAACGAGCGCGCGCTCTTCATCGCGGACGCCGACGGGATCTCAGCTGACGGCTTCAACGCAAGCGAACCTGGCGGGGCATTCAGCTACATCAAGGTGCGCTTCCGCGAGTTCTTTGCAAGGATAAGGTGCGTGCTCGATGTCTACCTCCTGGACACCGGGCCCCACTTCTACGGCGAGCCTGTAAAGATAGGCAACATCTCGCTTCCGGTTCCGAGGACGAACAAGCCGGTCAAGCTCACCTCGAAGGAGAAGCAGATCAGCGACTCCGCGACAGTGCTGGCAGAGGAACGGAAAGCCGAGGAGGAGCGCCAGGCCGAGCTTGCAAGGAAGGCTGTCCAAGATCGCTTCAACGCGCAGGCAGCGCAGGGTGCTGGAGACCAAGCGGGTAACCAGGCTGGATACGATGCCGATCAGCAGCTGTCGCGCGGCGAGTGCGACACCTCAAGCGACCTTTCAAAGGCCGACTGCCAGGGGCTTGAGCAATCCGAGGCGGTAAGCGACTTCGCGCAGGACGAGGCCCAGCGCGAGGCTGCATCCAATGCCGCCAACAGCCTCAACGAGGGCGATAGCACCTACATCGATCCGCACAGCGTGAGGAACGATCAGCAGGAATCGCGGAACCAGAAGAAGGTGCCGCGCCGCGGGATCACTCCCCATGGGGATCCGTGGGACTATTACTAGATGTGATTGAATCTCATTGATAATTCATCAGGCGTCATTTAGGAACTGTCACGAAATAAATTGATTACTTTGTCACAAAACAGGTGACATGATTTTGTGACAGTATGGTAAGCTTCCATCAGTGCAGAATAATGCTGTGGAGGCTGCCGATGGCACTGGAAGCGATTACCAAGGAACTGACGAGGGACGT
>CACYPI010000043.1 GCA_902776275.1 uncultured Aeromonadales bacterium
TCAGACAATACATTGAAAACCAGAATACCCCCGATTAGGCGCCTTATATCCCCGGGCTGAAGCCCGGGGTTTTACGGCGCTTTTTTGATAAAGGCGCAACTGCAAGACGGAACTGCGCCTGCCGCCCATGACGGCGAAGGGGCCTTGCGGCCCCTTCATCATCTCAGTCATGCCATACCCCTGGGATCAGATCTTCGGGGTCATTGAGATCACGATGTTCGAGCACTCCTTGCACCCGGCAGGAGGCTTGGGCAGCATGCCGATGAGGTTCAAGGTGTTGATGGCCGAGTCGCAGACCTTCTTGTCGCCCTGGCAGCTCTCATCTGAGATCTCGCCGTTGGGCCCCACCGCGATGGAGACCTTGACGGTCTTGCCGTTCATGGAGCTGTCGACGCGCCAGTTCTGCTCGATGAGCGTGCGCACCTTGGCGCCGTAGCCGCCGTCCCCGCCGCCTGAACCCAGGCCCTTGCCGTTGACCGGATCGCCGTCAGCGGTGCCCAGGATGTCATCCTCAAGCGCGTTGGCGTTGGCAGCCGCGGCCGCCTTGGCCTTCGCGTCCGCTGCGGCCTTGGCCTTGGCGGCGGCATCTGCCTTGGCCTTGGCATCAGCCTCGGCCTTGGCTTTTGCCTCAGCCTCCGCCTTCGCCTTGGCCTCTGCCTCGGCTTTCTTCCTGGCCTCTTCCTCAGCCTTCTTCTTGGCCTCGGCCTCAGCCTTGGCCTTCGCTTCAGCCTCGGCCTTCGCCTTCGCCTCGGCCTCGGCTTTCTTCCTCTGCTCCTCGGCCTGTTTCTGCGCCTCTAATTTCTTCTTTTGATCCTCAAGCTTCTTCTTCTCTTCCTGGGCCTTGCGCAACGCAAGCTCCTTCTGCTGCTGCTCCTCTATCTGCTTTTGGATCTCCTGCTGGCGCTGCTGCTCCTGCTCCTTCTGCTTCTGGATCTGGTACTTGAGATCCTCGGCAACCTGCTCCTGGGCCTTCTCCTCGGCCTTAGGAGGCTCAGGGGCCGGCGCCGGGGCGGGGGCGCTCTGCGCGGCAGGCTCGTTTGAGCCATTGCCGCCGTTTGGATTGCCCTTTGCAGGGGGCACGAAGGTCGCGTGCATGATGTCGCCTGAGCCCTCGTCAGGCCTTGAGGGCTTGTCGAGGGAGACGTTCACCACCAGCGCGATGATCACCGCGGCGTGGATGAGCACGGCCATAGTGAAGGCGGTGCCGGTTTTAATCCTCACATGGACCTCACTTGGCAGCCCCGCCCTGCGGGGTGTCGATGGGCTCGGTCACCAGGCCGACGCTCTTGACGCCTGCCTGCTTGAGCGCGTTCATGAGCTGGATGACGCTGTTGTAGTCGACGTGCGCGTCGCCCTGGACCACGACCGGGCGGGTCTGATCCTTGGCAAGCTCGGCCTGCACGTAGGCCGTGAGCGCGTCGAGATCCTGCATCTTCTCCATCGTGGTGTCGAAGCTGACGTAGTACTGCCCGGTGCTGTCCACGGTGGCGATGATCGGCGTGCGCTGATCCTCGCTCATGGCCTCGCTCTGGGCCTGGGGCAGGTCCACGGTCACGCCCTGCATGACCACCGGCGCCGTCGCGATGAAGATCACGAGCAGCACCAGCATGACGTCGATGTACGGAACGACGTTGATCTCGGCCACAGGATGGGTCCTGCGCCTTCTGCCGGCCATCTTCATCAGCGCTGCTCCCTGCTGCCGTAGTCAGGCCCCTGCGCGGCATGCTGCGCCGGTGCGCCCGGGGTTATGTAGCGCGGCGCGCCCTGGGGCTGCTGGGCCCTGGGGTCGAAGGCCTGGGGGCGCTGAGCCTGCGGCGCGGGAGACGGGCGGTAGGGCTGGGCCCCCGGCGCCTGGTAGCGCGGGGATTGCGGCGCAGGCTGGGCGTAGCCGCGGGTCATCTCCTCGCGGCGGTATGAGTAGTTATCAGAAGGGGCGGGGGCCGGGCGGACCCTAGCCTCCTCCTCGTGCTCCTTGCGCTCCTGCTCGCGCTTCATCTGCGATCTCACGGTGACGAGGCGGCGGTTCAAGATTGTCGCGAACTCGTCCATGAAGTTGTCGTAGCGGTTCTCAAGCGCCTCGACCTTGGAGACGAAGTGGTTGTAGAACATCACGGCCGGGATGGCGGCGAAAAGGCCCATCGCGGTGGCGATCAGGGCCTCGGCTATAGGAGGGGCGACCATCGAGAGCGTGGCGTTCTTGACGGCGGCCAGGGCGACGAAGGCGTGCATGATGCCCCAGACGGTGCCGAACAGGCCGATGTACGGGCTGATGGATCCCACGGTGGCGAGCGTGGCCAGGTGGCTTTCAAGCGCCTCGACCTCGCGCGACTCGGCGACCTTCATCTGCCTGTAGGTGCCGTCCATCACGACCTCCTGATCGGCAGGGCCGGAGTTCACCAGCCTCACGAACTCCTTGAAGCCCGCGGTGTATATGACCTCGAGGCCCTGGAGATCCTGCTGGCGATTGATGCAGTCCTGGTAGAGGTTGTTGAGGTCGATGCCCGACCAGAAGCGGTCCTCGAACTCGTCGGCGCGGGCCCTGCCCTGCTTGTAGGCGCTGCTGCGCTGGATGATGATGGTCCAGGAGATCACCGACAGCGAGAGCAGGAAGAACATGACGAGCTGCACCAGCAAGCTGGCGTTGAGGATGAGCTCGGTAAACGAAAGCTGTCCGTTTTGCATTAGAGTGTGGCTCCGAACTTGGAGGGATCCTCCGGGATCCATCCTTTTATGAAAGCCTGCATCCCTCCGGGGATCGGCTTGGGCCGTCCTGCCCTCATGTCCATGAAGGCCAGGCGGCATTCAAATTCAAATAGCAGTTGACCGCGCTGATTATATATCCGCTGGGCGACGCTAAGGCTCGCGCCCCGAAGCCGCACGGGCACGCAGGTCACCGTGAGCAGATCGTCAAGCCTGGCCGATGAGACATAGCGCCCAGCTATCTTGACGACGACGAAGCCCGCGCCCTCCTCCAGCATCTGCTGCTGGCTCGCCCCGCTTGAGCGCAGCCACTCGGTGCGCGAGCGCTCGCAGAACTTCAGGTAGTTGGCGTAGTAGACGATCCCGCCGCTGTCGGTGTCCTCGAAGTAGACGCGCACATCGGTAGTCCAGGGCTTGTAGCCTTCGGACTCAAGCATTTTCAAAGCTGCCTCACTTGCCATCCCCGTCCTCCTCGTCGTCCGCGGTTGCGAGCACCCGCGAAGGCGGGCTTAAGTGGAACTTCTCATAGGCGCGGCGCCCCGCCATCCTGCCGGTGCGGGTGCGCTGCACGAAGCCCTGCTGGATGATGTAGGGCTCGACCACGTTCTCAAGCGTATCGCGATCGTGCCCCAGCGAGGCCGCCAGGCTCTCGATGCCGACCGGGCCGCCGCCGAAGTCGAAGAGGATCGTGTGCAGGTACTCGCGGTCGAACTCGTCAAAGCCGTCCTCGTCGATGCCTAGCATGCCGAGCGCCCCGCGCGCGATGTCAAGGTCGATCCTCCCGTTGCCGCGCACCTCCGCGAAGTCGCGCACGCGCTTTAAAAGGCGGTTTGCGATCCTCGGAGTGCCGCGGGAGCGGCGGGCTATCTCGGCCGCGCCCTTGGGATCGATGGGGATGCGCAGCTTTGAGGCGTTGGCGTTGATGATGGTCTCAAGATCCGAAGGCTTGTAGAACTTGAGCTGGAGGATGATCCCAAAGCGCGCGCGCAATGGCGAGGTCAGGGTGCCCGCCCTGGTGGTCGCGCCTATTAGCGTGAACTGGTTTAAGTTTATCTTGATGGAGCGGGCCGACGGACCCTCGCCGGTCATGATGTCGACGCGGTAGTCCTCCATCGCAGGATACAGGAACTCCTCGATGACCGGGCTTAGGCGGTGGATCTCGTCGATGAAGATCACCGAGCGCGGCTGGAGGTTGGTTAGCAGCGCCGCGGCGTCGCCCTTCTTCTCGAGCGCAGGTCCCGAGGTCGAGCTGATGCTCACCCCAAGCTCGTTGGCGATGATGTTGGATAACGTGGTCTTGCCCAAGCCAGGCGGGCCGAATATGAGCACGTGGTCGAGCGCCTCACCGCGCTTCTTGGCCGCGGCCAGGGCTATCTCAAGCTGAGAGACCACCTCCTCCTGCCCGATGTAGTCCGAGAGCTTCTGGGGCCTGAGCGCGCGATCCTCGGCGCTGCCCAGGATCTCGGAGGCAAGCTCCTCCTGCGTCTTCTCAGGCCTCGCGTCAGATCCCGACGTGAGCGAGTCGGCGACGATGCCGGCACCCTTGGCCATCTGCTAGCGCCCTCCCTTGCTGATGATTGCGAGCGCGGCCTTGATGGCCTCCTCGGCCTTCATGCCCTTCTGGTAGGCGGCCTTCACGCTCTCCCCGGCCAGGGCTTCCTTGAAGCCCAGGCTCACGAGCGCGGCCACTGCCTCCTCGTAGGCCGAGTCCGCGCCGCCTGCCTTGGCGATGCCTTCCTGCTCGCCAAAACCCTTGAGGCTTCCGCGCAGCTCGACGATCATGCGCTCGGCCGTCTTCTTGCCCACTCCGGGGATCCTGGTGAGCGAGGAGGCGCGGCCCTCGGCGATGGCCTGAGCGAACTGCGCAGGATCGAAGGTCGAGAGGGCGGCAAGCGCGCTCTTGGGCCCGATGCCGCTCACCTTGATGAGCGTGCGGAACAGGCTCCTGGACTGCGGATCGGCAAATCCGTAGAGCGCCTGGGCGTCCTCGCGCACCGCATGGTGCACGTACACGAAGACCTCCTTGCCGGCATTGGGCGAGATTGCCGAGAGCGAGGTCACCGGCATCTCCACCTCGTAGCCCACCCCGCCGACCTCTATGAGGGCGGTGGTGCCGTCAATCCGCAAAAGCGTTCCGCGCAGGCTGCCTATCATCTTTACCCTTCCTTTGACGGATCCCCGCGCAGGCGGCCGTGGACCGAGTAGCGCTCGGCCACGCCGCCGCCCATCGCGGAGGTCACTGAATAAGTGAAGGCGTGGCATATCGCGCACGCCAGTGCGTCGGCGGCGTCGGCCTGGGGGCTGCCTGAGAGGCGCAGGATGTTCCTCACCATGTACTGCACCTGCTCCTTCTGGGCCCAGCCGTAGCCGACCACCGACTGCTTGATCTGCTGGGGGGTGTACTCGAAGATCTCAAGCCCCAGGTTGGCCCCCGCGACCATGGCGCTCGCGCGCGCCTCGGAGAGCTTCACCGTCGACTGGACGTTCTTCGAGAGGAAGGCCTCCTCGATCGCCATGCACCTGGGCGAGAACTGCTCGACTAGCTGCTTGACTCCCGCGTAGATGACCGCAAGGCGTCCGGCTATGGGGCCTGTGCCCGCGGAGATGCACCCGGAGCCGCAGTACGAGACCGATCCCTTGTCAAAATCGATGATCCCGTAGCCTGTGAGCCTCGAGCCCGGGTCGATGCCTATCACCCTCACCTGCACCCCTTGTTCTGATCGTGCCACCGTGCCATGGCACGAGCACAAAATGCGGTGGTATTTTATAGCCTTTTTGCGCCGACACAAAGATCCGCTTGGAAATGCCGCGCCGATCAAACCCCTCGTGCATCGCCGGGGGCGAGGATCCCAAGCATCAGCGCGGTGCGCACCTGCCTCAGCTGCGACTGGATGAGCCAGGCCGCGACCATCGAGGGGATCGCAAGGGCAAGCCCCATCACCGTGGTCAGCAGGGCCTTCCAGATCCCGCCTGCAAGCTCCGCCGGGTTCACCGACGACGAGCCCATGGAGATGGCCTCGAACACGTCGACCATGCCGAGCACCGTGCCCATCAGCCCAAGAAGCGGCCCCAGCGCGGCGCAGAGCTTCAGAAATCCCGCGCACCCGGAAATGTCCGAGAACTCGGAGCGCAGCATCGCGCCTAAGGCGAGCTCCCTGCGGCCCTCGGGCACTCCCTGCACGGCTTTTGCGATCTCGCGCGCCCTGCCGCCTTCAAGCCACCTGCCGCGGCGGCGCATGATCACGAGCGCCTCGCCGCGCACCGCCGCGTATGCGGCCGCCGCGGCCAGAACCGCTATCATGATCCCGCACCATCCTGCCTGATGGAAAATCTCCTGCACCTTTCCTCCCCAAGAGCGCGCAAGGGCAATCCCTGCTTTGAGTTTAGCCGCACAAGGCCCGATGCTCAATCCTGTGACGGAGCTTGCATCTTCAGGATCCCGAATATTAGATATTCAAGCGAACAACTGAATTTAAACGAATTTATTCATACAAATAATAACAATTCTCGATATTGGTCCTCATGATGTACTAAACTCTACCCATGGCCGGACTGCGTCCAGGCCTTGTCATGGCTTGGACGCCCGCGGCCGAAATTGGGGAGCTTCCTATGATTTCAGAGACCATGGTCGAGCTGTCGCGCTGGCAGTTTGCAGCGACATCGCTCTACCATTTCCTGTTCGTGCCCCTGACGCTGGGGCTTTCATGGCTCATCGTGGCCATGGAGATAATCTACGTGCGCTCGGGCAACGCGCTCTACCGCGACATGGTCAGGTTCTGGGGCAAGATCTTCGGGATCAACTTCGCCCTAGGCGTCGCCACCGGCATCACGCTCGAGTTTGAGTTCGGAACCAACTGGTCGAACTACTCCCACTACGTGGGCGACATCTTCGGGGCGCCGCTGGCCTTCGAGGGCCTGATGGCCTTCTTCCTCGAGTCGACCTTCATCGGGCTGTTCTTCACCGGGTGGAACCGCTTCTCAAAGAAGGGCCACCTCGCCGTGACCATCCTCACCGCGCTGGGCTCCAACCTCTCGGCGATGTGGATCCTCATCGCCAACGCCTGGATGCAGTACCCAGAGTTCTCGCAGTTCTCCCCCGAGCACATGCGCATGGAGATGACCGACTGGTGGGGGCTGGTGTTCTCGCCGGTGGCGCAGGTCAAGTTCATCCACACGCTGTGCGCAGGCTACGTGGTGGGCGGCATGTTCGTCATTGGAGTCTCCGCCTGGTACATGTTAAAGGACCGCTGCCTCGAGTTTGCCAAGCGCTCGATGACCATCGGCATCGTCTTCACCTTCTGCGCCCTGGGCGCAGGCGGGCTCTCTGGCGATCAGGCAGGGCTTGAGATCACCGCCCACCAGCCAGCCAAGCTTGCGGCCATGGAGGCCGAGTACGAGACCCAGGAGGCTCCCGCCTCATGGGCGGCCATCGCCATCCCCGACGAGGAGAAGATGCAAAGGCGCTTCTCCATCGACGTGCCCTGGCTCTTCGGGCTTCTGGCAACCCACAGCCTCGACACCAAGGTCCCCGGGCTCATCGACATAGTCTCAAGGAACGAGGATCGCGTCAGGAGCGGCGCGCAGGCGCTTGCCGCCCTCTCCAAGATCCGCTCGGGCAGCGCCACGAACGAGGATCGCGCAGCCTTCGAGGAGCACCGCAAGGATCTGGGCTACGGCATGCTGCTTGAGCGCTACTCCAAGAACCCTCAGGCCCCGGCCGACGACGAGATCAGGGCTGCCGCGCGCGGCAGCGTGCCCTCGGTGTGGGTGAGCTTCTACTCATTCCGCGCCATGATAGGCCTCATGGGCCTCATCGGGCTCCTCGCCGCGCTCGCAGCCTTCTTCCATTGGTACAAGAAGGACCTCCTAAAGCGCCGCTGGCTGCTCAAGATCCTGGTTCTGGCCATCGCGCTGCCCTACCTCGCCTCCGAGGCAGGCTGGCTTTTGGCCGAGGTCGGAAGGCAGCCCTGGGCCATCCAGGACGTGCTGCCGACCTTCGCGGCCACCTCAACTCTGAGCACCACCGACGTCGCCATCTCGCTTGGGCTTTTCGTCGCCATCTACACGGTGCTGCTGGTCATCATGGCCACGCTGATGGTCAGGACAGTGAGGAAAGGCCCCGAGCTCTCTCCAGATCCGCGCAAAATCATTAGGGCAGGTGAAGCAAATGCTTGATTACGACACCTTGAAAGTCATCTGGTGGGTGCTCATCGGAGTGCTCCTCATCGGCTTCGCGCTAACCTCGGGCACCGACATGGCAGTGTCCGTGCTCTCGCTGCGCGCAGGACGCAGCCTGAAGGAGCGCGGCGCGATCTTAAGCACCATCGCCCCGCACTGGGACGGCAACCAAGTCTGGCTCATCACCGCAGGCGGCGCCATCTTCGCCGCGTGGCCCGAGATCTACTCGGCGGCCTTCTCGGGCCTCTACTGGGCGATGCTGCTGCTCCTCTTCACTATTTGGATGCGCCCGCTGGCCTTCGACTACCGCAGCCACATTCAGTCCGAGCGCTGGCAGAAGGGCTGGGACGTCGCGCTCTTTATCGGATCGCTCGTGCCGATGCTCATCTGCGGCGTCGCCTTCGGCAACCTGCTCGAGGGCCTGCCCTTCTGGCAGGACGCCGACCTGAGGTGGCACTACGAGGGTTCCTTCCTCACCGCGCTGCTGCCGCTTCTAAACCCGTTCGCGCTGCTGTGCGGCCTGGTCTCGGTCCTGATGCTCCTGACGCAGGGATCGCTTTGGATAGCGATGAGGACCGGGGAGCCCATCGCCTCGCGCGGCCTCAAGTGGTCCCCGCGCCTTGCCGTCGCGGCCCTCGTGCTCTTTGGGATCTGCGGGATCTGGGCCTGGAGCTTCGACGCGCTCGGCCTCGTGTCCCGCGCCCCCGAGGACAGCTTCAACCTCATCACTGCAAAGCAGGTTGAAAGCGTAAGCCACGGGCTGTTTGCAAACTACATAAGCCACCCGGCGACCATGGCCGTGCCCGCCCTTGCGGTGCTCGCAATCCTCGCCGGAGCCTTCCACGCCCTGCGCGGCAGGGCCGCGAGGGCCTTCGTCGAGAACGCCGTAGGCATCGCCTGCATCATCGCAACCCCGGCCGTGGCGCTCTTCCCGTTCCTGATGCCCTCGAGCAGGGATCCCGCATCCTCGCTCACCGTCTGGGACGCCACCTCGTCGCAGCTCACCCTCACCATCATGATGTTCGCGGTGGTGATCTTCGTGCCGCTGGCGCTTGGCTACACCATCTTCGCCTACCGCAGGATGTGGCGCCGCGCCTCGCCCGACGATGCGAACGCGCATTGATTGGAGGTTCAAATGCTCTATCTGTTCTGGATCCTGGGTCTTGCCGGCGCGCTGGCGCTGTGCGTCATAGCCGACCGCCTCCTGAAGCTCTGGGAAGGCTACTGAGGTGGAAAATGGCGGCAGCCTTGAAAAGCCGCTTGAGGCGATAAGGCCGTGGGGGAAGCGCTGCAAGAAAGCCCTGGCCGCCGTGATGGCGCTCTCGGCCATGGGAGCTGCCTGCTCGGCGTGCTTCTACGCCCTGTGCGCCAGCGCCGCCGCCGCGGTCTTGATGGAGGGATCGGGAAGGTCCCTCCATCTGCTGCCCTGGGCGCTGCTGCCGCTGTCAATCAAGCTCCTCTGCGACATCGCAAGGAGCTGCGCCACCGCCTGCATGGGGCGGGATCTCGAATGCGCCGTCCGCTCGGACATCGCCTCCTGCCTCATCGCCTGCGGGCCCTTTTCCGAACACGCAAGGCCTGAGGTCTCCGCATTCATAAGCGACGCGCCTGGCGAGATCACCCCCTACTTCAAGGACTACCTCGCATCAGTGCGCTGCGCCATCGCCATCCCCGTCGTGATGCTCGGCGCCACCGCGCTGGCCTCCCCGATGGTGGCGATCGCGCTGCTCGTCGCCTCGCCGTTGCTTCCGGTTTTCATGATCCTCATCGGCAAGGGCGCCGAGAAGCTCAACCAGCGCCAGTGGGCGGGGATCATGCGCCTCTCCTCGCTCTTCCTCGAGGCGCTGCGCAGCATCCCGACCATCAGGATCTTCTCGCTCGAGCGCCGCGAGCACGATCTCATAGGAAAGAGTTCCGAGCTTTGGCGCCTCGAGACGATGAAGGTGCTGCGCGTGGCCTTCCTCTCGGCGCTGGCCCTCGAGTTCTTCGCAACCGGCGGCATCGCCTTCTGCGCGATGGCGCTGGGCTTTGCCGTCTACGAGCACGGCTTTGGCGCGGCTCCCGCGCTCTTCGCGCTGATGTGCGTGCCCGAGTTCTTCATGCCGCTGCGCGCCATGGGTGCGAGCTACTACTCGAGGATGCACTCGCTGGGGGTGCTTCTGGGCATGGCGAGGATGCTTCAGGAGGGACGCAAACGCCTCGCCTCGGACGTGGCGGCGCCGAAGCTTGAGAAAATCCCCTACCTTGAGTTCAAGGATGTGATTGCCAAGTACCCAGACGGCAGGATCGGGATCTCCTCGTTCTCCGCGCGCTTTGAGTCAGGAAGGCTCTATGTCCTCAAGGGACCATCGGGCTGCGGCAAGAGCACGGTGCTCTCCATGGCATCGGGCCTGCTCGCCCCCTGCGGCGGGACCATCGACGCCGGCGGGGTTGCGCTTGAGGGCGATGCCTGCCGCGCGCTGCTGCCCCTTTGCACCTTCATTCCGCAAAGCCCGTACATCTTCCCCTCAAGCGTGAGGGAGAACCTGCTTCTAGGAGGATCGGGCGTTGGGGACGACGCGCTCATCGCCGTGCTCAGGGACGTGGGACTTTGGGACGCCATCGCCTCGCGCGGCGGACTCGATCTCAGGCTCGGCGACCGCAGGCTCGGCCTCTCGGGCGGGCAGGCAAGGCTCCTCGCCTTCGCCCGCACGCTGTTGCGCCGCTCAAGCCTCATCGCCCTCGACGAGCCCACTGCAAGCCTCGACCACCGCTGCGAGGACGCGCTGTGCAATTTGCTCTTCAAGTCACGCGGCAGCGCCATCGTCATCGCCGCCTCGCACAGGCCAGATCTGATAGCGCACGCCGACTGCGTGGTCGAGGTTGGGGGATCCCATGGCTGAGTTCCTAAGGCTCATCCTGACGAGGCCCTGGAGCGCCGCGGCGGGATTTGCGACAAGCCTGCTCTCCACCATCTCATCGATCTCCCTGATGTCCACCGCCGCATGGTTCATCGCGGCGATGGCCCAGGCCGGCGCCGCCTCGGTGCTCATCAACATCCTGATCCCCTCGGCGCTCATCAGGCTCCTCGCCGTCTCGAGGACCGGCCTTCGCTACGTCGACCGCCTCACGCTGCACGACGCGGCCTTCAGGATCATCGCCTCGCTGCGCCTGATGCTCTTTTCCAAGATCCTCGCCCTGCCCTTCTGGCAGGAGGCATCGTTCAAGGACTCCTATTTGGAGCATGCGCTGCGCAAGGACGCCGCGGTGCTCGAGAACGCCTACCTCAAGGTGCTGGTGCCGATGGCCGCGGCGTTCTGCGCAGGCGCGCTCTTCGGGGCGGCGGCGGCCTGCTGCGCGGGGGTGATCCCCAGCCTTGCGCTTCTGATGCTGATGGTGCTCTCAAGCGCCCTCATTCCCCTGTTGCTCTCGCTTGCCGCGCGCCGCATCGCTGCGGCGGCAAGGCCGCTTCGCCAGGATCTTTTCAGCCAGAGCCACGATCTCTCATGCGCCCTCCTCGATCTCCTGTCTTTAAACGAGGCCGACTCCTTCAAGGCGAAGATCGCGGCCCTCTCATCGCGCATCGCCAGCGCCTCCGCCTCATCGGAGATGCTCGAGGGAGTGGCCGTCGCCCTCTCAAGGGCCGGCGCTATGGGCGCGATGCTGCTCTCCCTCACCATCTGCTCTGACATGGCCCTCGACGGCACCATGCCCGGTCCGGTCTACGTGATGCTCGCAACCGCCGCGATGGCGGTCTACGAGGCTATGTTCCCGCTTGCAACCGCGTTCTTTGATCTCGGCGAGGTCAGGGCCGCGGCTGGATCGATTGGATCTCTGGGATCGTCTTCCCCCGTCTCCCTCGATGAGGGCATCAAGGTTGATGCCATCGGGGAGATTTCCCTCTCCCATGTCTGCACCCGCTATGGAGACAATGAGACGCTGCACGATCTGAACCTTGTCGTTTCAAGCTCCGAGAACACCCTGGTCCGCGGCCCGGTGGGATCTGGAAAGAGTACGCTCTTCATGCTGATGCAGGGCTTCATCACGCCATCGTCCGGGCAGATCACCGCAGACGGAGTCGATCTCAAGGAGATCGCCCCCTCGTGCCTGCGCGCCGCCATGCCGATGACGCTCCAGGATCCCCAGCTCTTCTCAGGAAGCGTCAGGGATGTCTTCACGATGGTAAGGCCCGGCGCGACCGACGAGGAGATAAGAAAGGTTCTATCCATCGTCGAGCTCGACGGCTTCCTCGCATCGCTCCCACAGGGCCTCTCGCAGTGGCTGGGGCCGGCTGGCCGCGCCCTCTCGGGTGGCGAGGCCAGGCGCTTGTGCATCGCGAGGGCGCTCTTTGCCTCCAAGGGATCTAACAGCAGCTTCCTCATCCTCGACGAGCCCTTCGAGGCCCTCGATCCCGATCAGGCGCTCAGGATCCTCTCTGCAATCACCTCCACGCGAAAGGGCGTCATCGCCTCGATACACGACGAGGCCCTGCCTGATGGATTCGACTGCCTCGTCACGCTGCAAGACGGCCGCGCGACAAGTCAGGATCTCAAAGCCACGCCAAGCGCCGCCGGCGCGACGGCATCGCGCCTAATCCCCGCGCCCTGAAGAGCGCAACGCGCTGTTGAAAATAAAAAAGGAGAATCAAATGCGCACTTCCCTCAAGATTTCAGCCCTCGCCGCGGCAGTGGCGTCAGTCCAGGCCATGGCTGCCGACGTGCTGACAGCCGATCCGCTGGTGGTCAGCGCCTCGCGCTCGGCCCAGAGGCTGCTCGACGCCGACTCGTCCGTGAGCACGGTGCAGGGCCCGGACGTTGCCAAGGAGGCGCCCACCGGCATCGCCGCGGCGCTGCGCGACGTTCCGGGGATCAGGATCATAGACGACGGCACCCCGCTCTTTCGGCGCGTGTCAATCCGCGGCGAGGAGCCAGGGCGCACGCTGTTTGCCGTCGATGGCGACAGGGTGTCCGACCAGAAGACCATGTCCGGCGCCCCGCTGCTCGTGAACCCCTACTTCATCGACCGCATCGAGGTGGTGAGGGGCCCGGCCTCGCTGCTCTACGGCTCGGACGCCATGGGCGGCATGGTCAACGCCATCACCAAGCAGGCCTCGAAGAAGCCCTTCGCGGCCGAGGCCGGAGCCACCTTTGACGGCTCCCACGAGGGGATCACGCTCTACGCCAACGCCTCGGGCACCGTCGGGCGCTTCCGCTACGCCTTGGGCGGCTTTGGCAGCGATCTCGGGGACATGTACCTAAAGGGCCACGAGCGCCTTGACTCGACCTCCGGCCACTCCAAGGGCGCCAACGCCGACTTCAAGTTCGATCCGACCGCCGACTCAACCATCGGCTACAAGTACGAGTTCATAGACAGCGCCGCCCGCACCGCAACGACGGTCTCCGACGAGTCCTACCGGGACTTCACCGCGCACATCCCGCAGTGGAAGAGGATCAAACACAGCCTATCCGGAGAACTTCGCAACCTTGGATCCTTTGTCGACAAGATCTCAATTGAGGCCTACTCCCAGGGCATGGACAAGGAGTTCGTCCCCGCGATCCCAATCCACTCCGCATCGCCCTACGCGCCAAAAAGCCCGCTCGTCTTTGACATCCAAAATGAGCAGAAGACCGTTGGCGGCACGCTGCAGGCCGACATGCATTTTGGCGATCTCATCGACCTCACCGCAGGCTACGACGTCTCCTACACCACGCTCGACTCGGACACCGCAAGCGACATCTCGATGACGCTGCCGCGCGTGGGACCGTACACCTTGAACTACCGCGCCACTGACCGCGACTACTACAGCCGCCAGAACGCCCTGTTCGCGCTCATGCACGCACACCTTACCGACACGCTGACCTTGAGCGCCGGCACGCGCTGGAACCGCATCGTGGACGGCGGCGGCTGCACCCGCTCGAACTACCAGGCCTACACCCCCGACAGCAACCCCGGAAGCTCGACTTTCACGCGCACCGTGGGAAGCGCTTCGCTCGTCTGGCAGCCAAACTCCAGAACCGCATTTCGCGCATCCTGGTCCCAGGGCTTCCGCGCCCCGAGCATCCAGGAGCTCTTCCTGACCACCACCGAGCTTGAGACCCAGCGCGGCAACAGCGCGCTCAAGCCCGAGAAGACCAACAATTACGAGATTGGATTCCGCTACATGGGCGACGTGCTCACCGCCGACGCGGCGCTGTTCTACTCGCACGCGGACGACTACATCGCCTCCAAGGCCGTGGGATCGGGCAGGAGCCTCTACTACACCTACCAGAACATCAACGAGGCCGAGACCTACGGCCTTGAGCTGTCGCTTGCGGTAAAGGCGGGATTTGCAGAGCCCTACGCCTCGCTCACGCTGATGAACCGCGAGTTCAAGACCGGCCGCACCGTGACCACCGACACCGGCACGCCGAAGTTCAGCGGCCGCGCCGGCGCCAGGCTCTCCGGGGAGATGTCCGGGGTGGCGCTTGGCGCCGATTTCTTCGCGCGCTTTGCCAGCAAGGGAATCTACGATGACAAGCGCATGCCCGGCACCTCGTACGTGCAGGACAACGATCTGGCAGGCTACGTGACCGCCAACATGGCGTTCACCGCCGCGTTCGGCTCCGAGCAGCAGTACAAGGTGTCGCTCAACCTCGAAAACCTGCTCGACGCCCGCTACCGCACCTCCGCTCTCATCGAGGAGCCGGGGCGCTTCGCCTCCATCACCGCTAGCGCGTCGTTCTGATCACTCAAGCCGGTACTCCACGGGGATCTCAAGCGAGAGATCCCCGCCGCTTCCCGCCCTGAATCCCGTCATCCTGGCGGCAAGCCTTGCGGCGTCATCGTCTAGGATCGGGCTGCCCGATCCCCTGATGACCGAAGATGAGGCAACCCTTCCGCCCCTTATCTCAAAGCGCACGATCACGGCACCCTCGATCCCGCGCCTCTGAGCGGCCCTGGGATAGGACAGGCTACGCGAAAGCTCGGCCCTGACCTTCCGGGCCATGGCCTGCGCCTGCGCGCCAGACGGCCTGCCCGCAGGCCCCTCCGACCTTGATGGAACCCTGTCAGCGCCCGGACCTTCGCCTCCTGCCGGAGGCATGGGCTCCCATGCCTCTTGGCAAGGCGCCGCCGGGCGCGATGCCGGCCTGCCCGCCTTCACTGGATCAGGCTTTGCGGCAGGGCGGTTTGCGGCGTCCCTCCTCGAGGGGCGGTCCTTCCTGGCAGGCTGGACCCTGGGCTTTGCCATCTCAGGCCCTAGCTTGCTTGAAACGGGCTTTTCCCTGGCGGACGAAGGCGATGCATCCGGGGCTCTTGCAGCCTCCCGGGGCTTTGCCTCTGAAACTGCGGCCGGCCTGGGCTTCGGAGGCTCAGGCAGGGCAGGCGCGGCCTCGATGCTCTTCGGCTCACCCCTGGGCTCCGCCGGCTTTTGCTGGACGTCCTGCCGGGAAGCCCCGGTGTTCTGCGCAAGGGGCTCCTGCGCCTTGCCTGTCCTGGCTGCTCGCGCCGCCTGCCCTGCCCCGTCTCGCACTACCATCGCGCTTATCACGCCGCCTGTGGGCGAAGAGAGCCGGGGATTTGCAGGCGGCGGGGCCAGGAGCGCCGCCGACAAGGCGGCAACGGCCGCGGCAAGGCCTGCGGCCCTTGAGATCAGATCCTCACTTGGCACCATCGGATTCCGGCGATGCCGCGCCGCCGCCCTGCACGGCGATGAGGATCCTGCCGCCTGCGTCCTTGCGCGCAAGATCGGCCATCTGCACCAGGATCCCGGAGGGGGCGCGCTTGTCGATGACGACCTCGAGCACCGCTTCCCTGCCTTCTGAGAGCGCGGAGGAGATGTCGTCCATGGTCGCATCGCCGGACCCCATGCGGATCCCGCCTTGAGCGTCCACCACGACCTTCACGCGGTTCCGCTCCTGGGATTCGGCGCTCCCGCCTGCCGCGGGAAGCTGCATCTCAAGCACTGGCAGATCGAAGCTTGCCGTCATGATGAAGAAGATGACGAGCATGAATATGACATCGACCAGCGGGGTCAGATCGATCCTCGCTGACAGGTCGTCGTCTTCGTCATCGAACATATGATACCGGTACCAATTTTTATGGATTTTTTAAAGTTTAAGACAATCAGGACCGGCTGTTAAGGCGCTGCGACAATTGCTCACTATCAAAATACGGTAGAGTGCACTGGCGCGCTTCAAGGTAGGACTGAGACAAAGCAAAGATGATAGGGAGATGCAGAGGCAGCAAAGCCTAGGTTTTAAAAAAATTTCAAAACAGCTCCTGCTATATCTTTTGCAAAAAACAAAAGGCTTCTGAACAAAGCATCTCATATGGCGGGCCTTGAATCAGAAGCCGAAAACATGAATGGTTTTCTAAACGTTACTTACAATCGGAATCATTTGGGTTTAGTACCAAAGCGATATAACGAACCATTTGAGAAGAGGCATTCTCAACTCCATGGCTGTGGCCTTTTTCGCATACGCAAACGTCTCCAGGTGAAACTTGGTATTCTTTATCATCATCGTAATAATTTGCAATACCTTCGAGAAAAAAGAGGATTTCAAAGTTCGATATGTGTGAATGAACTCCGAAAGATTCCCCTTGCTTTAATAATACTTCACTGTAAACGCTGGCAGCATTATGAAAAAGATCAGATCCCGCCGAGATGATCGGCAACATAGTAACAAGACCCTTGCCGCCAAATCGTACCGATTTTGATTGCTGGCGGTCTTTTGCTCTTATAACCATATCTTTCACTCTTAGGAAAGTCTAGTCCTTAAGCAAGGATAACGCTTTTTTCAAAAGTTATAGCTTGGCAAGCTCGTTTCTAATCCCTTCAGTTATCTGTGTGGTTCCAGAGTCTCCGCCAAATTCCTGAGGACGTACGACCTTCTTTTCCAGCGCTTGTTCAACCGCCTTCTCGATCATTTTCCCTGCCTGAAGAGCCTGCGGAACATTGTCGCGCTCGCCCAACCAGTCGAGCATCATCGCAGCAGAGAGAAAAGTCGCGATAGGATTGGCCTTGTTTTGTCCTGCGATATCCGGCGCACTGCCATGGCAAGGCTGAAAAACGGCGTTCTCATCGCCAATGTCGGCAGACGGAGCCATGCCAAGGCCGCCCATGATGCCAGCGCCGAGATCAGAGAGGATGTCACCGAACATGTTCTCCATGACCATCACGTCATAGCGCCAAGGATTCTTGACAAGATTCATGGCCATGGCATCGACGTAGCAGTATTCGGTCTTGATGTCCTGATAGTTTTTCGCCTCTTCATCAAAGACGCCGCGTGCCCACTTGAAGGAGCGGAAGACATTGGCTTTATCAACCAAGGTCAGCTTGCCCTGGAAGCCCCTCTTCTTACGACTCTGGGCAAGCTTGAAACTGAAGTCATAAACACGTTTTAAACCCTTACGGGTCAATTGCATAACCTCGCGCGCAGTCTCGTCATTCTCGATGATTCCATTGGTCCTGAAAGCAAATAGGCCTTCGGTCGATTCACGGACCATTACGAAATTAGTTTCAGCAAATTTCGAATTGGCAAGAACCGGCGGCACTCCTTTGTAAGCCTTGACCGGACGAACACCCGCATACAGCTGCAGCCTCTCCCTTAACTCAAGCTGAGGGGCAATTTCCCTTCCATCGGGATTCCTGACCGAAGGCAATCCCATTGCACCGAGCAATATGGCGTCAGACTGCTTGCACACCTGGAACGATTCCTCCGGGAAGGAAACTCCAGTGCGCGCGTACAATGCAGCACCAGCTTCGATGTTAGTCATGTCAAGTGTAAAACCGCCAGTTTTCTTCGCTACATCCATGCACAAATCAGCAGCAGGCGGAACTATCTCATTTCCAATGCCGTCACCAGGAAGAACAGCGATTTTAAATGTCTTCATAATATCTACCTCAATAAATAGGTCACATCATGTTCGGAATAAGCATCACAATCGAAGGAAAAGCAATGATTAAAACAATAGGGAGCATCATCATCAGCAGATATGCCCAGACCCCGCTAGTTAGTTTTTCAAGGCTCAAGCCTGAAATATTGCACGCGACAAATAATGTCGTTCCTACTGGAGGAGTTATCTGCCCGATTGCTAAGGTGATCACCATGATGATGCCAAAATAAACCGGATCTATGCCCAGCGACGTTATAACTGGGGCAAAGATCGGAGCCAATAGAAGGATGGCTATCACATTGTCAAGAAAAGTACCAACAATTAAAAGAACAATACAGATAAGGCAGAGCACAACAGTCGGATTAGACGACAGCGTGAGCAGCCCCCTTGCTATGGACTCAGGAATTTCCTCTGATGCCATGAAATAACTGAAGCACTGTGCTGTAGCCACTAGGAACATCAAGGTTGCAGAGCTACTGGTCGTAGCGCCAATTTGCCTGACTAGTTCCTTAAAGTTAAGTTCTTTGTAAATGAACTTGCCAACCAAGATGCCATATACAGATGCGACGATCGCTGACTCAGTTGGAGTAAAAATTCCGCCATAGATGCCACCCAAGATGATGACCGGCATTAAAATCGCCCAAAACGCTTTTTTGAACGAAACTGACGATTCCTTAAAGGTTGCTTTCTTTTCTCTTCCAAGGTTGAGCTTCTTTGCAATGAAGTAATTGGTAGTCATGATCACAGCGCTCATAATTATTCCAGGAATAATTCCACCTAGGAAAAGCTTGCCAATCGAAGCTCCAGATATAACTCCATAGACAACCATGGTCACGCTAGGGGGAATGAGCAGTCCTATTACGCCACTTGCGGCGGTGCAGGCGGCGGCGAATTTAACCGGATACCCCTTCTTAACCATTGGCTTAATCATGACAGAGCCGATAGCTGCAGCAGTTGCAGGAGCAGAACCAGAGATCGCACCGAAAAATGTGCAGGCAGCAGTCAACACCTGGGCCAAGCCTCCGCGGTAATGTCCGAAAAGGCAGCTTGCAAAATTGACCAACCTCTGGGAGACGCCGCCAGCTGACATGACATTCCCAGACAAAATGAATAGCGGAATAGCAAGAAGAGTAAATGAATCAATTCCGCTGAAAGTTTTTTGGACCAGAACCATTAAAGGAGTATCGGTAAAGGCCAAGAGCGCAATCATTGCCGAAAGGCCCAAGCTTATTGCAATCGGAACTCCAATTAATAGCAATCCAAAAAAAACTACAAACAAAACAGCTGTGCTCATCAGACTTTCTCCTGAGAAGGGTTGCTTGTTTTTTCTTCACCTTTCAACATCATTTCAAGATGGTTAAGAGCATATGGGATGATATTTAAAATCATCAGTGCACTACCTAAAGGGATAGCCAGATAGACCCACCCCATCTGTAAGAAGTCCATGGAAGGGGGCGTCTGGCCAACCTCGAAGATCGTCATCGTCAGGTTCAAACCATCGAACACAAACGTGCCGAGAAAACATAAACAGCACAAATCCCCAGTTAAGGCAATAAGACCACGGAGATGGTCATTTGGAAGATTGGAGAGCAGAACTTTCACGCTCAAATGTTCATTTGTTGCAAAAGCAACTGCAGCCCCTAAAAAAGTTGCCCAAATAAAGAAATACCTTGCTGCTTCCTCGGTCCAAGGCAGAGGCATGCTTAGAACATATCTTGAGATAACCTGAAACAGCACGCACAGGGCCATCCCCGTAAAAAAAATCATAGAAGCAGCTTTGAGAACTTTATTCATTGTTTTTAGAAACAACGAATTATTTAAATCAGAATGAATCAAAGCTGAAACCTCCTTTAAGTCTACTTAAATAGCTAAGCGCCTTGCGACGCTTAGCTAGTGTCTCTATAATTACTTTGTCTCTACAATCTTCTTGATAATTTCACCATATTGGCTTTCGTATTTTTCATAAATCGGCTTTGAAGCATTGAAGAACGTCGACGTGTCCTTTACTTCATTTACTTCCATATGCTTCTTGAGTTCGGCAATTATCTTGTCATCAGACTCAATAACTAGCTCACGAGCTTTTGGAGTTAATTTCTTCGCTTCATCCTGGAGAACTTTTTGCTGTTCAGGAGTAAGCTTCTTGTAAACAAGCTTGCTGATCACTAGAGGTTCGACATTGTGCTGATGACGGGTGATGGACAGATATTTCTGGACTTCGTAATATTTCTGACCAAGCACGAAGCTGGCGGAATTTTCCTGGCCATCGATCGTCCCCAGTTGCAGGGCCGAATACACTTCTCCCGTAGCCATCGGGGTGGCGAGAGCGCCGAAGGTCTTGAATGTCGTAACCGCAAGCTTACCAGGACTGACCCTGAGCTTGAGGCCTTTTAGGTCAGAAACAGTGTTGATGGGATGCTTTGAATTGGTTATCGATCTGAAGCCGTTTTCCCACCAGCCGAGCACCACCAAGCCTTTCTTGTTGGCAACTTCCTTAAAGTGGTCTCCAACAGGACCGTCCATTACTTTTCCGACGTGATCTATATCCCTGAAGATAAACGGCAGGTTTAAGACTGAAAATTCCGGTATGAAGTTTGAAAGCATAGAATCGGACGTTAATACCATGTCAGTCGTACCGAGCTGTGCTCCTTCCACAAGCTGGCGCTGATTACCAAGTTGATCCGCTGGGAAAACCTTAATTTCTATTTCGTTTTTGCTCGCTTCAGCCACAGCTTTTGCGTACATATTTGAAATTACATTGTAGACATGATTTGGGGCTGCGTTATTTCCGAGCTTCAGTGTGACCTTTGCAGCATTTGCTGTGGAGCTTAGGCCTATTATTACGGTCGCGAGCACGGCTATTGTTGTAACTTTAAATCTCATATATATCTCCTAGATGTTTGTTTATCGGTTAAATTTATTTTTTAAAACTGACAACACTCGAATAGGCTTGTTCTACTCTGTATAGATGTTCTCGCATTGCTTTTTCTGCTTTGTCTGGGTCATGTTTTTTTAACCCAGCATATATTGACTTGTGGTCAAGCAAAGCATTCTGTAATTGGTTAGGGGCTTGCAAAGATTTTTTTCGCTGGTCAAGAAGCCAGTCGGTCATAGACTCGCTAAAACTTTCCAAAAGAGTATTGTTCAGGCATTCGCTTAAATAACGATGAAATGCAACATCAAGCTCTGCGAACATCTTAATATCGTCAACGGCTTGCTCTTGCTCTTTAATGGAGTTTTCCATCCAAATAAGCTGTTCTTTCTTTATTCGCTTGCTCACCTCTCTGACAATCATGCATTCAAACAAATTGCGGAACTCCGACAGCTCCTGATAGCCTTCCTTCGAACCCATGTAGATTTTCATGGTTTCGCTCATGGCACCTAGAATCGGTTTGACGGTCGGCTTGCGAACTTTTGCTCGCTGGCCTGGACGGACTTCAATGAGCCCCATGCGTGCGAGCATTGTCAAAGCCTCGCGGATTGAGGATCGACCGACTCCGAATTCAGCCATGAGCTCTTGTCAAAGACATCTTGATTTGTTCAGAATTTGACCAGAAGGTTTGAGTTCCGGCGATCCCAATTTGACCATGGGGTTTGTTACACTCTGACGCATGT
>CACYPI010000044.1 GCA_902776275.1 uncultured Aeromonadales bacterium
CCTCTTGCATGCGGTAATTCCCGCATTTGTTGATTTCACGAACATTTTAAGGGTAAATCCACGATTCTTGCATCAGTGGGGTCGCTTCATATTGTCTGAAATGCAAAAGTAGAGTTACTATAAGGCAAGTTTATTCTTGTAGAATGAGATTCTGGTCAACAATTTAATGCCGATTTAGATCCAAGCCCGTCAACTCATTATCAACAACAAAGTTTGAGTTTATAAGCGTTGTTCGTTGGCATAGGCACAAAAATGGCCGCCGCGCAGTCAAAGAGGCTGTGCGGCCTTCCCATTGCCGCGATGGTCTTTTCTATTGCGCCTTCGGCGCCGCGGCGTCCTTCACCTGCACCTCGGAGCTCTCGCGGATTAACTGCGAGGAGAGCGCCCCGGCCTCGTCGTAGGTTGCCGCAGGCACCTTGATGGTGCCGGGGAACTGCGGGCGGACGAGGATCGCGAGCTTGAAGTCGGTGGAGGAGGGCCAGGCCTTGAGCACCACGCCGCTGTCGCCCGACAGGGCTTGGCAGTCGATGACACCTGAGGCCTTGCCGAGCGTCCCGTCGGGAGCCACGGTGCTGACGAAGCTGAAGCCCGCGGGCAGGCCAAAGCGCACGATAACCTGCGCCCCATGCGGCACGGCGCGCTTGACGGTCAGCAGCATCATGGCAGGCGCGCCGCGCTTGAGCGAACTTGCAAGGGCAGGGGCCGACTGGTCTGAGACATCGTAGAAGCCAAGCCTGGCGCTCACGGATTTTGAAAGCGCCGCGCCCTTCTTCGGGGTCCCGTAGGCGCTTAGCGTATAAAACGCCCCGCCTTTGCCGCGGTTTTCGGCCTCGTACGAGCCGTCAGTGCCCACCTTCACCTCGGTGATGGAGGGCTTGCCCGACGCCGAGGCCTCTGAGGCGCGGGCGAGCACGGCCATGGTCCTCAGATCGGGGATGCTGAAGGAGGAGAGATCGGCCCCGGCTATGAACGAGGGGTTGCGCGTGAGCACGGATGCCGCGATGAGCGCGGCGCGGTCGTACTGCGGGCTTGAGAGCAGCGTGGGCTCGAAGCTTGAGAGCGCGTTGAAGGCCTTGAGCGCCTGATCGGTGGTCGTGGCGCGGTAAAGCGCGTCGTACAGCATGTCGATTATGTCGAGCGACTTGAAACCCATCCTCAAGGCTTCGAAGGCGCGATCGTCGTCGCCGTAGCCGTGGAAGGCCAAGGCGTAGGCCGCGCATGAGAGCGGCGAGGGCTTGAGGTTGTTGTCAAACGAGTAGCGCAGGTCCGAGAGATCGCCCTCGCGCACCACGGAGAGCGCCAGCATGCTCAGGGGCCCCGAGGGATCCTTGGCACCGGTGCCGCGCTTGAGATCCAACACGAGGCGGTCGCACAGCTCGTCGCTCACGTCAAAGCCGGCCTGGCGCGCCCTGAGGAGCGCCGCGGCGGTCAGCGCGTCGAGCGCTGGATCGCTGAAGGCGGAGCCGGTGCCGGCGCGCGACTCGAGGCGCGAGACCAGATCCTGCACCTGGGCGGAGGCGGCCGCGTCGTCGCGCGGCAGATCGGAGAGCGCCATGACCACGCTGGGCAGATCCGCAGGCGGGACGTAGCCTGACTCCTTGATCTTCTTAAGAAGATCGGAGCGGGTGCCTCCGGGGATGAGCCCGCGGGCGAGCTCGGCCTTGGCGATGCCCTCAAGCGCGGGCCTGGGGGATAGGCGCTTGGACTCGCCTTCCTTTAAGTAGGCGGTGGCCGAGGAGAGCACCATGGGATCCGAGGAGAGCACGTGGACGCTGTACTCGCGGCTTATGTCAAGCCCGGAGCCCTTGAGACAGAGCGCCACCTTGCCAGTGCCCTCGGAGCGCGCGCGGACCTTGAGGGGAGCTGAGGACATCTGGCCTTCTGCAAGGTCGAGATCGGCCCTGGCCTCGGCGCACTCGATGGCGCCTGAGCACTTGGCCTCAAGGCTCAGCCTCTGCCCGCCCTTGCCAGAGGTGTTCTGGACGTTCACCGAGCCGTCGAGCAGATCGCCCTCGTGCATGATCGCAGGCAGCGAGACCGAGGGCGCGGCGTCGTCGCGCACGAGGATGTCTGAGGAGGCCGAGCCCATGGCCTTGCCGTCGGCGGCCACGGCCATGAGCCTCACTCCGCCCTGGAAGTTCTCGGGGATCTTGAAGCAGAGGGTGGCCTTGCCATTCTCAATCCTGGCAACGCCTGTGTAGAGCGCGACTATCCTGCCGCGCAGCGCCGAGAGCGCCTGGGGCGAGGAGGCGGCCTTCATGAGCGCCGAGCCCATCTCGCCGTGGCCCTGGCCCTGCGGGGCGAAGGCGTGCAGCAGCGCGCCGTAGCGGTCGTAGGCCCTGATCCCGTAGGCTATGGGCTTTGCAAACTCGTGCTCAGGCGAGGGCGCCTGGTAGGAGGTGAGGGCGAGCACGCCGGTGTCCACCAGCGCGGCCTGGTACATGGCGCCCTCCGAGGCGCCCTGGACGTCAAGCTCGGCCTCAAGCGTCGCGCCGGGCTTGACGGAGAGCGGGCTCCTCAGGGCGGTGCCCAGCACCTTGTCCTGGGAGCTGACCTTGAGGAGA
The DNA here is from genome assembly GCA_902776275.1 of uncultured Aeromonadales bacterium. GTDB lineage: Bacteria > Pseudomonadota > Gammaproteobacteria > Enterobacterales > Succinivibrionaceae > Succinivibrio. Next base: position 2,565 of record CACYPI010000044.1, read on the forward strand.
GCGAGCCCCATGGCGCGCGGCCCCTGGGCCGAAGTGCCTTCAGGCGCGGTCAGCGTTATGAGCGCGCGCTCGGCGACCGTCGCGTCCTTGGGGATGCGGAAGCTTATCTGGTTGGTGCCCTTGTGCACGTCGTAGCGGCGCATGAGCTTGATCTCGCGCGAGCCGACCACCAGATCGGCCCCGCCGTCCTCGCGCGCCTCGAAGGTGAGGGTCACGCGCTCGTCGGGGGCGTAGGAGTCCTTGTCGGAGGCGACGGTGAATGTCTCAGGCGAGCAGGCCTCCTCCGAGGCCTCGCTGCCCTTGAAGAACCTCGCTGACGTGGTAGCGCCGCCTGACTCGAGCCTTGCGACGTAGGAGCCGTCCTTGAGATCTGCCTTGACCTGCGCGGCCTTGCCATCCTCGGACTTCAAGGTGCCGGCGAGCACCGGGGTGAAGCGCTCGGTCCTCAGGTACTTCCACTCCCCGCGGTCGAAGACGTACTGGTAGTCGGCATCGACCTTGTAGATGGCGTAGGTGGCGCTGCCTTGCACGGCCCTGCCGTCCTTGCAGATCACGGCCTCGAAGCCGCCGTCCACGCTCTTGAAGCCCAGGAGCGGGATGTCAGGCAGCACCTTGAAGGCGCGGCTTGCGTTTATCTCGGATCCCTGGGCGAACGCGTTGGCCGCCAAGGTCGCCTTCTGGGCGTAGGGGACGCTGGGAAGCCTTGCGCTGAAAGTGGCTGCGCCGTCAGGTCCTGCCTCGACGGGATCGAAGGGCTCTGCGGCGGTGAGCTCTGAGTAGAGCACGGGATCAGGGCCGAATGAGTAGTCCTTGAAGTGCTCGAACGGGTGGGGATCGGGGGCGAGCGTGAGCATGCCCGAGACCTGGGACCCGGCGCCGGGGGCGCCGTAGCTGTAGCGCGTGGATACGGTGAAGGAGGCGTCCTGCCCCGCCTTTAGATCGCCGCTGTCCTTGATCTCGGCCTCGAGCGAGGCCGGCACGAAGTCTGCCGTGATCACCGTGGTGTGGGCGATGTCGGCGTGCTCGCCTGCGCGCAGCGTGAAGGTCCAGGCCCCGCGCTCGCCCTCCTCGGGCAGGCGGTACTCGCCCTCGAAGAACCCGGCTCCCCTGGCATCGAGCGTGAGCGACTTGACGGCGGTGCCGTCAGGCCTTGAGATGCGCAGCGTGAGCGCCTTGAGATCGGTGGCCGTGAGATCCTTGTTGCGCACGAGGGCGGTGTAGTGCACGGTCTCGCCGGGGCGGTAGATCCCGCGCGAGGTCCAGGCGCAGGCCTGAAGGCTCGTGCCCTCGTGCGCGGGGCGGGTGGACTTGGCGTCCTTGAGCGCAAGGCCATCGCCGTCGAGGCTCAGCACGAAGGCGTCCTGGCCTGAGGTCACGGCCACCGCGGCCGGGGCCATCGCGCCCCTGCCTGAGACGGCGTCCTTGTTGAACTGGGCATAGCCTGAGGCGTCGGTCACCGCGGTTGCGAGGGCGTCGTTTGACTTGGAGAGCAGCGTTACGTTGGCCGCGGCGGTGGGGTTGGCGCCCTTGAGCGAGCGCACCGCGACGGCGATGCCGTTCTCGGCGCGGTAGGCGCTCACGCCCAAATCGGTGAGCATGACGATGCGCGAGAGCCACAAGCGGTCGTTTTCGTAGAAGGCGGCGGGATCGTAGCCGTCAAAGCGCGAGCGCGGATCGCAGGCGATGACGAGGTAGACCCCGTCGCCAAGCTCCGAGCCCGCGGCCTTGTCGAGATCGAGCTGCGCGGTCACGCGCTCGTTGCGCGCCTTGGGGAACTGCACCTGGGTCTTGCCAAGGAGCTGGGCGTGGGAGCGCAGGAGGCCTGCGACCTGGTAGGAGGGAAGCGAGTCGGAGGTGAGCGAGAGCGCCTCTGAGGCCAGGAGGTCCGATGAGGGGATGCGGTAGACGTACGCATCGAGATCCGGGCTGTTGACGGCCGAGATGAGGATCTTGCGGTTGCTCAATGTGCGCGAGAGCACCTGCCCGCGCTCGAGGAAGACCGCGCTCTTGGCGTCGGGGATGAGGGCGCTGGCCTTGAGATCGCGGTCTAGCACCTCGCCGCTGCCGTACTTTAGGCCCTTGCGCACGGTGATGGTGTAGCGCGTGCCGTGCTTCAATCCTGCAAAGCAGATCCTGCGCCCCGAGAGCACCGGGATGGCGCTCTCGGCGCTGCCGCCTGCAGGCGTGGCGCGGAAGTAGGCGCCGAGATCGGCAGGCCCCAGCGCGGGATCGGGCTTTTGCGAGAGTACGGCGCAAAATCCGCTGCCGTCCTCGAGCACGCGCTCAATTGAAAGCCCCTGCGCGGCGTACGCGCCTGATGCGAGCGCCGCCAAAGGCAGCGCGGCAAGGATTTTGCGGATCATGATCCCTCCTGTAAGCCAATGCCCCAATTGTACTTTGGTAAGGCCGCGCGATAGTGCCGATCGCATCAAAGTCTTGCCATGGCAGGACGGTTTAAAAGGCAATGCAGTGCAGGATCAGGCCGCCTCGGCCCCAGCCCCTTTCCTTGAGCGGCAGGCCAGCGAAGCCAGGATGAGGCTTGCCTCGTAGAGCAGGCACAGCGGGAGCGCGAGCAGCAGCTGCGAGAGCACGTCAGGCGGCGTGAGCACGGCTGCGAGCGCGAAGGCGCCGATGATGACGACGCGCCGCGACTTCTTGAGCCTTGCAAGCCCCACGGCTCCTGTCTTGGCCAGGAGCACCACGGCCGCGGGGGTCTCAAAAGCCAGGGCGAAGGCGAGGACCATGCGCAGCACGAAGTCGAGGTAGGCCGAGACGTCGGGGGCGAAGCTTATGAAGCCGGGGGCCTGGGAGGCGATGAACCCGAGCACGAGCCCGAGCACCGCGAAGTAGCAGTAGCAGGCGCCGGCTACTGCGAGGGCGAGCGTGCAGAGCACGAAGAGCGCGGCCTTGCGCTTTTCCGAGCGGTAGAGCCCGGGGGCGGAGAAGGACCAGAGCTGGAAGAGCGTGTTTGGCAGGCTTGCGAAGGCCGCGGCAAAGCAGAGCACCTTGAGCGGGGCCATCACCGGCGCGATGACGCCGACGCTCATGAGCGCCTGCCCGGGAGGCAGGGCGGAGAGCAGCGGCAGCGCGACGGCGTGGAAGATCTCCTTTGAAAAAGGCGCGAGCGCGGCGATGGCGATTAGAAAGCCCACGACACAGCGGATGAAGCAGCGCCTGAGCGCCTTGAGCTCGGAGAGCAGCGCCATGCCTTCCATCTAGCGCCCCCTGCCTTGCCTTGCGGCAAGAGAGACGGCCTTTGAGACGGAGGATGCGGCATCGGCAGGCCCCTTCGCCGCGTTGCCGGCCTCATCCAGGATCTGCCTTTCGCATTCCTCGGCGCTGCGCCTTAAGGAGTCGATAGCCGAGCGGATCTGACGCACCTTGCGTCCTGCGCTTGAGCACAGGCGCACCAGATCGGCCGGGCCCATGATGATGAGCGCGATGGCGAGGATCACCAGGAGCTCTGGCAGGCTCACCCCGAACATCAGGCCTTCTCCTTCTGCGCCCCTTCAGAGGGGACCTTGAGGGACTTGAGAGAAGGCTCCTCCCTTGAAGCCTCCTCAGATCCCTCGCGGAAGCCCTTTACCGCGGCGCCCAGATCCTTGCCGAGGTTCTTGAGCTTGGAGGTCCCGAAGACCATCGCGACGACGAGCAGCACGATGAGCCAGTGCCAGATTGAAAGCGAACCCATGATATGTCTCCTTTGAATCTCAAATTGCGATCCCCTCTTAGGGGATCGCGTGCCTTATGCGAGGTTTGGTCAGGCGATGACGCTGCGCACGGCCTTCAGGGCCATCTCGTGCGGATCGCCCATCGTGATGTCGTGATTGAGCCTCATGAAGCTGTACTGGGAGCCCACGTAGTTGCGCAGGGCGTTGAACTTCTCGCCCTCGAGCATCTTCTGGTCAAAACCGAGATCCTTTTGCGCCACTTCCTTCAAGGCATTGACGCAGGAGGCCGCGGCAGGGGAGCTTAGGACCCAGTCGTGATCGCCCAGGTGGACGATGAAGCCCTCCTGGGCAAGCGGGGCGGGCAGTTGCTCGCCATCGCCTGAGAGCAGGCCGATCGCGGCGGGGTTGACGTTTGCGAACACGGCGGCTGCCTTGATCCAGCCGACCACCTGCTTCTCGTCATCCGGGGTGCCCGGGTGGTCGTGGGCGCAGGCCTGGGCGACGATCTCCCTGGCAGGCAGGCCGCGGGCGATGGATTCTGCGACCGAGAAGACGTGGTGGGCGCCGGTGCCGGCGATGGTGTACTCCTTGAACGAGGAGCCGTCGGCGTTCCACTGGAAGACGTAGGGCTTGGCCAGATCGTGCAGGAGCTGGCCTGCCAGCGCGGTGTCGTAGTCGGGATCGTAGCCCATCACCTCGTGGTAGGTCCTAAGCAGGCCCAAGGTGATCTCGACGTTGGCCGCGCAGTGGGTGGCCAGCCCGCCGGGGTACGGGTGGTGGGAGGAAAAGCCGCTGCCCGGGGCGGACCAGAACGGCTGCGGGCCCTTGCCTGCGTGATCGGCAAGCTTGGGGAAGAGCGCATCCTCGGGGGTCTTTGACGGATCGATGAGGTTCTGCGCCTGCAGTGCCTTGTATGCCGCCGCGGCGCCGCCCTTGCCTTCCCAGTTTTTCAGGAAGGTGGGGGTGGTGTCCTCGTACAGGCCGCGCACCTTGGACTTGAGCGAGGGATCGCGCAGGGTGTCGATCTTCGAGAGCAGGTAGCGGTAGGCGTTCTGGACGAGCTCGGAGCCCTTTGCCATCTCGATGTTGTCAGAGGGGATGTCAGCTAGCTTCACCTTCTTGAGCTTGGCGCCCTGGGCGAATGAAGGAAGCGCGGCTCCGGCGAGCACGGCGCCGGCGGCAACGGCCGAGAGCTTGAGAAAATTGCGGCGGGATGGCGATACGGTCTGTTCTTGGTGCATTTCTATCTCCTTTTTTCCAATGCATCCAAATGATGGAAGAGGCGCGTGAACGTCATGCTTCTGGTATGTAAAGCGAGTGTTAAAAAATGTTAAGTGCTGTTTTACAGGTATTTTTGTCGCGAGTTTTACAAAAAATGCCCATGGTTTGACATGCAGGCAAAAGGATGGGCAGGGGAGATGGGGAACTTCTCTCTAAAAGGCGTGGCCGGGCCCCTCATGAGCACGGAAATCCTTGAGCAGTGGCTGCCAGGTGAAAATGGCTTGCTGCACGGAGCGTTTTTGGATGCCGACGGGAGGGAGATCGTTTAAAAACGGGCGTGCATTTTCAACTCGAGTAAGATTCACACGTCTTAAGCCGCATTCTTTCAAGCGGATCTCCCTGCGCGCAACCAGCGAGATCCCCAAGCTCTGCCTGATGCTCGAAGATCCGCTCGGCAACCGCGGCTGCTTGGCCGGCAATGCCGGCTTTTTTCGAGGTCTGGTTGCCGGATCCGTTTGCGCAGCCCGCATTTGTCTCTCTGTCGAGGTGACGCCCAGATCGGCGGACGGCTCGGCTGACGAGGGCTTGCGTTGCTGCGGCAGCCAGCACTTCCGCAGCAAGCATCCGCTCATGCCCCAAAGGCGCATGGCGGCCAGGAGGCCTAGTAACGCAAGGCAGCCGGGGAAAGGGTGGCTAAAGCGCTGGCCGGCAGCATTGCCTCCTATGCGGCCTTTGACAGGCGCGTCAGGAATGGCACCGGCAAGATTGTGGGAGCTTACGCATCGGGGCTCAACACCTCGATTCTGGAGTGGATGAACAACCGGTGCAAGCAAATCAAGATGGTGGCTTACTACTTCATGGGCATGGGATGTTGCATTTGAAGATCTTCGAGGCCTTGTTCAGATGTTGAGGTTCAACTCTCAGGCCGTTGAATCACGCCTTTATCGAGAAGATCAAATTGACATATCTGTACAGGTTTGGCCAGCTTGATCCTACCATGTGGGATCCAGCATGATGCACATTCATCCATCAAACTGGATTCATGGCGTGAACAACACAGGAAATTAAGTTTTAAAAAATAGGCAACAGCGTGCATTTTCAGAGTGGATGGCCGCCATCGTCCGGCGCACTTGTATGGACGCCGTACAGGTGAAAAGCAGGCAAATTGCGAGAATTGCGAAGCGCGGCGGGGAGCTTTTTACTCAGATCAATTACAGTCAATCACAAGGACAGGCCTTGCCGCGCGGGCGCGTCGGCCATTTTCATTAGAAGAAAGCGCGGCTTCTTGCAGACTTTGCGGGGGCAGGATGAATCCCATCGGAGTTAGGGCGTACGACTTTGGCAAGAGCGATCCGGAGACATTGGCCTCGCGGATCGCTGAGGCGGGATTCGAGACCTGCCAGCTCGTGATCCCAAGATCCATATCGGGCATGGACGACATGCTCAAGCTTACCGGTGGGGACATCGAGCGCATCGCCCGCGCCTTCTCCTACGAGAACGTCGGGATCTCGGTGCTCGGCGCCCCGCAGGATCTCTCAAGCCCCGATCCAGGGCAGTCCGAGCGCGCGCTTGCCACCGAGCTGCGCGCCATCGAGTGCGCGCAGGCCCTGGGCGTCCCGGCGATCGTGAGCCAGACCTCGCTTGCCGCGCTCTCGCCTGAGCAGCGCAGGGAGGGCTTTCCGCGCGTGGCGCAGATAGTAAGGCGCGCCGTGAGGTACGCCGCCGCCCACGACGTCAAGTTCACCATCGAGTGCTTCAAGCCCCACTGCGTCAACAGCCCGGAGATGTTCGACCAATTGCTCGACGCCGTGGACGGAGACAGCCACCTGGGGCTGGTGCTCGATCCGGCCAACCTGCTCTCGCGCTCCACGTTGCCCAGGCAGAAGGAGATCATCTCCTCGTGGCTCTCGCATTTCGCCCCGCGCATCGCGGCCATCCACTTGAAGGACTTCACCTACGGTAAGGATGGCAAGTATGAGCCGGTGCCGCTTGGCAAGGGGCAGTTCGACTTCGCGCCGGTCAGGGCCGCGCTGCGCAGGATCCCCGACTGGGCGCCGCTCATCCGCGAGGAGCTGGCCCCTGACGACTCGTGGACCGACATCTGCTTCATGAAGTCGCTCGAGGAGCCGCAGGGCGAGGGCGCGGCTTTGTCCGATCCAAAGGGGGCCTGACGCCCTTGGGATCCTGAGCTTTGAAGATGAGGAAGCCGGCCAATTGGCCGGCTTCCTCATCTATTGGTACGCAGGGCCTTGGCAGGGCGGAGGCGGGGGAGCCTCCGCCCTGCCTCCCCTGGCCTTACTGCTGATCCTGCGAGAGCCTGATGGCCGAGAGCCTGTCGCCGAGCTCCTTTAGAAGCGCCACGGTGTTGTCCACCTCGTCGTTGCAGTGCTGCGCGCTCTCGGACTATAAAGATTCAAATAATCCCGCATGCCGGAATGCGCAGGCTTTTGCGAGGATCCGCCCCGGGCACGGTCCATGAGGATCGATGCACGGTGATCGTCCATGCTTGGCGAGGAGGTGATGGGTTGCGCCAGGCCCTGGCGGCGCGCGGGATCGGATTTTAGGTGCCAGGAGGGCTGGGCTTTGCCCTCCCTGGACGGCGCAGGCCCCCTGAATCCCAGGAGGCCTGCGTTCCCTGGCGGCGCTGCCAGGGATTGGAGAGCGCCCTTAGCGGAGCTTGATGTAGTCGAGGCGATCGCCGAGCTCCTTGAGGAGATCGACCGCGTTGTCCACCTCGGCGTCGCAGTTCTGGGCCTTTTGAGCCAGGCTCTTGACCGAGTCGGTGATCGACTGCATGTTCGTCGAGATCTCGGAGGTGGCGGTGGTCTGCTCCTCGGCGGCGGTGGCGACCTGGGTGATCTGGCCGCTCACGCTGTCCACCTCGTCGATGACGTTCTTCAGGGTGCCCTGGAGCTGGCTGGACCTGCTGGCGATGTTGTCCATGTTCTCAAGCGAGGCGGCCATCGAGTCGTTGGCCTCCTTGGCGTCCTGCTGCATCGAGGTCACCATCTTGGTGATCTCCTGGGTGGACTTGGAGGTCCTGGAGGCGAGCGTGCGCACCTCGTCGGCGACCACCGCGAAACCCTTGCCGGCCTCGCCGGCGCGGGCGGCCTCGATGGCCGCGTTGAGCGCCAGCAGGTTGGTCTGGTTGGCGATGTCCTCGATGGTCTCGACTATGGAGGAGACCTTGCTGGCCTGTTCGGCCAGGCGGGAGACCGCCTCGGCGTCGTCCTTGGACTTCTCGGCCTGCTTCTGGATCACGGCGATGGTGTCGTCGATGGAGTTGATCGAGTCGCGGGTGATCTTGCTCGACTTGGAGGCGTTGTCGGCGGCGGCCGAGCAGTTCTTGGCGATGTCGTTGGTGGTGGAGACCATCTCGTCGGAGGCGGCGGCGACCGTGAGGGCGCGGTTCTGGGAGTCCTTGGAATCGGAGTTGATCTTCTCGGCGATGTCGTGGATGGTGGTCACGGAGCCGGAGATCTTGTGGGCGTTGTCGATGACCAGCGAGATGATCCCGATGAGGTCCTGGCGCATCTTCTCGAGATCGCGCTCAAGCTCGCCGAACTCGGTCTTCGAGGTGATCTGGATCGGGGCGGAGAGATCGCCTGTGCCGAAGCGGGAGACCGCGTCGGTGATGCGGTCGATGATCGCGGTGATGCGACCTGCAAACACCACGGCGATGATCACCGCGAGCACCACTGCGACGATGGTCAGCACGAGCACCAGGATCATGTCCCCGCGCGGATGCAGGCCGGTCACGTTGTCAGTTGCAATCTGGATCTGGTGGTCGTTGATGCGGCCGATGTTCTTGCGGATCACGTCGAAGGTGTCGGAAAGTCCGTTGGCATAGACATCCGCGGCCTTGTCCTTGTCGCCTGACTCAAGGGCGGCTGTGAAGTCCTGGGCCTGGGAGAGGTAGGTGGCGGCGCTCTGCTTTATCGAGGAGATGATGTCAGAGTCGAGCTTCACCGTGTCGGTGTCGTTGACCGCGGCCTCGAGATCCTTCAGGGCCTTGGAGAGGTTGGCCGCCCCGTCGCCCTGGAAGCGCGAGATGTCGTCCTGGAGGTTGAAGGTCTGATCGTCGCAGGCGGTCAGGGCCTTCTCGATGGCCTTGGTCTTGGAGTGCTCGACGTAGAGCAGGTTGGACGTGGTGCTGATGACGCCGTCGATGGCGACGAGCTTTGACAGCGATACGGCGCTGACCACCAGCAGGAATGCGATGACCACGAAGAACGCAGAAAGCATCTGCGTTTTCACGGATTTGCCTTTGAATTTGCTCATTGAGATTGCCCCCAGAGTTTGGAATCTTCGAGATTGAGAATGCCCAGTCAGCAGGATGCCAGCTGCAAGCCGGCTTTGTTCTTGTTTTATTTTACCTATCGTATTCTATATCGGTGGACTTTAGTTCTTGCGCGCTTAACTTTGATTTTTGCCCATTTTTGAGAAAGAGCAGCTTGGCGTCAAAATCGCGCGCCCAGTCGGCATTTGGAAATTCCAGGTCATTTCCAGATTGCCAAAGCGCTCATCTGGTGCGTTTGCGGAACGATTGCATGAGGGCGCGCCTTGCCGCCCGGCGCTTTTGAGATGCAGGCATAATGACGCGCAGGCTGGATCAGATGAGGCTTGAAGCCCACAGAACGATCGGCGCTGCGATGAGGGCGGGCAGGGCGCTGATGACGCGCAGCTTGGTGAGGCCCAGCATGTTCAGCCCGATGGCGATGATGAGCACCGCGCCGGTCTGCGAGATCATGTCGAGCACCTCTTTTGTCATGTATGGGGCTATCTGCTCTGAGAAGATCACTATGGCCCCCTGGAACACCAGCGTGAAGAGCGCCGAGCCCAGCACGCCCGCGCCCATGGAGGCTGCGAGCATGATCCCGGAGGTGAAGTCGAGGAGCGACTTCGTGTAGAGCATGTCGTAGTCTGCCGAGAGTCCTGCCTGCAGCGATCCCACGATGACCATGGCACCCACGTTCATGATGAGGCAGGAGGTGACGAAGGCCGAGGCGAACGAGGCCGCGCCGCCTTCCTTTTTGCTGAAGCGGCGCATGAGATGCTCGGTGCCCGCATTGACCTTCTCCTCAAGGCGCATCGCCTCGCCCGCGGCGGTGCCGGCGCAGACGGCGACGATGACCGGCAGCAGATCCTGCGCCTCAAGCACGTAGCGCAAGCCTATGGCTATGGTGCAGATCCCGAGCATGCGCAGCACGGCGTCCGAGACTGTGGCGCTGATGATCCTGCGGAAGAACAGCCCGATGAGCGCTCCTGCGATGATCGCGAGCGTGTTGATGATGACGGCTGGCATGGTGGCTCCTTGCGTCTCCCCAGGATGCGGAAATAAAAAAAGACGCCTAAAGCGTCTGCGTGAGCATGGTGCCCAGGGTCGGGGTCGAACCGACACGGATTGTTAGGATCCGAGGGATTTTAAGTCCCTTGCGTCTACCAATTTCGCCACCTGGGCGGAGGATGGAGGCGTGTTCCGGAGTCGAACCGGACTATACGAATTTGCAATCCGCTGTATAACCGCTTTACTAACACGCCATGTGAGGAGCTTGAGTGGAGCGGGAAACGGAACTCGAATCCGCGACCCTAACCATGGCAAGGTTATGCTCTACCAACTGAGCTATTCCCGCATCAATCAAGTGACGCCCATTATAGGGAATTGAAAAAGCATGTCAAGGAAATTTAAAGCATTCTCAAAAATCGTTATTTTTGTTATTGTAAAACAAAGATATATTTAAGAAGAATGCAGGGGCGCGGGATCTTGTCAGCGGCGGTAGAATTTCCCAAGTGTTCAGGAGGCCAGATGGAAGCAGGGAAGGATGCGCGCGGCAATGAGCCGATGACGGTTGCGGAGTACGTCAGGATCACCGACAAATGCCTGAGAAACCTCGGCGTTGCGAGGGTTGCAGGCGAGATCTCGCAGCTTAAGCCCTACCGCCACCTCTACTTCACGCTCAAGGACGAGGAGTCCTCGGTCGACTGCCTGATGTGGAGCTCCTCGCTTGCCGCCCTTCCCTTCAAGCCCGAGGTCGGCATGCAGGTCGTGGTCACCGGCCAGAGCTCGCTCTACTCGAAGAACGGCTCTTTCAAGCTCATCGCCTCCTTCATGGAGCAGGCCGGGCAGGGCGCGATCATGGAGCGGCTGCGCAAGCTCAAGGAGCAGCTTGAGCGCGAGGGCGTGTTCGAGCTCTGCCAGCGGCCGCTGCCGCCCTTCCCCCGCCGCGTCGGCGTCATCACCTCGAAGGACGGCGAGGCCATCCACGACATCATCACCACCGCGCACTCGCGCTTTCCAGGCCTTGAGGTGAGGCTCTACCCCGCGCGCGTGCAGGGGCCGGACGCCCCGCGCACCCTCATCGAGGCGCTGCGCCTTGCCTGGGAGGAGGACTGCTGCGACGTGCTCATCATCGGCCGCGGCGGCGGATCGTTCGAGGATCTGCTCGCCTTCTCCGACGAGTCCGTGGTGCGCGCCGTCGCCTCCTCGCCCATCCCGATCATCTCGGCGGTGGGGCACGAGCCTGACGTCGCGCTCACCGACTTTGCAGCCGACGTGCGCGCGGCGACCCCGACGCGCGCGGCCGAGCTCGTGACGCCGGTGACGCGCGGCGATCTGCAAGGAGCCCTGCTCGCGTTCGCGCAGCGCCTTTGCAACGCCGAGGGGAGGATCCTGGATTCAGCCTCGATGAGGCTTGACACGCTGCGCTCGCGCCTTGAGGCCGCAGGCCCGGCCGCGATGGCGGCCGAGGCCGGGGCGCGCATCGGCAGGGCGGTCGCCGCGCTCGATCTCGCAGCAGGCAGGATCCTCGCCTCGCGCGCCCAGCGCCTGTCAGATCTCAGGGCGCAGCTGGCCTCGCTAGATCCCCAGCGGACCATCGAGTCGCTGAGGGCAAGTCTCTCCGATCTGCAATCCCGTGCCGACCGCGCCTGCTCGGCAAGCCTTGAGCAGGCGCGGGGAAGGATCTTCGCGTCAAGCCACGCGCTGCTCTCAGGCAGGGGCTCGCGCGCGCTGCCCGAGGCCGGCTCCCGCTTTGCCGCGGCGGCGGCAAGGCTTGAGGCGCTAAGCCCGCTCAAGGTGCTCTCCCGCGGCTACAGCGTGACTCTGGGCCCTGGCGGCAAGCCTGCGAGCAGGGCTTGCGTGAAGGCCGGCGACGAGCTGTCCACCATGGTCTCGGACGGGACCATCATCTCGCGCGTCGAGCGCACTGTCGCACCCAGGAAGATCGGGGAGTGACTTGGGGGAATGGTCTTGGAAGCCCGGCGGCGCCCGGCTTTTTCAGGGCTTGACTATCCTTAAGAGGATGTCGGTGCTTACGTAGACGCAGCCGTCCTCGGGCGCGGCCTCGAACACGCCCTCGTCGAGGTTGTCAAAGCACCAGCCGTTGAGCTCCTCGATCGCCGCGTCGCCTGACATGTAGCCGTGCGAGCGGCACAGCCCCTCGAACTCCTTATCGTCGATGGCGTCGGCGTTCTGCGCGGCGACGGACTTGAAGAGCTCGAGGGCCTGCGCGGAGAGCCCCGGCAGGGAGGACTGCCCCGCGCCTTTGTCCCAGGGCGCCTTGGCAGGTGCTGCGGCCTTCGCCGCCGCAGGCTTTTGCCCAGTTGCGGGCGCAGGCTGCCTTGCAGCCTCCGCAGCCTCGCCGCCCAAGCCTTCCTCCTCCTCGCGGATCCTGGTGATCACCGCCTCGACCTCGCGGGTCTCGCTCACGCGCTTTTTGATCACGTCCTTGTCCAGGGAGTCGAAGGCCGAGGCGCCGCGCCTTCCGCCTGCAGGCGGGAGCACCGCCTCGCGGATCCCCAGGCTCCCGAGCATCTCGTCAAAGCGCGAGCGCTCGTAGCTTGCGAACACCGAATGGGCCATCTCGATCGAGACGAGCTTCTTGAGGCAGCGCTGGAAGAAGCCGTTGAAGGCGGAGCCCAGGCGCCTTAAGTTCATCGCGCGGATCTGCCCCGGGGTCTTGGGTGTGAGCGAGCGGCAGTGGTTCTCGAGGTCCTCGAAGGCCTTGGCAAGCGCTGGGAGATCCTCCCTTGGGACATCGAGCATGGGCATGAGCGCGGCGCTGCGGTGCGAGGCCGGGGCGATGGTCATGAACATGAAGAGCGCGCACTGCGCCGCGGCGATCCTCTCGCGCGCCTCGGCGTCGGCCATGAGCGAGCTGCTAACCGGGCAGTAGGAGCTCCAGCGCAGCGTGCGCTGGATCTCGCGTGGCAGCATGGGATCGGGCAGGCTGAGCATCCCGGCCTCCTCGAGCAGCGTGCCGAGCACCCTCTCGGATCCGCGCAACGCGCCGCCTAAGCGCAGCTGATCGCCGTCCGCGGCGCCGGACTGCGCTATCTCGCGCCTGAGCGCCTGGGCCTGGGCCCTGGTGAGACTGCCTAGGAGGGCCGCTGACACGGTGGAAGGGGCCGAGGGCGGGGTTGATGAGAGGTAGTCGAGAGCGTCCTGGCGCGAGCGCAGCTCTTTCTCCATCGCGGACTCGAACACAGGATCCACCCTGAAGCACTGCCCTGAGAGATCGTTGAAGCCGCGGCGGCTCGTGATCTCGTTCATGATGAAGGCGGCAAGCGGGATGCGCCCCAGGCGCAGCAGCATCTCGGGCACGCCCTCGAAGTCGAGGCGGCGCTCGGGGCCCTGCTCGAGGGAGAAGCCCCCGTCGAAGTAGCCTGCATTCGCAAAGGCCTTCTTACAGTATGAAAAGAACTCGGGCCGCCCGGGGGCCGAGGAGAGCAGGTGCCTCATGGGCTTTGAGGTCCTGAGGATCTCGGAGAGCCCTGCAAGCATGCAGGGCACCCTGAGGCTCTCAGGGAGCTTTTCAATCCCGCCTGCGCGGAAGATCCGGTCCTGGACGTAGGCGTTGAGCACGCCTGGGCAGATGAGCAGGGCGCGCATGAGCGCCATGTCAGAGGCCTCGTCCTCAAGCGCCTTCGGGGCGATCAGCGTGCGGTGCAGCGCGTAGAGCGCGCCAAGCTCCGGGCGCTGCATGCCTTGCAGGCAGAGCGATTTTGCAAACTTGTCGGCGGCGGCATCGGCTATCTCGTCCATGCTGACGCCGCTGAAGGCGCTGCTGCCGCTTAGGAGCGGGGCTGCGATGAGCGCGTAGAAGAGCGTGGATGTCGTGATGGCGCGCAGCGCCTCGTGCTCGGCGGGGGTTGCGCCCTCCTGCCCGCCAAAGTACTGCGAAAGCCCCCAGGGCCTTGGATCGCGCTTGCTGTACTCGATGGGATCCATGCCGCGGGGGATGATGCCGAAGGAGAGCAGCGCCCCTTCTGCCGCGTCGCCCCGGATCACCAGGCGGGCGGGATTGAGGGGCGATCTTTCAACGAAGATCTTGCCCGGCATTGGCAGCCCCTGCATGAGCTTGCCCCCGGCATAGCGCAGCCTGTCGCGCAGGTTCGAGCGCACGGCGGGTATTGAGAGCTTCAGGCGCTCGATCATGGAGATCCTGCCGCGCGCCTCGCGCAGCTTGTCGCCGGTGGCGCCGGGCGTGATGCTCAGATCGACTTTGGAGAAGAGCGCGCCTGACTGGAGCGGGCGCATCTGGTTGGCTGAGGCGGCCTGGGCGTCGCGGCGCGTTGCCGTGGAGATCCTCGAGCGGTTGAAGCTCATCGTGGCCTGGCGCTCAAGCTCCTCGGGATCCGAGGCGGCCTCCTGGCGCGCCTCGCGCACAGACAGGGCGCACTTCCTTGAGAGCTTGTCAAAGCGCATGTAGCGCTGGTCGATGGGCTGGGGGTAGGAGGAGGCGGCGCAGACGCGCGCAAGGCAGTCCTCCACCTGATCCATGAGCGTGTCGGAGAGCTGCGGGTAGAGCGTGCCTGGGCGGGTGTAGTCGCAGTGCTTGACCCCCACCTGCGAGGCGTAGGAGAGGCAGACCCTCAGGTAGTTCTCGCCCTCAAGCGGCAGCTCGAGCGATCCCAAGATCCGGTTTAACACGTCGAGCTGGGCTGCGCCAAGCTGGCCTGAGCGCACCGCGCAGAGGTTCTCGAAGACGCGGAGCATCACGTTGTAGCTGTTCATCTTCGCGGTGGTGCGGCTGATGGCCCCGAAGTCGGATGCCGAGGGGGCGCGGCCGCTCCTGGCAAGGCGCGCCACCGCCGAGATGTCCTCGTCGTTCGTGAGCACCGGCATCGGGGTGAGGAAGAGCGGATCGCCGAAGGCGACGTCGGCGGGGTTGCCGCAGGGGGCGAAGGAGACGCGCGCGGAGAGCAGGTAGCGCCGCAGCGCCGAGAGCTGCGCAAGCGGATCCTCAAGGTAGTCCTGCTCGGAGGTTTCAAGGCCCAGGCGCTTTACGACGTCGGCAACTGCGAGCGAGAGCATGCGCCGCGACGCGCACTCGGCCTCAAGCTCCCGAAGCGCGTGCGCCCGGGGCTCTGGCAGGTTGTTCATGTGCTTTAGGAAGTACGAGGCATCCCTCCTGCCTTCCCTTGCTCCTTCCCGCTTGACTTCCATCGCCCGAAACCCTCCAAACCTTTCCATTCTAAGGCACGAATGCCATCCTCAGGTCCGGACATCGGGAAAATGTGGCCAAGGCTGGCAAATCAGGCTCGATCGCCGCAAAACCCAGGTCGCGGGGATGGGATTTCAAGGGGGGTCCGATGCTTTTTAAGGAGCCTTGCGCGAGAGCAAGGCAAAGGGGGCGCCAAAAGGCGCCCCCGGGGCATGGGCCGCCAGGCCCATGCTTATTGCTGTTTATCAGTGCATCGCGAAGCTGATGAGGAAGATGATGGTCACGACCCACATCACAGGCGAGATCTCCTTGATGCGGCCCGAGAAGATCTTGAGCAGGCAGTAGGAGGCGAAGCCGAAGCCGAAGCCGTTGGCGATCGAGTAGCTCATCGGCATCATGATGATGGTGAGGAAGGCCGGGATCGAGTCGGTGTAGTCCTTGAAGTTCACGCCGGTGATGTTCTTCATCATCATCGCGCCGACGATGATGAGCGCCGGGGCGGTGGCGAAGGCCGGGATGAGGCCGAAGAGCGGCGCGAAGAGGAAGGCCAGCAGGAAGCAGATGCCGACGGTCACGGCGGTCAGTCCGGTCTTGCCGCCGGCGTTGACGCCCGCGGTGGACTCGACGTAGGAGGTCACGGTGCAGGTGCCCATGACAGCCGAGACCATGGTGCCCACGGAGTCGGTCATGAGGGCGCGGTCGATGTTCTCGATCCTGCCGTCCTTGTCCATGAGGCCCGCGGCCTTGGTGACGCCGATCAGGGTGCCGATGTTGTCAAAGAGCTCGACCACGGTGAAGGTGAAGATGATCGAGATGAGGCCGTAGTGCACGGCTGCCGGGATGTCGAGCTGCAGGAAGGTCTCGCTCATGTGCGGCAGGTCGAGGGAGACGATGTCGGAGATCCCCTGGGGCGCCGGGGCGGCGCCGATGATCATGCCGATGATGCCGGTCACGAGGATGCCGGCGAGCATCGCCGCCTTGACGCGCAGCGTGAGCAGGATGGCGATGACGATGATGCCGAGGCACGAGAGGGCAACCTTCGGATCGGTGAAGTGGCCCAGCGTGACCTTGGTCGCATCGTTGGCGACGATGATCCCCGAGGACTGGAGGCCGACGAAGGCGATGAACATGCCGATGCCGACCACGACCGCGGCCTTTAGGCTCATCGGCACCGAGTCGATGATGAGCTGGCGCAGCTTGGTGACCGTGAGCAGGAAGAACACGATGCCGGAGATGAACACCGCGCCAAGGGCAGTCTGCCAGGGCAGGCCCAGCGTGCCGCAGACGTAGAACGCGAAGAAGGCGTTCAGGCCCATGCCCGGGGCCATGGCGACAGGGAAGTTCGCGAACAGGCCCATCGCCAGGGTGCACAGCGCCGCCGACCAGATGGTCGCGGCCACCGCGGCCTCGCGGGGGATGCCCGCGTTGGACAGGATGGACGGGTTGACGAAGAGGATGTAGGCCATGGCCACGAAGGTGGTCAGGCCGGCGATGATCTCGGTGCGCACGCTGGTGTGCTTGGCCGAAAGCTTGAAGATCTTTTCAAGCAGCCCGGAAGGGGCGGTGCCGTCTTGTGTCATGTGAACCTCAAAACAAGGTGGGGGAAATTACACCCGGAATTATAGGTTGTTTCGCTTGTGCACGCAGTGAAATTGCATCTGCCGCCCGTCTTGGAGCGCAAAAAAGCCTTGAGGCCCATGCAGGTGCGGAGATCGGCGCCTGGCGCAGGCGGGGGCCGGGCTGCCTTTGGCTCAAGGGCTTCGGGGCCTTGCTCAAGCAGGTCCTGGCAGGGGCGGCTGTACTGAGATGATTTCATGAACTGCGTCACAAAACCTGCATGAAGATGGAATTTAGTTTCATTTAACTCTACTTTTGCATTTCAGTTTTCGGTCTGAAATGGCTGTGCGGCAAGGCCTGGGCGCCTTTCCAGCTCCTTAAAATGCGATCTTGACCTGGCAGCCAG
>CACYPI010000045.1 GCA_902776275.1 uncultured Aeromonadales bacterium
TCTATCATCAGACAATACATTGAAAACCAGAATACCCCCGATTAGGCGCCTTATATCCCCGGGATGAAGCCCGGGGTTTTACGGCGCTTTTTTGATAAAGAAGGGCGGCCATCCGGTCGCCCCCCGTATTCAAATCAAGCTTGCGCTTGGGCCATCAGGCCTTCTCCGCCTCGACGGCCTTTGCAGGATCCACTGCGTCGGGATCGTTCATATTGTTGTAGATGGTCGCGATGATCGGGCCGGAAATGTTGTGCCAGACCGAGAAGATCGCGGACGGAACTGCCGACACCGGCGAGAAGTGGGCCATGGCCAGCGCGACGCCCAGCCCGGAGTTCTGCATGCCGATCTCGATGGAGAGGGTCTTCTTCTTGTGCAGGCTCAAGCCAAACGCCTTGCCCAGCAGGTAGCCGAAGAGGTACCCAAGGCAGTTGTGGAGGATCACGACCACGAAGATGAGCACGCCGGTCTCAGCGAGCTTCGCATGGCTGACTGCCACGACTGCGCAGACGATGCTCACGATGGCGATCACCGAGATGAGCGGCAGGCAGACCACCGCCTTGCGCACGGCGCGGCGGAACAGCGAGTTGATCACGATGCCGAGCACGATGGGGATGACCACGATCTTGACGATGGAGAGGAACATGGCGCTCACCGAGACGTCGACCCACTTGGAGGCGAACAGGTAGATGAGGGCCGGGGTCACGAACGGGGCCAGCACGGTGGTGCAGGCGGTGATGGTCACCGACAGCGGCACGTCGCCGCGGGCCAGGAAGGTCATGACGTTGGACGAAGTTCCGCCCGGGCAGCAGCCGACGAGGATCACGCCGACGGCGATCTCAGGGGGCAGGTTCAGGATGGTGCACAGCGCCCAGGCGAGGCAGGGCATGATCACGAACTGGCCGACGATGCCGATGATCACCTCGAACGGGCGGGTCAGCACCTCGGAGAAGTCCTTGGCGGTAAGGGTCAGGCCCATGCCGAACATGACGACGCCCAAAAGCACCGAAATGTAAGGGGCAAGGCCTGCGAACCATGATGGCTCGAAATACGCGATGATCGAAAAGAGGATCACCCACAGCGCGAAGGTCTTCCCGAAGAAGGCCGAGATCGCAGCGAGGGTCTTGAGAACGTTCATTTGTCTGTCCTGAAGTTGAATTGCGGCTTGGGGCACCCCCCGCGCCTTTACACGAGGGCTATGCTAGTAGCTTTTTTCAGAGGCGGCGCATTTTCTTTGCAAATTTTTTTGTTACTGCAATTGCAAGATCTTGCATATCAGGAAGTTGCTTTAAAAATCCTCACGGATTTTCAGACATTTCACATCCCGAGCGCTCCACGTCCCGCGCCTCGCGCTCATGCTGCCGCCACTGCCGCCTGCGGCTTAAAGCCCATGCGTCGGCGTTGTATAATCCACTCCTGACTTGCCGCGCGGCGCACCGCCGCGCGGCCTTGGGACGAAAGCCGGACCCTCCGGCTGCTATGAGAATGAACAAGACCCTTATCCCCATCACCATCGCGGCGGCACTGGCGCTGTGCGCCTGCTCGTCGCTCCCCGACGGCTCGAAGAAGCCCGAGCTTGCCATCACCAGCGTGCAGGCGGCGCAGAACGACGGCAAGGCAGGCTTCAACGTCACCTGCACCCTCACCCATAGCTCGCTTGAGCCTTTGAAGATCCGCCGCATCACCACCCGCGTGGCCGTCAACGGTTCGCCTATGGCCTCGGGCGAGGACACGGAAAAGCGCGAGGTGGCCCCGCGCCAGGACGTGGTCATCACCCAGTTCGTGCCGGCCAACCTCGCACGCCCGGTCTCGCTTGAGACCTTGGGCAGCCCGATGATCAACGCCCGCGCCAACGCCGAGGTCAAGATCTACTTCGTGGACGACGAGGAGTCGCCCTTCAACCCTTCCGCCACCTTCAACGGGAAGCTGACCGATGCACAGCCGTGAGGAAGTCGAGCGCCGCAGGAACTCCTTCGAGCCCCGCATGGGCACGGCCCAGCTGGTGTTCGGGATCATCTACGGCTTCATGGCCGGCGTGGGCATAGTCCTCGCCATCTACACCTTCATCAACTCGCAGCACCGCGTGCCCTGGACCCAGGTCGCCTTCTGCGCCCTCTTCCTGGTGCTCGCCGGCAAGAGCTTCTTCCTCTACGCCCAGGTGCGCATCCTGTTTTTAAACGGCAGGCACACCATAGGCAGGGTCGAGACGATCGAGGCCGCGCGAGGGATCACCGTGGTGACCGGCACGGTCAAGCTCGCCAAGGGAGGCGAAATCCAGATAGAGTCGCGCCTTGCAGGCGAGCACTGCGCCAAGGAGCTTGAGGACTTCCTGCGCGATCAGCGCACCCGCAACCTCCCAGCCCTCGTGGTCAGCGAGGCCAGGCACCCCCGCGGCATGTTCCTCATCAGGACGCGCGCCGGGCACCTCGATCAGCAATACCGCAACCAACTTGTAGTCGACAGGAAAAATTAAATGAGCATTACTAGCGTAAAAGAGCTGCTCTCCAACGAGTCGCTCGTTGGCAAGGCCGTAACCGCCGCAGGCTGGGTCAAGACCCGCCGCGACTCCAAGGCAGGATTCTCCTTCATCTCCGTGAACGACGGCTCGATCTTCGAGTCCGTCCAGGTGGTGGCCCCGTCGAGCCTTCCCAACTATGAAAGCGAGATCCTGAAGCTGACCACCGGTTGCTCGGTTGCAATCGATGGCGAACTCGTCGAGTCCCAGGGCAAGGGCCAGAGCGTCGAGATCCGCGCCACTGCAGTCAAGGTGCTGGGCTTCGTCGATGATCCAGACACCTACCCGATGAGCGCCAAGCGCCACAGCGCCGAGTACCTGCGTCAGTACGCGCACCTGCGCCCGCGCACCAACCTCATCGGCGCCGTGATGCGCATCCGCAACGCCTGCGCCTTCGCCATCCACTCGTTCTTCCAATCCCAGGGCTTCATGTGGGTTTCTACCCCGCTCATCACCGCCTCCGACGCCGAGGGCGCAGGCGAGATGTTCCAGGTCACGAACCTCGATCTCGACAACCTGCCCAAGGGGGCTGACGGCAAGGTCGACTTCTCCAAGGACTTCTTCGGGCGCCACTCCTACCTCACCGTCTCAGGCCAGCTCGAGGCCGAGACCTACGCGTGCGCCTTCTCGAAGGTCTACACCTTCGGGCCGACCTTCCGCGCCGAGAACTCGAACACCACGAGGCACCTTGCGGAGTTCTGGATGGTGGAGCCCGAGATGGCCTTCACCGACCTCGACGGCTGCGCCAAGGTCGCAGGCGACATGCTGAAGGCGATCTTCAGCTACGTGCTCGAGCACTGCAGGAGCGATCTCGAGTTCATCGTCCAGCGCGTGGACAAGGACGCCATCGGCAGGCTCGAGCGCTTCATCGGCTCTGACTTTGCACAGGTCGAGTACACCGAGGCCATCGAAATCCTCAAGAAGTGCGGACGCAAGTTCCAGTACCCGGTCGAGTGGGGCATCGACCTTCAGTCCGAGCATGAGCGCTACCTGGCCGAGGAGCACTTTCACTCGCCGGTGGTCGTCCGCGACTACCCGCGCGACATCAAGGCCTTCTACATGCGCGCCAACGAGGACGGCAAGACCGTTGCCGCGATGGACGTGCTCGCCCCAGGCATCGGCGAGATCATTGGCGGCTCGCAGCGCGAGGAGCGCCTCGACAGGCTCGACGCGCGCATGGAGGAGCTGCACATGAACAAGGAGAACTACTGGTGGTACCGCGATCTGCGCCGCTACGGCTCAGTGCCGCACTCGGGCTTCGGCCTGGGCTTCGAGCGCATCGTGGACTACATCACGGGCGTGGGCAACCTGCGCGACGTGATCCCCTTCCCGCGCACCCCAATGCACGCAGAGTTCTGACAGGGAGCATCTCCTCTTGCGGGGCGGCCAGGCGGCCGCCCCGCTTGCTTTCAGCCCTGCCCGAAGCTGCTTTCCCACTTGCGCCACACGAGCCTGCTCTAAACTCGCTCCTCTGCGCCACAACCGTTTGCAAAAAAGCGCCCAAAAGCTGGAAAATCCGCCTCCAAATGGGGGATTTTGGCGGAAAAAAGGCTTTTTTGGAGCATTTTTTCAATTTAATATCCTTTAAATTCAACAGTGTTATCGGTATCCTTGTATACAAGTATACAAGGATACCGGATTTGAGACGGGGCACACATTTTGCGCCTAAACCCGTTTCTATAATTCCGAATGCAAGCAGCGGGGACGGTTCTTGCAACTGCCAATATCTCCGAATGCAACCTCCGCCCACCGCAAGGCTTGCGCAACCTACAGGACAGACAAACCAGCGCCTCTGGCGCCCAGGACACATAAGGAAGAAGCAATCATGCATTTCAAGAAGATTTTGGGAACCGCTCTTGCCGTTGCCGCGGCTTTCGCACTCTCCTCCCAGGCTGCGATGGCCAAGACCGTCGTGAGGATCTCCCACACCCAGATTGAGACCCACCCTGACCACATCGGCTTCGTGGCCTTCAAGAACTACGTCGAGAGCAAGGCCGGCGACAAGTACGACGTGCAGATTTTCCCGAACAGCACCCTGGGCGCCAATGAGAAGGTCCTCGAGCTGGTCAAGCAGGGCGTGGTCCAGTTCCTCTCCGTCTCCACCGCCAACATCGAGTCGTTCGACAAGATCTACGGCATCTTCTCGGTTCCGTACCTCTTCACCTCCGAGAAGGCCTACGAGGGCTTCATCTCCCAGCCCAAGGTTCTCAAGGAACTGTCGGTCAACGCCAAGCAGGACGGCTTCGAGTGCCTGGGCGCCTTCACCGCCGGCACCCGCAACTTCTACTCCAAGACTCCGATCAAGTCGGTTGCCGACCTCAAGGGCAAGAAGTTCCGCGTGCAGGCTGGCCCGACCAACGTCGCCATGATGAACGCCTTCGGCGCGGCCGCCACCCCGATGAGCTTCGGCGAGGTCTACTCCGCCCTGCAGCAGGGCGTGATCGATGGCGCCGAGAACAACGAGCTGGCCCTGACCGACCAGAAGCACGGCGAGGTCTGCAAGTACTTCACCTACGACGGCCACCAGATGTGCCCTGACATGATCGTCGGCTCCGAGAAGTTCCTCTCCTCGCTCTCCCCTGAGGACCGCAAGGTGTTCGAGGACGCCGCTCAGGAAGCCCAGAAGGCCGAGTTCGCCGCCTGGCACAAGCGCATAGCCGAGGCCAAGGAGCAGGCCAAGAAGATGGGCGTCGAGTTCATCAACGTCGACACCTCAGAGTTCCGCAACAAGGTGCTCCCTCTGCACGAGAAGCTCCTCAAGGAGAACCCTGCTATGAAGGCCATGTACGACGAGGCTTCTGCCTACAACGAGGCCCACAAGTAACCAAGGCTTGAAATCCCGGGCCCGCTGCGCTGCGGGCCCGGCCCAATCAAGGCCCCATGGCGCTGCCATGGGGCTGGATCCCGAAGGCCCGCAAGGGTCCGGCAGCGGGGCGCGAGCCCCGTATTTCATGCCCGCGGGCGGATCCCCCAAAGGCACCCCAGACACATGAAACGGAGTCAACCATGCAGGCTTTGCGCACACTGCTAGACCGCGTCGTGATGACCGTATGCGTCATCTTCTTCGTGGAGATGACCATCGTGGGCACCTACCAGATCGTCACGCGCTACTTTTTCAATTCGCCCAGCACCATCTCCGAGGAGATCGTGACCTACAGCTTCACCTGGCTGTCGATCCTCGCAGCCGCCTACGTGTTCGGCAAGCGCGGACACCTGGCCATGACCTTCCTCTCGGCCAAGTTCACCGGCAAGCCGAGGATCTGGCTTGACGCGTTCTCGGAGGTGCTGGTGTTCCTCACCGCGCTCTTCCTCCTGACCATCGGCGGCTACGACATCGCAGTCGAGAACTCCACCCAGGTCACCAACTCGCTTGGGATCAGCATGGGCCTCGTCTACTCGATCCTGCCCATCAGCGGCGTGATCATCATGCTCTACAGCCTCATGAACCTCATCGACATGTTCAAGGCAATGGGTTCTGACAAGGCTTCGGAATACGGCGTGCAGAAGCACGAAGACTAAGGGGGACTAAGAAATGACTGCAACTGTAAGCTTGATCCTCGCACTCGGCATGGTTCTGCTCCTCGTGCTCGGCGTGCCAATCTGCATCGCAATCGCGATCTCATCGCTCATCGCAGGCGGCGTCGCCCTCGACTTCGGGCTGATGCTCACCACCGGCGCGCAGCGCACCTTCACTGGCGTCTCGGTGTTCACCCTGATCGCCATCCCGTTCTTCATCCTGGCCGGCAACATCATGAACCAGGGCGGCATCGCGCTTCGGCTCATGAACTTCGCAAGGCTGCTCGTGGGCAAGCTCCCCGGCTGCTACGCCCACACCAACGCCATGGCCAACATGCTCTTCGGCGCCATCTCAGGCTCCGGCGTTGCAGCGGCCTCGGCCATGGGCACCATCATCGGGCCTATCGCCATCAAGGAAGGCTATGACCGCGACTACATGGCGACCATCAACATCGCCACCGCGCCTACCGGCCTCCTGATCCCGCCTTCGAACGTGCTCATCACCTACGCGCTCGTCTCAGGCGGCACCTCGGTGGCCGCGCTCTTCCTGGCAGGCTACATCCCTGGCATCCTCTGGGGCCTTGCCTGCATGGTGGTCGCCGGCATCATCGCCAAGCGCAAGGGCTACCGTGGCGACAGCCAGAAGGTCACGCTGGCGCTTGCCACCAAGATCACCCTCGAGGCCCTCCCCTCGCTGCTGCTCATCATCATCGTCATCGGCGGCATCGTGGCCGGCGCGTTCACCGCGACCGAGGGCGCAATCGTGGCCGTGGTCTACTCGCTCTTCCTGTCGGTGTGCTACAAGACCATCAGCCTCAAGACGCTTTTGAAGATCTACCGCGACTCCTCTGAGATGACCGGCATCATCATCCTGCTCATCGGCGTCTCCTCAATCATGTCCTGGGTGATCTCCTTCGTGCAGATCCCTGATGCCGTGGGCAACCTGCTCAGGGGCGTGTCGGACAGCAAGATAGTGATCATGCTCATCATCAACGTCTTCCTGCTCTTCATCGGCACCTTCCTCGACACCACCCCGGCGGTGCTGATCTTCACCCCGATCTTCCTGCCGGTCGCCATCAGTTGCGGCATCAGCCCGGTTGAGTTCGGCATCATCATCACCTTCAACCTCTGCATCGGCCTGATCACCCCGCCGGTGGGCAACATCCTCTTCGTCGGCGTCAAGGTTGGCAAGACCACCATCGAGCGCGTGATGACCAAGATCCTGCCCTACTACGCAGTGATCCTCATCGTGCTGATGGCCATCACCTACCTGCCGTTCCTCTCAAGCTGGCTCCCGCAGGCCGCAGGCTACGACACCTCGATGGGCCCTTGGGCTAAGGAAATGCTCGGAGTGCAGTGATAAAACCCATGCTGCGGGCGTGATCCCGCAGCTTTAAATGCAAAAACCATCCATTAGTTCAAAAAAAACAAATCAGGACAACAAGATGAAAAAATTCATGGACGCGGACTTCCTGCTTGAAAGCCCCACCGCCAAGAAGCTCTTCCACGATCACGCCGCGAAGATGCCGATCATCGACTACCACTGCCACATCAACCCCCGCCAGATCGCCGAGGACTACCGCTTCAAGGACATCACCGACGCCTGGCTCTCGGGCGACCACTACAAGTGGCGCATGATCAGGAGCAACGGGGTCCCCGAGGACATGATCACCGGCGACAAGAGCACCTCCTACGAGAAGTTCCAGATGTTCGCAAAGACGCTGCCCCGCGCCATCGGCAACCCGCTCTACCACTGGACCCACCTGGAGCTTCAGCGCTACTTCGGCATCACCAAGACGCTCTCTGAGAAGACCTGCAAGGAGATCTGGGACGAGTGCAACGAGAAGCTCAAGGATCCCTCAATGTCCGTGCGCGGGATCATCAAGCGCTCGAACGTCAGGTGCATCTGCACCACCGACGATCCGGCCGATTCGCTCGAGTGGCACAAGAAGCTCGCCGCCGACAAGGACGCGCCCTGCAAGGTGCTGCCCGCCTGGCGCCCCGACAAGGCCATGAAGGTCGAGAAGCCGGGCTTTGGCGACTACGTGAGGAAGGTGGGCGAGCTCACCGGCATCGACACCTCGACCTGCCGCGGCTTCTTCGAAGCCATCGACAAGCGCATGGAGTTCTTCAACTCCATGGGCTGCCGCGCCGCCGACCACGGTGTCGACTACGTCTACTGCACCAGGGCCTCGGACTCCGAGCTTGAGCAGATCTTCCAAAAGGGCGTTACGGGCAAGGCCCTGACCCCGCTTGAGGTCGAGAAGTACAAGAGCATGATCCTCATCCACCTGGCTCACGGCTACGCCAAGTACGGCTGGGTCATGCAGGTGCACTTCGGCGCCGTGCGCGATCCGAACACCGCGATGTACAAGCGCCTGGGCTCCGACACCGGCTTTGACTACATGGGCGACTGCAGCTGCGCCCAGGCCATCGGCAAGCTCATGGACACCCTGATGCAGGAAGGCTCCCTGCCCAAGATGATCTGGTACTCGTTAAACCCGGCCGACAACCCGGTGATCGCCACCGCCATCGGCGGCTTCCAGGGCCCCGAGGCCCGCGGCAAGATCCAGCAGGGCGCCGCCTGGTGGTTCAACGACACCATGACCGGCATGATCGAGCAGATGACCCAGTTTGCAAACCTCTCGGTGCTGGGCAACTTCCTGGGCATGCTCACCGACTCCAGGAGCTTCCTCTCGTACACCCGCCACGAGTACTTCAGGAGGATCCTCTGCAACCTCATAGGCTCGTGGGTCGAGCGCGGCTGGTACCCCGACGACATGGAGTACTTGGGCAAGCTCGTCGAGGACATCTCCTTCAACAACACCAACGAGTACTTCGGCTTCAACGTCTAAGAAGCCCAAGGGCTTAATTCAGTTCTTTTTCATGTGTCTTGCGCCGCCCCCTCGGGGGCGGCTTTTTTACCCGCGCCTCATTTGCGGCGTATGATCGGTCAACGCATTCCCGTGGCATGGCAATTCCATTCCAGCGCAATGGCGCGCTGCTGCCTATGAAGGCAATCAGATGGAACAGGGCAGACTCGATTTTTCCTGCGACTACCTCGAGGGGGCGCACGATCGCATCCTAAGGAGGCTCGTCGACACCAACCTTGAGAAGATGGCAGGCTACGGCTTCGATCCGATCTCGCAGTCGGCAACGCGGAGGATCCGCGAGGCGTGCGAGCGCCCCGGCGCCGAGATCCAGTTCCTGGAGGGCGGCACCCAGGCCAACGAGATCATGATCTCCTGCCTGCTCG
The DNA here is from genome assembly GCA_902776275.1 of uncultured Aeromonadales bacterium. GTDB lineage: Bacteria > Pseudomonadota > Gammaproteobacteria > Enterobacterales > Succinivibrionaceae > Succinivibrio. The sequence goes on from CACYPI010000045.1 coordinate 9,285, forward strand.
AGCCCTGGCAGGGCGTGATCGCGGCCACGAGCGGGCACGAGGCCTGCGCCATCGAGACAGGAGGCCACAAGGAGCTGGAGCTTCCTGGCCAGCACGGCAAGCTTTAGGCCTCCCAGATCCAATCCTTCATGGACGCCTTCAGGTCCGACTCCAACCACGAGCACATGGTCGAGCCTGGGCTCGTCTACATCTCGCAGCCCACCGAATACGGCACGCTGTACTCAAAAGCCGGGCTTGAGGCGCCTCTCAAGGGCCTGCCACGAAAACGCTCTTAACCTCTACAGCGACGGCGCGACTTGCGTACGCGCTTGCAAGCCCGGGGAACGATGCCTCGCTTTCGGATCTTTCGCGCCTCTGCGACGCCTTCTACATCGGCGCACCAAGTGCGGCGTGCTCATAAGCGAGGCTGCCGTGGTGCCCGCCCCCAAGCCAATCCCGCACTTCTTCACGCGCATCAAGCAGCACGGGGCGCTCCTGGCCAAGGGCAGGCTCCAGGGCAGGCAGTTTGACGAGCTCTTCAGGGACGGCCTCTATTTTGAGATAGGAAAGAAGGCCGTGGCCCAGGCAAGGCGCATCGAAGAGCGCCTTGAGAAGCGCGGGATCCCCCTGCTCTTCAAGTCGCCGGACAACCAGGTGTTCTTCATCCTAAGCTGCGACAAGATGGAGGAGCCTGGGCGCAAAGTCGAGTTATCGTTCTGGGAGTGGCGCGGAAACGACGCCGTGGTGCGCCTTTCGACGAGCTGGGCCACGCGCGACGAGGACGTCAAGGCGCTGCTGAAGCTCCTGTAGGCCCTGCCTTCCTCAAAGGCTGCATCGCCTATGATGCTATGATCGTGGGAGCGGGGCTGTTCCCCTGCGGATTTCTGGAGGCTTCAATGCTCAAACGCGGAATACTCTACATCGCGACCATGCTCGGCGTGATGATCGTCATCGGCATCGTCGTCAACATCATCTGCGCCTTCTTCGGGATCTACCTAACCCGCCAGGGGCTTGGCACGATCCTCGCGGTGTCGCTATTCCTAGGCTTCTTCGGATCGGTCATAAGCCTTCTGATGTCAAAGTCCATCGTAAAGGCGACGATGCATGTACAGACCATCTCCACGCCGCGCAGCGAGGAGGAGTCCTGGCTCCTCAGGGAGGTCGAGCTCATCGCCAAGCGCAAGGGCATCGCGATGCCCGAGGTCGGGATCTACCCCTCGAGCGAGATGAACGCGTTCGCCACTGGCTGGAACCGCGACGCGGCGCTGGTCGCCGTGAGCTCCGGGATCCTCTCTGGCATGAGCCGCGACTCGCTCTCGGCGGTATTAGGCCATGAGCTCTCGCACGTGCAGAACGGCGACATGGTGACGATGTGCTTAGTCCAAGGCATCGTCAACACCTTCGTCTACGCGCTCTCCTACATCATCGCAGGCGCCGCGGCGGGCTTCCTGGGTTCGCGCGACCGCGACGACCGCGGATCGCCCTTCATCTACTACATGGTCCAGAACCTGCTCCAGGTGCTCTTCGGGTTCCTGGGCACGCTGGTGGTGCTCTGGTTCTCGCGCCACCGCGAGTACGCGGCCGACGCGGGATCGGCCGAGGTCTTAGGCAAGGACCGCATGATCAACGCCCTGCTCGAGCTTGGCAACCAGAAGGTCGACCAGAAGAAGAGCGCCTCGATCGCCGCGCTGTGCATAGTCTCAGGCGGCAATCCCTCCGAGCTCTTCATGACCCACCCGACCATAGAAAACCGCGTCGCGGCGCTGCGCAAGCTCCCTTATTGAGATGAAGCGCAAAACCGTCCTGAAGGCCGCCGCAGCGGCCTTCCTGATCCTGATTGCCGCAGCGCTCGCCTTCGTGCTCGCGGTGCTCTTCGCATCGCCAAAGCCTGATCCGCATGCCCAGGCCGGAGGATGGGAGGAGCACGCCGCAGAGCTGCGCCCCGGGGATCTCGTGTTCCGCATGGGCACGGTCACCGACAGCCGCGTCATCGCCAAGGTGAGCGGCTCGTCCTACTCGCACGTGGGGATGGTGATCGAGATCTGGCCAGAGATCCTCGTGGCCCACGCCACGACCTCGGATCATGACTACGATCGCGACGAGGCCTCCATCACCACGCTCAAGGACTTCTGGTCGAAGGCCCTGGCAAGCGCCGGGGCGGCCGGGCGCGTAAGCGGCCTTGGCGACGAGCAGGTAAAGAAGGTGATCTCAAGGCTCATCTCCGACAAGGGCCGGCCCTTCGTGCTCGCCCCGCGCAACGAGAAGCACTTTTACTGCTCGACCATGCTCTACGAAGCGATCCGCGAGGCCGATCCTTCGTTCGATCTCTCCTGGAAGAACCTCTCCTACCCGGGCTTTTCAGGCGAGTACCTCTTTCCGCAGAGCTTCATAGCGTCGCCGCGGGTGCATCTGCTCTTCGCCTTCACGCGCAAGGACGGCTGAGCACCATTTGCGTGCGTTTTTTCACGTTTTGAGCGCAATTTTGCCCGGATGTTCCATCAAGGGGAGCAAAAGCGCTAATATTCATCCAACGATTGATTCGAGGCGTTTGCAATGAAGGTTTTCTCCTTAGGTTCATGGTGGTGGCTTCCTGCTTGACTGCGGGCGGCTAGTCCATGCTATTTGCAATTGCCAGAAAAACCCGCGGATGACGCGGGTTTTTCCGTTTTAGGACTCCTGGGATTGGGAAGTTTTTATGAAAGCCATAAGCTTTGAAACAAAATACCTGAAGGACGCGCACCTCTTCTACCGCCGCCACTGCCACCACGACCACACGCTGCTGCTCGAGTCGGCCGAGATTGTGGAGAAGACCGGCGTCAACAGCCTCATCGGCGTGCGCTGCGCCGTAGTGGTCAAGTGCGACGACCTCAAGGTCACCGCGACGGCGCTCTCAAAGAACGGAGCGCACCTCTTGGAGAAGGCCGCCAAGAAGCTCGGCGCCAAGCTCGAGGGCGACTCCTTCACCATCGCCTACTCCCGTCCGGGCAAGGGGCTTGACGAGGACAGCCGCCTCAAGGCCCCGGGGCCGTTGGACGTCATGCGCGAGATCCGCAAGTGCACCGCCAAGTGCGAGGGGATCTTCATCGGCGGCAACATCAGCTTCGACTTCATCAACAACTTCGAGTACATCGGCGACGTGCCCAAGGGGGAGAACCCCTGCTCGGACTACACCTTCTACGTCTTCGACGCAGCGGTGAGGGTCAACCACATCGACAAGACCACCAGGGTCTACGCGTTCGCCTTCGGCGCCGACACCTACGAGGAGACCGCGCTGTTCGCGCTGAGACTGCGCGACCAGATAGACGAGTTTGACGAGCAGGACACCCTCAAGCTCGACTTCAACGTCGATGTCACCGTCGATCCGGACCTTGACGACGAGAAGTTCGGCGGCATCGTCCAGAAGATCAAGGAGCACATCATCTGCGGCGACGCCTTCCAGATCGTGCCGTCGCGCACCTTCCGCGAGGACTGCCCTGATCCCTTCCTGGCCTACTCCTACTTAAAGAAGCTCAACCCCTCCCCCTACATGTACTACATGAAGGATCCGCTCTTCACGATCTTCGGGGCGTCGCCGGAGTTCGCGGTGCGCTACAACGCCAAGACCGATGAGGTGCGCATCAGCCCGATCGCCGGCACCCGCGCCCGCGGGCTGCGCAAGGACGGCACGCTCGACCGCGAGCTCGACTCGCGCATCGAGCTGGAGCTGCGCACCGACCACAAGGAGATCGCCGAGCATCTGATGCTCGTTGACCTTGCCCGCAACGATCTGGCGCGCATCGCCAAGCCCGGCACGCGCTATGTGGACAACCTGCTGCACGTGGACCGCTACCAGTCGGTCATGCACCTGGTCTCCGACGTCCACGCCCAGCTGAAATCGGGCCTCGACGCCTTCCACGCCTACCAGGCCTGCATGAACATGGGCACGCTCTCCGGAGCCCCCAAGATCATGGCCCACGAGCTCATCTACCGCTACGAGGGCAAGAAGCGCGGCTCCTACGGCGGCGTCATCGCGAGGATCGCAAACGACGGCACCTTCGACTCCTGCATCACCATCCGCTCGGCCTTCGTCAAGGGCGGCCGCGCCTACGTGCAGGCAGGCTGCGGCGTCGTCTACGACTCGGACGTCAAGAGCGAGTGCCAGGAGACCGTGAACAAGGCCCGCTCGGTGCTCACCGCACTGGCCATGGCGCTCAAGGATCTCAGGAAACACCACCGCGAGGACTGATTCAAATGAAACGCAACATCATCTTCATCGACAACTTCGACTCGTTTTCATACAACCTCGTGGACGAGTTCCGCGTTCTGGGCTGCGGCGTCACCGTCTACCGCAACGACACCGATCCCTCGAAGATCATGGAGCTCCTAAAGGAGGCCTCCTCTGAAAAGGGCGGCGCGGTGCTGGTGCTCTCCCCCGGCCCCTCGACCCCCGACGATGCCAACAACCTCATCCCGATCATCAAGGCCGCGCTCGGCAAGTACCCGATGCTCGGGATCTGCCTTGGGCACCAGGCCATCGGCCAGGTGCTCGGCGGCAAGGTGGTGCGCGCAGGGGAGATAGTGCACGGCAAGAGCTCTGACATCGAGCACGACGGCAGCTATGCCTTCAAGGGCATGCCAAACCCGCTCAAGGCCGCGCGCTACCATTCGCTGGTGGTCGAGAACCTGCCTTCCAACGTCCACGTCTGCGCCAGGTGCAACGGCATGGTGATGGCATACTGCGAGCCCAAGCTTCGCGTGATGGGCTTCCAGTTCCACCCCGAGTCGGTCATGACCGCCTATGGGCGCAAGCTGCTTGCAAACGCTCTTGAGGTGCTGGGCGGAAATGAATGCGGCTAGCAGGCCGTGCCATGGAATGATCATGGTGCGCTTTGGCGCGGCGGATGCACACTTTGGGTGCATTTTTCATGGAGCGTGAAAAAGCCCGCGCAAAAGCGCTACAGTACAGTTATCGAATTTGAACGAAATAGGATTTTTAGATGAACTATTCAGTGTTTGCTTCCTGGTGGCCCTGCGCATTCGTGCGGGGTTGACAGGCTGTTGCCTGAATAGTTTTGAAACTTGAAAGCCCGCACGAAGATGCGGGCTTTTTCGTTCCCTGGGAAAGGTTTTTTTTAAACAATACGGAGCAGTCACAAAATGAACGCCACTCTTGAGAAACTCTACAAGGGACAGGACCTCACCACCGAGGAGACCTCCTCGTTCTTCAAGGACATCTTCGCAGGCAAGGTTGACCCGGTCGTCCTAAGCTCGTTCCTCACCGCCCTTAAGATGAACGGATACACCGCCGAGGAGATTGGCGGCGCCGCCTCGGCGATGATCGCAGCGGCCAAGCCCTTCGAGCGCGACCGCAGCATCGACGTCGGCGAGATCGTCGGCACCGGCGGCGACTGCATGAGAACCATCAACATCTCAACCATGGCCGCCATCGTCTGCGCCACCTTGGGACTGCACATTGCAAAGCACGGCAACACCGCCGTCTCCTCGAAGTCCGGTGCCTCGGACGTGCTCGCGGCACTGGGCTACGACATCCGCTGCGACGAGGATCTCACCCGCAAAAACCTCGAGCAGAACGGATTCGCGTTCTTCTTCGCGCAGGTCTACCACAGCGGCATGCGCTTTGCCGGCCCCGTGCGCAAGGCCCTGGGCACCAGCACCATCTTCAACATCCTGGGCCCCCTCACGAACCCCGCCCGCGTCAACTACGAGCTTCTGGGCTGCTACGATCCCAAGCTCCTGACCACCCTTGCAAAGGCCATGAGGATCACGGGCGTCGAGCGCGGCATGGTCATCAACGGCAACGGCATGGACGAGATCTCGGTGTTCGGTCAGACCAAGGTCGCAGAGTACGGCAAGGACGGCGAGATCAGGGAATATGTCCTGACCAACAAGGATTTCGGGATCACCGGCTCCTACACCCAGGACATGCTCGCAGGCGGCGACGCGGCGCAGAACGCGCAAATAGCCCGCGACGTGCTCGCAGGCAAGGGCACCGGCGCCCAGCGCGACGTCGTCTGCGCCAACGCCTCGGCGATGCTCCACCTCGCAGGCAAGGCACAGTCCTTCAAGGAGGGCTTTGAGATGGCGCGCGGCGCCCTTGAAAGCGGCAAGTGCATCGAGAAGCTCGAGACGGTCCTTGCGACCTCCCAGGGCAAGTAAGGTTCTCCCGGAGGCAGGAAATGCTCAAGCCGCAGCCGCTGACAGAAGAAGCGAAGGCCTTCAGGGGACTGAACCTTCAGAGCATCGAGGGCACGGTGCTTGCCACCATCATCAACCCCAAGGTGCGCGACGTTAAGCAGATGAAGGCAGGCCCCGGAAGGACCGTCCCCTTCCGCTCACTCAAGCGCGCCCTCACCTCGGGCAGGGGCAGGCACTTCATACTCGAGTGCAAGAAGTCATCCCCCACGCTAGGGGACTTCTGCAAGGACTTCAGCCTCGACCGACTGCTCTCATGCTACGAGAGCCGCGCCAGCGCGATCTCGGTGCTGTGCGAGGAGCACTTCTTCAAGGGCTCGCTCGACTACCTGCGCTATGTCAGGGAGCGCACCTCGCTTCCTGTCATCTGCAAGGACTTCGTGATCGACGAGGTCCAGCTTGAGGCGGCGGCCTCGGCAGGGGCCGACGCGGTGCTCCTGATGCTCAGCCTCCTCACCCGCGAGCGCTTCCTCGAGCTCTACGCCAAGGCGCGCGCCCTCGGGCTCGAGGTGCTCTGCGAGGTCGACACCCTCGAGGACGCTCTGTTCGCGCGCGACCATAAGATCCCAATCGTCGGCATCAACAACCGCGATCTGCGCGTCCTCAGGATCGACCTTCAGAAGGCGCGCGATCTCGCCCCGATCTTCGGGCCCGAGACCACCGTGGTCTCAGAGTCCGGGATCACCTCGCACGAGGACCTGCTCTCGATGTCCCCCATCAACGCCTTCCTCATCGGCTCGGCGCTCTCGGGCGCCGACGACGTGTTCTTCGCGGCCAACACCATGCTCTATGGCACAAACAAGCTGTGCGGGATCACCACGATGGAGGCGCTCGACGCAGCCATCGAGGGACATGCGGCCATCTGCGGGCTCATCTTCGCAAGGAAGTCGCCGCGCTGCGTGGATATCGGCTTTGCCAAGGAGTGCGTGAGGCGCGGCCACCCGCAGACCAGCTTTGCCGCGGTGTTTGTGGACGAGGATCCAAAGGAGGCCGCGCGCATCGTGCGGGAGAGTGGCTGCGACTACATCCAGTTGCACGGCGCGGAAGATCCAGCGTACATCGCCAAAATCCGCTCGCTGCTGCCGGACGTTGGCATCATCAAAGCCGTTAAAATACGCCAGCCATCGGACTTCGTGGCCTGCCGCGCGCTTGCGCCGCTTGCCGACCTCATTCTGCTCGACTCCACCGCCCCTGGCTCGGGGACGAGCTTTGACTGGAGCGCGATCCCAGGCTTCATCGACCGCAGCCGCACCTTGCTCTCAGGCGGCATCGGCGTTGAAAACCTCAAAGACGCGCTCGCCCTGGGCTTTGCCGGAGTGGACATGAACTCCAGGCTCGAGGGGCGCAAGGGGACCAAGGATCCCGCCCTCGTCAGGCAGGCATTCGGGATCATCAAGGAATTTTGAAAGAGGAGTAACACATGACCATCCTTAATCCGTTCTTCGGAAAATACGGCGGCCAGTACGTGCCGGAGGTTCTGATCCCGGCGCTTGACCAGCTTGAAAAGACCTACGTCGAGGTGCGCCACGATCCGTCGTTCTGGCGCGAGTACCACGACCTGCTGCGCGAGTACGCAGGACGCCCCACCCCGCTGACGCTCTGCCGCAACCTCACCAAGGGCACCAGGACCCGCATCTACTTGAAGCGCGAGGACCTGCTCCACGGCGGCGCCCACAAGACCAACCAGGTCATCGGCCAGGCCCTGCTTGCCAAGCGCATGGGAAAGACCAGGCTCATCGCCGAGACCGGCGCCGGCCAGCACGGCACCGCCACGGCCCTCATCAGCGCCCTGATGGGCTTCAAGTGCCGCATCTACATGGGAGCCAAGGACATCGACCGCCAGAAGCCCAACGTCTTCCGCATGCGCCTTATGGGCGCCGAGGTCTGTGGCGTCGAGAAGGGATCGGGCACGCTCAAGGACGCCTGCAACGAGGCCCTGCGTGACTACGCTGCAAACTTCGAGAACACCCACTACCTGGTGGGCACCGCGGCCGGCCCGCACCCGTTCCCCACCATCGTGCGCGAATTCCAGAAGGTCATAGGAGAGGAGATCCGCTTTCAGATCCAGCAGCTCGAGGGCCGCCTCCCCGACGCCTGCATCGCCTGCGTCGGCGGCGGCTCAAACGCCATCGGCATGTTCGACGACTTCCTCGACAGCTCCGTCCCGCTCTACGGCGTCGAGCCAGGTGGGCGCGGCCTTGAGACCGGGCTGCACGGCGCCACCCTGGAAGCCGGCACCGACGGCATCTTCTTTGGCGCGATGTCAAAGAACCTGCAGACCGAGGACGGCCAGATCAAGGAATCGACCACGATCTCGGCAGGACTCGACTTCCCCTCGGTCGGCCCGCAGCACGCCTTCCTCTCCGAGAGCGGCCGCGTCAAGTACGTCAACGCCACCGATCTCGAGGCGCTCGAGGCCTTCGTGCTGCTTTCCGAGCAGGAAGGCATCATCCCGGCCGTCGAGTCGTCCCACGCCCTTGCCTACGCCATCAGGATGATGCGCGAGAACCCCGACCGCGAGCAGGTGCTGGTCGTGAACATCTCCGGCCGCGGCGACAAGGACATCTTCAGCGTGTCCAAGTATCTTGAGGATCTCGGCTGCATCCGCGCCGACGGATCCATCGACACCGCGCCTTTGCGCAAGAAGAACTGAGAGGAGGAAGGATCATGGAAAACCGTTTTGAAAAAAGATTCGCGGATCTCTCAAGGCGCGGCGAGGGCGGGTTCGTCCCCTTCGTGACGCTCTGCGATCCCGACAAGGAAACCTCCAAGAAGATCCTCGACTGCCTCGTCAAGGGCGGCGCCGACGCGCTCGAGCTGGGCTTCCCCTTCTCCGACCCAAGCGCTGACGGCCCGGTGATCCAGCTTGCCGACAAGCGCGCGCTTGCATCCGGGGCCAGGACCACCGACTTCTTCGACTGCATCAGCTACATCCGCAGGAAGAACCCGGATCTGCCGATCTCGATCCTCGTCTACGCCAACGTGGTATACGCCCACGGCCTCGACCGCTTCTTCAAGATGGCGGCCGATTCCGGGCTTGACGCCGTGCTGGTTCCCGACGTGCCGGTGGGCATGCTCCACACCAGCGGCGACTTCAAGAAGGCGGCCGACGACCACGGGGTCAATCTGGTGCTCATCGCCCCGCCCAACGCCTCCGAGCAGACCCTGGAGCAGATAGCCAAAACCACCGGCGGCTACACCTACGTGCTCTCGCGCTTTGGCATCACCGGCACCGACAAGGAATTCGGCAAGCCGGTCAAGGTGATAAGGCGACTCAAGGAGCTTGGCGCCCCGGTGCCGATCCTGGGCTTTGGCATCTCGACGCCCGATCATGTAAGGCAGGCCCTCGAGACCGGAGCGTGCGGCGCCATCGCCGGGTCCGCCTGCGTCAAGATAGTCGCGGCAAACCTCGGCGACGTGCCGAAGATGCTCGGCGAGCTTGAGAAATACGTGGCCTCGATGAAGGCCGCGACCCGCGCCTGATCTGACAACGTTCCATCCAGAAGAATCGATGCCGGCCCCGGGCCGGCATTTTCGTGCCGGCGCGCAAGGCTCCTCAAAAATATCTGACAAATGAGATCTGATCTTTTTTACATGTCAGCCACATACAACGGCATTCCGAGTGTCGTATTACAACTGACTTGTTTGATCTGCAAGCCGTTAGTCTTTGCAAAAACTGTCATTTTTGTAAAAGCGAATAAAAAAGCGCAAGCGTTTTCATAAACTCATCAGACAAATTAAGCAAAGTTTGCCCTCGCGCACAGAACTGCAATCCCTCAGCACATAGAATCATGAATGGGGCAAGGTACGGTCAAAAAACCGAGCCGATCCAGATCACGCTTCGCCTGAGGCATGAGATGTTTTTTTCCAGGCAGCAGGGCCTGCCGGGCGTTCTTTGAAAAA
>CACYPI010000046.1 GCA_902776275.1 uncultured Aeromonadales bacterium
TATCATCAGACAATACATTGAAAACCAGAATACCCCCGATTAGGCGCCTTATATCCCCGGGCTGAAGCCCGGGGTTTTACGGCGCTTTTTTGATAAAATTTATATAAGCTAGCTGATTTCCGCCATATCTTTTTTTAAAGAAGCAAAAAAGATTTCTAAATTTTTATCATAATACAAGACAGACTTATCTTGTTCTTTTTCTGCAATAAAATAATAACCTTCTTCACCACCTATTTTTTGCTTCCTGTATAAAACGTGAACTGATTCTTTATTCCTATTCACGTATTGCGCATATTTTTCAGCTTTATCAGTAAAGTTACTTTCATATTCAACAGGAAGATGTTCTTTAAGAGCTTTCAAATATATAACATATGAATAAAGTTCACGATTCATGCCGTTTGTTTGAGTTCTCGACAAGAGCAAAATATCATCATCATTATTCTTTCGAATAAATCTCTTAGGATTATTGAATATGATATCTTCAGTTAATTTAGGTGGATTAGGACTATTAACAACCGAGCACAGAATCTCTGGCATCTTAATGAAATATTGCTTCCAGCGACCACCTTTACTTAGATCCCATTTATTAATTATGGAATTCAATTGAGGAATCAAAGGAGTTTCAAGATCAATCTGATCCAACAAATCCTTTAGAAAAGAGCGAATACCACAATTAGAATCTCTTAATAGTCGTGTAAAGCCTAAATCTCTGTCCGAATTATCTAGGAAACACTGTCTGGCTTTATTATGAGGAAGTAGGAAACTATCATCCCCTCCAAAGCATAATAGCGCACGTCTCAATAATGCATTTTCTTCTAACTCAGAGCGTACTCCATTCGAATCAAAAAGACGGTTAAATTTATTTAAATATGTTTTAAATTTTAAATAATATTCTGAGTTTGAATCCGCTTCTTTCAAAATAGTGTTTATATCAGGTAGATTGTCGACATCTGGGTTTTGCTTCTCGAACTCAACAATTTCCTTATCATAAAGCGATGTTAATCCACTGAATTCAAAGAGGGCGCCAGTTTGCCCATCCATAAAAGACTGTTCCGATTCTATAATAAGATCCCGCCATTTTTTTTCTTTCAATGCAAGGATAGATTTAATCGACTCCTCTTTTACTTGGAAATCAGCAAAAACTGACATACCTTCCTTAGTATAATTTCTCGGCAATAGAGTGGCCATAAAATTAGAACATTCAAAAGCATTTCCATTATCAATTTGTTTATGAATTGTTCTCAACATTCCAAAAAGAATGTCATCCTGCAAATTTAGCGTTGGAGTAATAAGATTATATATTAGACGCAGCCATCGAGCCAATTCTTTTTCATATGTAAATTTAAAAGTAGTAAGTTCTGAATATTTTAAAAGAAAATATGCTTCAGCGTAAAATAAAACTTTTTTAATATTATTGAGTTGAGAATTTTCATGACTAAACAAAAGCTCAATAAACGTATCATTTTCTTTTAAAAAACTTTTATTGTAATCAGTATAATCCGTAAATTTTAATAATTTTTTTTCTAATTTTCTTTGACAAAAAATATTCAAAAGACGTTCAATTGTTTTAAAGGTTGCAATGTCTATTACAGCTTTATCGGAATGAATATCGGAAACATTTTTAAAACCATCCTTAAAAAGACGGTTAGTTGTAATATACGTTTTTTCAGTAGAAAGACTTCTTAAAGCAGTGCGTAATGTTTTATGATTATTTTTTACAATTTTATTATCTAAATTTATAATATAATCATAAAACATTACATATTTAAAGAAATTAAGGATCTGGTCATCTATGTAAGGTTCTCTTATTAAATTACCAGTTTCTTTATCTTTAATTTCCTTGCGATACTCTTTTGCCCAGAAAAAATTAGACCATTTGCCATTCAATTCTTTAATAAACCTATCTGCAAAATGGGATTCAGTATCAAGAAAGCTTCGTAGTTCTGCTTTAAAATTTTCAAAATCCGTTAATGGACGACCACGAGCATTCATTTTGATGTAAATATTATCAGTAAGGCCAATGTCATTAATATTTGTAAAAGCAAAGACAAGTGGGGCCTGTTCTTTGGGAAGGATAAGTAGATCAAAGAACTCTTGCAGTTCTTTATCTTTTCCATGTTTTAAAAACTCTATTGTTTTTGAGTGAATTGCATCTAGCATTACCAGCATTGATTTAACAGTTGCGTCGTGTTCAAAATCTGAAAAAAACCAAAAATAATCAGATATAGCATCTGAAAGATTTTGGGTTACAAGATTTTTTAAATCAACACTTACAAAGTTTGTAAGATTTCGGCAGAACTTCTCAGTCACATTTCTTGTTTCATATCTAAAATGTAACAACCTAGTTTTAACTTCTATGTTTGATTGAAGCTGGCCACTATATAATGCAAAATACCAATGTAAAAGAAAAAGAGTTGTTAATCGTTGCTGACCATCAATAGGATAAAAGGTTTTTTCTTTTTCTCGCCCTTTTTGATCAAACTCTGTTTCGACATTGCCATAAATAAAATTCAAATCAAGAGGTTGTCTATCTATTTTAAAATTAATCAAAGTATTAAAAATATCGTCTATTAGTTTTTCGCGAATTCTTTTTGTGTTTGAATCTGTACGCCCCTGAGCATAATCTCTCTGAATTTTAGGAATTGAAATAATTAACTTACCTTCATCTTCAGATAAAAGTTGCCAAAAAGTCTCAGTTTCCGCTTTATTATTCTCTACAACAAATTCTTCCATGATTTCAATCCTTTATAAGAAGATAATCACACACTGTGTTTACAAGATCATCAACATATATTTCTTTATCTTCTTGCTTCCACCTAAGTAAATCAGTGGAATCTACGAAAGCCTTTGCAAAAACTCTACGAGTACATAGAGGAATAAAATAGTCCTCAAGAGATCTTTCTAAGATTTTCTTACGCTTTAAAGGAAATACGTCATTTTTGTAAGAACGATTCGTTCCACAATCGAGAAGAGTTAGATTGCCGATTGTGTTATCTGGTTCAGAGGTTCCACCATACTCATTAATTATGGTGTCATAAATTTCAATAAAATCCTGAGTGCTCGTCTGTTCTTTTGTAAGATAATGTTTGTTCTTTAAAAGGTTATCAATAGCTTCCGTGATTGCGCTATTCCTATATGCAATTTTCTCGATTCCAGGTATATTACGAGCTGCTTTTAGCCAAATTCTTCTGTTGTTTGATTCTGTATCGTGAATATCATCATCTGGTCTAGAATCCGCAGTCGCGTTGATATGCTCAATATCCCATTTAATTTCTGCGTCTTTGTATTTATCAAACGGGAATCTCCCATTTTTATTACATTTTTTCAGAAATGCTAAATTATAGAGAAGTAGAATATTCTTAATTTCCTCCTTATTATCTTCATATGACAAACTTGAAATAAGGTCCTTGCATTCTTTTCTTTTTATCTGTCCATTGTCAAAGAGTTTATTTATTATTTTTTGACGCAACCCTTTTTCAAAACTTGATTTATGTCCCTCTCCATTCTCGGAGGAACCCTTTTGATATAGTTCCGTAAGTTCAAGAATTTGTTTAATATAATTCTGTTTTGAAGTCGTTACAAGGAAACCAATCATGTGATACCAGTCTAAATTAAGGTACCAATCTTTAAACATTCTATAGTATTCAGAAACATCATCCCATATCTTCTCAATATAAAACACATCTTTCTCTGAATTTTCCTCTTCATGAAGTTTCAGCAATTTTTCATAATTACTGAACACATAGAAGGAAAATTTTTCCTTATTCGAATTTTCATTTACAAAATATGCTTCATCTTGAGGATATTTTTTATCAGCCGCTCTCAAAATTTCTTCATTAATTGAGTGAGCCATTATTCGAAAAATAAAATCGATTCTTGTCGTGTAATAATTGTTTTCATTTTCATTAACCAAGAAATCCCAAAAATCTTCGTTTGATAAATGCGACTCAATTTCATCCCATTTCAATGAAATATTTGTTCTTATTGATTTAATTTTTTCGTTATCGTTTTTGTCTTTTTTAAGTAAAAGAGCTTTAATTAATTCCGCATTTGTAAGTGGAATTTTACCCATATTTATTTTTGAAAAAACTAAAACTTCAGTTTTTAGATCCAAGTTTTCAATTTGATACCATATTATTTTTGTTCTGTTGTCAAAAGTATCCATCATTTTAATGATTATGAACTTTTTTTACTATCTTTTCGCATATCATTAAAATAATCACAAATTTCTTTATAAGCCTCGATTATATAGTAGCAATCTATATCATTTTTATACTTAGATAATGTTGTTTCAATTAGATTTGAATCTTCTAACTTATTTCTTAGAATCTGCTCTAGACATTCTTCTAATTGAGTCTTGTTATTGTATTTTAACTTAAAAGGAATATTTTCACGAAGATTGCCATAGGCAACTTCAAAATAAAAATAAATTAAATATATTGTAGAAAGTCTTTGTTGGCCATCGATTATATTCCACAAATTTCCATCGATATTTTTTTTGATAATAACTGGTTGCAGGCAATAAAATGTATTTTTATTTTCTGCTTCATTCAGCGTAAATTCCTTTATATCATCCAACAAGTCTCTCACTTCATTCTTTGTCCACCTATATCCCCTCTGATACAGATCGACATAAAAATTTAGACCTTCTTTTTCGATATCACTGAACGTTTTGAGTGCGAACTTTTCTTTCATATAAACGGCCTTTTAAAGTTTCGTTTAAATTTATTTAAATTTTGTGTTAGCTGCAAGCTACTTTATAAACTACAAATTAACTATAAAAATGTATTCTAATTAGAGTTTGAAACAGGTTTTTATAATTTAAAGCGGGCCTTCGCAGGTCGTGCCTATCAGGGAGCAGCTCTGCTCGATGATCCCGTTGAAGTCGCGCGTGAAGTTGCCCATGTAGGCGTTGAGGCTTATCACGAGCACCACGATGCCCACGATCATCGACACGGCAAAGCCCAGCGAGAAGATGTTGAGCTGCGGGGCGGCGCGGGTCATGACGCCTAAGGTGAAGTTCACGACCAGCATGGTGCAGATGGCCGAGAGCGACATCGCCACCGCGCCCTGGAACATGAAGGCGCCGAAGGCGGCTATCGAGTAGAGGCCCCCGGGCGGGATGAACCCTGCGCCCATCGGCATGGTCTCAAAGCTCAGTAGCAGCATGCGGAAGAACGCCAGGTGCCCGTCGAGCGCGAAGAAGACCAGCGTGGTCAGGATCGTGAAGAACTGCCCGACCACCGGGGCGTTGGTGCCCGAGACCGGGTCCACCAGCGAGGCGAAGCCCAGGCCCGTCTGCATGGCCACCACCTGGCCTGCCATCGTGAAGATCTGCGCCAGAAGCTGCGTCATGTAGCCTATGGCAAGGCCCTTTAGCACTTCCTGGAAAATCGTGATGACGCCCGGAACCGAGAAGACGTAGAGGCCCTCGGGGGGAGCAGGGATCGAGGGGAGCAGGCAGACGGTGAAGGCCATCGCGAGCATGGCGCGGGCAAGCATCGGCACCGTGCTGCCCGAGATCACGAAGAACGTCGCCAGGAAGCCCGAGATCCTGCAGAACGGGAAGATGAGCGCGGCGATGCCGCCTAGCGTGATCGGATCTAAGAAGTCCATGCGCTACGCGATGACCTGCGGGATCTCGTCGATGAGCATCCGAAAGAAGGACATCAGCTTCTCAAGGCCCCAGTGGGCGCCCACCATCAGCGCACCCACGGTCACGAGGAGCCTTGGCAGAAACGAGAGCGTCTGCTCGTTGATGGACGTCGCCGTCTGGAAGATCGATACGATGAGGCCGACGATGAGCGAGGGGACGATCGAGGCTGCGACCAGCAGGGCCACCAGGCCCAGGGCCTGCCTCACGATGTCAACGAATACTTCAGGCTGCATGCCACGCCTCCTATGAAGGTACTCCCAGGCCGTAGCTCTGCACGAGCGTGCCAGTTATGAGCGTCCAGCCGTCCACAAGCACGAAGAGCATCAGCTTGAACGGCAGCGACACGATCATCGGCGAGAGCATCATCATGCCCATGGCCATCAGGATCGAGGCCACCACCAGATCGATGATGAGGAACGGCAGGAAAATCATGAAGCCTATCTGAAAGGCGGTCTTGAGCTCGGAGACCATGAAGGCTGGGATCACGACCCTCATCGGCAGCCCCTCGGGGGTGTCGGCCTTCTCGCCGGCGTAGTCGGCGAAGGCGTTGATGTCCGAGAGCCTGGTCTGCTCGACCATGAAGTGCTTGAGCGGCACCTGGGCCTTCTCGAAGGCCTCGCGCGCCTGGATCTGATCGTTGATGTAGGGCTCGATGGCGTCCGTGTAGACCTGGTCGAACACCGGCGTCATGATGAAGAGCGTCAGGAAGAGCGAGATGCCGATGATGACCTGGTTTGAAGGCGAGGTCTGAAGTCCCATCGCCTGCCTTAAGATCGCCAGCACGATGACGATGCGCGTGAACGACGTCATCATGATGAGTATGGACGGCAGGAACGAGAGCAGCGTCATCAGCACCACGACCTGCAGCGAGACGCTGTAGTCGGAGGTGCCGTCGGGGTTGGTTTTGACCGTGAAGGCGCTGATGTTCAGATCGGCGGCGTGGGCCGCGCACAAGTAGAGCATGGCGCAGCTTGCACTGAAGGCCAAAAGCGCGAGCGCGAGCGTGCGCGCAAGGCCGTGCAGCCTTGCGTGAAGCGCTGCAGCCCTCTCAAGCCCTGCCTGCGCCATCGCCGCCTTCCCCGCCGCCATCCTGGGCCTTGCGCTCCTTCTCAAGCCGGCCTGCAAACTCCCCCCCGCCGTCGGGGCCCAAGTCCGAGAGCAGGGAGATGTTCTGCGCCGTCACGCCTACGATGAGCCTGCGGCCTGCGATCCTCACCTCGGCGATGCGCTCCTTGGGCCCCACCGGGATCTGGGATAGCACGCGCGACTGCCCTCCCCCGCCCATGCGCACGCGCGTCTTCTTGACGATGTAGGCGAGCACGATGATGAAGGCGACGACGGCGCAGGTTGAGAAGAGCCAGGACACTATCTGCCCAGTCCCGATCCCGCCCTGCGTTCCGGACGCGCCCTGCGCGCCCTCGGCGGCGGCGCACAGCGGGAGCAGCAGGGATTGGAGTGCTAGGAGCTTTTTCATTTGAGCTTCTTGATGCGCTCCACCTGGCTTATGACGTCGGTGAGCCTGATGCCGAACTTGTCGTTGACCACGACGACCTCGCCGTGGGCGATGAGGGTGCCGTTGACGAGCACGTCCAGAGGCTCGCCTGCGAGCCTCTCAAGCTCGATGACCGAGCCCTGGTTCAACTGCAAAAGGTTCCTGATGCTGATCTTGGCGTGGCCGACCTCCATCGTGATGGTGACCGGAATGTCCATGATCGCATCGAGCTTGCGCTTCTCCTCGCGCGACAGCGGGGCCTGGCTGCCCGATGAGGCATCATCCCCGAATGACTCCATCTCGGCCTTGGCAGGCTCCGCGGCAGAAGCGTCCCCGCCGCCTGCGGCGTCCCCCGCCTGCTGGGCGTTGAGCGCGGCCGCCCATTCGTCGGCCAGTTTCTGATCGTCTGACATATGCCGTTAAACCTCAGTCGTCGTCGTATTCCTCAGCCTCTTCCTCGTCGTTGAGGTTGATGCTGTTGCCCTTGATGAAGGAGATCTCGCTCTTCATGCTCTTGGGCCTCTCGAGGACCTTGCTGATCTTGATGGCAAGGTGGTCGTTGCTGCGCCCGAGCTTGGCCCGGTAGCTGGGCAGATCCTCAACGTAGACCAGGAGATCGTCCGGCAGGTCCACCGGGATGATGTCCCCGGGCTTGAAGTTCATGATCTCATCGAGGCTCACCTGGCGGTCTAGGAGCTTGACGCGCATGTCCACGGGGACGTCCATGACCTCCTCGCGCAGCGCGCGGTTCCACCTCACGTCGGTGTCGCCCTTGTCCGACTGGACGCCGGCGTCAAGCAGCTCGCGTATAGGCTCAATCATCGAGTAGGGGAAGCAGATGTGCAGATCGCCGCCGCCGCCGTCCAGGTCGATGTGGAACTTGTTGACCACGAGCACCTCGGATGGGCTTACGATGTTGGCCATCGACGGGTTGACCTC
Organism: uncultured Aeromonadales bacterium; assembly: GCA_902776275.1. Taxonomy (GTDB): domain Bacteria; phylum Pseudomonadota; class Gammaproteobacteria; order Enterobacterales; family Succinivibrionaceae; genus Succinivibrio. The sequence goes on from CACYPI010000046.1 coordinate 8,088, forward strand.
GGAGTCGAGGTACTCGAACTCGACGTCCATCACCGGGGCCCAGGCCTCCTTGTAGTCCTCGAAGACCATCTTCAGGACCTTCTGTATGATGCGCCTTTCGGTGGGGGTGAACTCGCGGCCCTCGATCTTGGTGCGGAAGCGCCCCTCGCCCCCGAAGAAGTTCTCCACGAGGATGAAGACGAGCCTGGCCTCCAAGGTGACCAGCGCCGTGCCCTTGAGCGGGCGGAAGCGGACCATGTTCAGCGAGGTCGGCACGTACAGCGCCTGCACGTACTCGCTGAACTTCATCATCTGCACGCCGCTCCAGGTGACCTCGGCGGAGTGCCTGAGCATGTTGAAGAGGCTGATGCGCATGTGGCGGGCGAAGCGCTCGTCCACGAGCTCGAGCGTCGGCATGCGGCCGCGGACGATCCTCTCCTGCGACCCGAAGTCGAACGGCTTGATGCCGCTGTCGTCCTGCGGCTTCTCGGGCTCAACGTCGTCGGCCCCGTGCAGCAGGGCGTCAATCTCATCCTGGGTTAGGAACTCGGTCATGCCATCCCCTCGTCACTGCATCACGAATCCCGTGATCAGCACCTGCTCGATGACGGGCGCTCCCGCCACCTCGGACATCTTGCCACGCAGCGCGTCGAGCAGCTCGATCTTAAGCCGCTCGCGCCCTGAGGGCATGAGCAGCCCGTTGTAGCTCTGATTGGAGAGGACCCCCAGCGTAGTGCTGTTGAGCAGCGCCAGGTGCTTCTTGGCGAGCTTCTCGTTGGCAGGCCCGGCTACCACCGGCACCACCTCGATCTGGGCCGTGTGGGCCCTGCCGCCGAAGTCCAAGTTGAAGGTGAATGGCTGGTCGAAGGAAATGTAGATGTCGCGCGTGCGCTCGGCCTCGGCTGCCTTCTTGGCCGCCTGCTGCGCGGCGATCTCCTCGGGTGTGGGCCCCTTGGGCTCAAAAGGCGGCAGCTTCATGAAGTAGGCCGCGCCGACATAGCCGCCTGCGAGGATGCATAAAAGCAGGATCGTGACCAGCACGAGCCGCACAAGGCGCTTGCCGCGCTTGGGGGTTGCAAGCTCGTCGCCTGAATGGTCGTCGTTCTTAGCCATCGCTCTCTCCTATCGTTATCTGCCATTGTAATGCATGCACTTGTTTTTTTTAATGGATCGGCCATCCAAGGGCCCAGGGCCCCGCCTGTCATGCAAAGAGGCTCAGGCCATCCTCCATGGACCAGCCTTTCGCAGGCGCCGGAGTTTCGTCATCCCCGAGCGCCATGCTCTCTCCAGCAAAGAGCGTGCCGCCGTGCCTTAGCGATCCACCGTTCTCCTGGCCCTGGCCTCCCTCGCGGCCCTGCCACGCGCCCTGTCCGGCGCTCCCGTCCTGAGCCATCGCCTCCTCGCCGCCGCCTTCGAGCTCGGCCTGCGCGAAGATCCCGTTGCGCAAGAGCCCCTCGCGCAGCGCATCCATGCCCTGGGCCAGGATCCCGCGGGCCTGGGAGGAGCTCGCCGAGATCCCGATCCTCACCGCGTCGCCGTCGTCGGTCGAGTCTATCTTGATCTGCATGCTCCCCAGGCCCTCAGGGTTGAGCTCGAACTTGAAGCTCTTGAGGTTGCGCGAGGACATCGCCATGACCGCCTCGGTGATCTTCTCGGCGTTGCGCTTGACGTCGGAGGAGAGCTCAAGCATCGTCTCGCGCAGATCCTGCCGGTCAAGCGACTCGCGCGAGGAGAGGCGCGACTGCGAGAGCGGCGAGACGCCTGCATCGGCGGAGGCTGCGGCGATGACGGCGCCTGAAGGCGCTGCCGCCTGGCCCCCCTGCTGCAATGATGCGCGCGGATCCTGCGCCCCTTCGGCGCCCTTTGCTCCGGCCGCGCCCGCCGCCACGCGTCCTTGAAGCACCTCGAGATCGCCTGAGGCATTGGCGGCGCCGTCACCTTCTGCCTGCGCGCCATTCCCGCCGCCCTTGACGCCCTGGCGGAGCACCGCAAGCGCCCCGTCGACGCCATCCTGCTCGGCACTCTCGGAGCCCTGGCCGCCCTCCCCGGCCTGGGACGACTGCCCGTCCTGGCCCTGGAAGAGCTCGTCTGCGGCCTTGACGCTGTCAGCGATGCCCGAGAGCTCGTCGGCAGCCTGCTGCGCGTCCTTGGACTGCGCCGCCTCGTTTGACTGCGAGACCGTGACCTTGGTGACGCCGGCATCCTCGAAGAGCTCGCCTAGGGTGGCGCTGTTCTCAGAGACCGGCCTTGCCTGCTGTGGCTCCTTTGACGCCGCCTCCTCTGCCAAAGCCTCAAGCCCGTCGGCCGATGCAGTCGACTCCTGCCCCTCACCGCCCTGCATGGCCGCCGGGGCTGCCTTCGCGGCATCCTGGGCTGTGCCTGACTCCAAGGCCCTGGCCTCGTTGCCAGCGCCGCGGGTTCCATCCAGGATGGGATCAGCCTCCTCTGCCATGTCCATGAAGCCCCCGGCGCCGAGATCCTCCAAGGCCTCGGCATCATACTCAGCAGCGCCATAGGAAGGCGCTTCGGGCGCCGCGTCCTTAACTGCCAGGGCCTGCGGAGCATCCTGCGCCTTTGCGGCATCATCAGCCGCAGCAGTGGATTTCTGGGCCTGATCCCCGGCTCTGGCCGCCTCATCGCCGCGGGATCCCGCATCGCCTGGCTTTTGCACGGCATCATCGCCGCGCAATTGAGCATCATTCTTGGGCTTTGATTGGACTTTCCTGGAAGAGGGATCCTGCGAGGCCTTGGCAGATGCGCCATCCTGCCTTGAGACGGGCAGATCCTGGGCCAATGATTTTGAGGAGTCCTTCCGCCTCTGGGAGTTCTGGCTTGCCTGGGCGGCAAAGCCGATCCTGCCGCCGCGCACGGCATTTGACGAGAGCGCCTCGCCGATACCGCTTGATCCGTCCTGCGAGATCTGCCCTAGCAGCAGCGCGAAGTCTGCTCCAAACGAACCGCCGGAGAGCGAATTGATGCCGCTTGCGGCAAGATCCGCGTTTGCGCTGGCATTGAGCGCGCCTACCTGGTTCATGACTATTTCTCCTGACAAGGCTTTGTATTATCTGATTTTGCTTGCGGCGCCAGCGCTTTTAAGCGCCCTGCTGCCGCAGCCTTTGCCTGGGATAATGCAATTTGCTTGCCAGATTACCGGCCGCCGTCCTTGCGATCGAGCATGATCCTCGCCATCTTCGAGGACACGGTGTCGTCGGCAAGCTTGGCCTCGGCGCGCGCCTCTTCAGCCAGGCGCTTCCTGCGGTGGGATTCGAGCAATGACTCGATGATCTTGCGGCTCTGGCGGGCCTTTACGAAGGCGAGGCGGCACTGCTCGGAGCGTTGCCTGAGCCCCTCGAGCACGGCCTTCTGGCGCTTTGCGGCGTCATCCAGGCGGGAGATGAAGTCCTCGTAGGCCAGGTACTGGTTCATGGAGAGGACGGAGGCGGACTTCTTTGCCATCTCGTCCACGTAGAGGGCGCGGAACTGCGCAAGCTTCCCTATCTGGGCCTCGCAGGCGGACACCGCCGCGAGGGACTCGCTCCATTTGGCCTGGGCGGCGTCCTCGTCCTTCTGGCGCAGCTCGAGCACGCGCTCAAGGCCCTTGTCGGAGGCCATCTATCACCTCACGCGCTGGAAGGCGCCCTGGCCTTGGGGTGGCTTGGGCGCAGACGGCCTCGCGCCCTGCTGCTGGGCCTTGAGCGCGTCCGTGCGCTTCTGGGCGTCGCCTATCAGCACCAGCGCGACCTTCTTCATGTCCTCGACGCTCTTGGCGTAGGGGATCACCTCGCGGAAGTCCTGCTGGGTGAACTCGTCGATGTAGGGCTTGATCATGATCGCCTGGTCGATGCGCGGATCCGAGCCCTTCTGGTAGGCGCCGATTTGGATGAGCTCGCGGCTCTCGTTGTACTGGGCGACGCACTGCCTGATGGTGCGGGCCATCACCAGGTGCTCCTGGGTGACCACGGCCGGCATCACTCGGCTTATCGACTTCTCGACGTCGATGGCCGGATAGTGGCCGGCGTCGGCGAGCGCGCGGGAGAGCACGATGTGCCCGTCCAGGATGGCGCGGGCGGAGTCGGCTATGGGATCCTGGAGATCATCGCCTTCGACGAGCACCGTGAAAAACGCGGTGATCGAGCCCTGCCCCTCGCCGCCATTGCCGGCGCGCTCGACGAGCGCCGGGAGCCTGGCGAACACCGAGGGCGGGTAGCCCTTGGTCGCCGGGGGCTCGCCCACGGCAAGGGCTATCTCGCGCTGGGCCATCGCATAGCGGGTGAGCGAGTCCACGAGCAACAGCACGCTCCTGCCCTGGTCGCGGAAGTACTCGGCAATGGAGAGCGTGGTCTCGCAGCCCTTGAGGCGCATGAGCGGGGAGGCATCGGCCGGGGCGGCCACGACCACGCTGCGCGCGCGGCCCTCGGCCCCCAGGATGTCGTCGATGAACTCGCGCACCTCGCGCCCGCGCTCGCCGATGAGCCCCACGACCACGACGTCGGCGCTGGTGCCGCGGGTCATCATGCCCAGGAGCACCGACTTGCCGACGCCCGAGCCTGCGAACAAGCCCATGCGCTGGCCTTTGCCGATGGTGAGCAGCGCGTTGATGGCGCGCACCCCGACGTCAAGCGGCTCCTTGATGGGGCGCCTGGCCATCGGGTTGACCTTGCGCCTGCGGTAGCGCGGCCCGCGCCTTGCGCCCAGGGGCCCCAGGCCGTCGATGGGGTTGCCGATGCCGTCAACGACGCGCCCCAGGAGGTGGTCGCCGTAGGGGAAGTCGTCGCCGCTGGTGTCCGGGGTCACCGGATCGCCGCTTTCGACGCCTGCGATCTCCTCGGTGGGCATCAGGAAGGTGGTCTTGCCGGAGAAGCCCACCACCTCGGCGCGCATCGGCCCGTCGGCGGTGTCGATGCGGCAGCGCGTGCCCACCGGCACGCGGATCCCGGTGCACTCGAGCGTGAGCCCGACCACGCGGGTGAGCACGCCGGAGACGGACGGGGCCTTCTCCTGCGCGGGGATGTCGATGGATTTTAGGCGCGAGAGCAGGCGGTTCATGCGCCACCCTTTGCCGGATCCTGAGGGGCAGGCTGCTGCGAGGCCTGATCCTGGGGCTGGGGCTCAGGATTTGGATTGGGAGCCGCCCCATCCGCGCCCTGCGCTGCCTGGGCCTGTAGCGCCTGGGCCGCGGCCTCCTTGGCCATGAGATCCTTTAGATCCTGCGGGACCTCGAGGGGGGCCTCCGGCTTGGCGTCATAGGCTGGGGATCCCGGGATCTCCTCGCGCGCGGCCGACTCAACGGCCTCGGAGGAGGAGTCGAGGAAGTCCTGGCATACGGCGTCGATGCGCTCTGAGAGGCGGCTTCTTACGGTCGAGCCGCCTGATGAGACGGTGAGATCGCCTGGGGCGAGATCATTTGAGATCTTGATCTTCCAATGCTGGGATTCCATGTACTCGCGCCCGGCCGAGGCCTCGATGAGCGCGGCGTCATCGGGGTTCATCGTGATCTCCGCCCCGCCTTCGGGATCTGGCAGCGCGGCGATGGCCGACTCGACCGTCTTGCGCAAAAACTCAGGATCGCCGCGCACCTCGCGCCTTATCACGGCGCCTGCGAGCTTTGAGATCATGAGGACGACGCGTTCGGTGACATCGCGGTCGACCTCGCGCAGCGGATTTGCCAGCGCATCGGCGAGGTGGCGGAAGCGCTCCGACTGCTCGATCACCACCTCCTCGCCCTGGGCGAGGCCCTCGGCGCGGCCCTTCTGGAACCCCTCCTCGCGCCCCTTGGCATAGCCTGCCTCAAGGCCCTTGGCGCTGCCTTCGGCAAAGCCCTTTTCAGTGCCCTGCTTGAGTCCCTCGGCCATGCCCTGCTTCAGCCCCTCGTCATGGCCCTGCTTGAAGCCCTCGTCGCGCCCCTCCTTGGAGGCTTCGGCGCGGATCTCGTCAAGCTGCCCTGCGGTGAGCACCGGGGCTGGGGCGTCCTGCTGAGACTGCTGTTCCTTCTCCTTGCGCGAGCGCTCCTCGCGCTCGAGCCGCTCCTCCTCGGCTTTTTTCTGCAAGAGGAGCTGCTTCTGCCTGGCCAGCGCCCGGCGCTGCTCGAAATAGTCCGGCGGGTAACCCAGGGCATTGGTCTCGCCCTCGCGGCCCTCGCCGAGCATCGGCCACTGCTTGACCTCGTAGGAGCCGGCCTTCTCCGAGGGGATCACGTGCGCCAGCGGCGCGTCGTAGCGGGCGTCGGTGAACTCCGGCTCGGAGTTCACGATGTCCGCCTCGGTGATCACCTCGGGATCGAGCCCGGTCTTCTTCTTGGGATCTTTGGTTTCTGCCATGTGATGGAGCCGCTACGCTACACGAAGTCGCTGTTGCTGCCGCCGCGCGAGAGCACGATCTGCCCGGAGTCGGAGAGCTTGTGGGCGATGTTGAGGATCTCCTTCTGGGCGGCCTCGACATCGGCTATCTTGGTCGGCCCCATCGAGGCGAGATCCTCCTTCATGGAGTCGGCGGCACGCGAGGACATGTTCTTGAAGAACTTCTCCTTGAGCGTGTCGTCGGCGCCCTTGAGCGCCTTCTGGAGCACGTCGGAGGGCACCTCGCGCAGCAGCGTCTGGATGGAGCGGTCGTCGACGTCGGCCAGGTTCTCGAACACGAACATCAGATCCTCGATCTGGGTGCCGATCTCCTTGTCCTGCGACTGGATGGCGTTCATGAGCTGGGTCTCCGTCGAGGAGTCCAGGAAGTTCATGATGTCCGCCGCGCTCTTGAGGCCGCCGATCTTGGCTGTCTGCGAGCCTGCGGATCCTGCAAACTGCTTTTCCATGATCTCGTTGAGCTCCTGCAGCGCCGCAGGCTGCACCTCCTCCAGAGTCGCGATGCGCATGATGAGGTCGAGCCTCACGGGCTCGGGGAACTGGGAGAGGATCTCCGCGCTCTGCTCGGGGTCGAGGTAGGAGAGCACGATGGTCTGGATCTGCGGGTGCTCGTTCTGGATGATCGTCGCCACCTGCCTTGCGTCCATCCACTTGAGGGAGTCGAGGCCGCGCGAGCCGGTGCCCAGGGAGATCTGCTCGACCAGGTTGTTGGCCTTGTCCTCGCCCAAGGCCGCGACCAGGGCGTGGCGCACAAAGTCCGAGCTGCCAAGCCCTAGGTTCGAGTGCTTGGTGATGTCCATGAGGAAGGACTTGTGGACGGCGTTGACCTGCTCGTTGGTGAAGCGCCCGGCCTGGGACATGCGCATGCCCAGCTTCTGCACCTGCTTGGGCTGCAGGTTGCGGAAGACCTCGGCCGCGTCGTCCTCGGAGAGCGAGAGCATCAAAAGCACGGCCTTGTCCAGGCCCGTCATGCCCTGCAGCGCCGCGCGCTCGTCGTCATTGAGCTCGAGGCTGCCGTTCTGCACCGACTTGCCCACGCGGTCGAGCACCTGGGAAGTGCCAGGGGCGCCGCCCTGGGCGGCAGGCAGGTTCTTGTTGTCTTCAGCCATTGTTGCAATCCTCAGGAGCGCATCTCATGCGGCCGCGCGCCTCAGCTCTTCTTCTCGGTGGTCTTGTCCTTCGAGTCGCTCTCGAGCCACTCCTTGATGACCTCGGCGGTAAGCTGCGGCTCGTTGGACGCCAGCGTGCGCACCGCCTTGAGCAGATCGGCCTCCTTGTGGAGATCCGGCAGGTCGATGCCGCCGCTGTCGTTGATGGAGTACACCTGGTCCTCCATCTCCTTGTTCTTGGTGATGAGGTCGAGATCGTCGTTGCCCTCGAGGGCCGAGCCGTCGTCGAGATCGACGTCGTTCTGCTCCTCGAGCTCGGCCTCCTCCTCCTCGCGGTGGAGCAGCTTCATCAGCATCGGCCTTATCACGAAGACCACGAGCGCGATGATGACGAGGACAGCGCCCACGACCCTGACTAGGCGGTAGAAGTAGTTCTGGCGGTACCAGGGCAGCGGCGGGCGCTCGTCGGCGTGCGGGAACGAGACGGTCTCGACGCTCACGAAGTCGCCCCTGGCCTGGTCGAGGCCGAGGCCGCCGCGCACGAGATCGGCTATCTTCTCGAGATCCTCCTTGGGGCGCGGGACGTAGGTCACGTTGCCGTCGGCATCGACCTTGCGCAGGTAGTCAACCGCAACCGAGACCGTGAGGCGCTGGACCATGTTGGTCGGGCGCACGGTGTGGCGCACCGTGGTGTCCACCTCGTAGTTGCGCACGGCCTCGCGGCTCTCCTTGCGCTGCTCCTGGGCCTGGCTTGACTCGGTAGCCGTGCCGTTTCTCAGCTGCTGGGGGATCGCGGCGTTGGCAGGCGGCTGGTTTGAAAGCGAGCCGGGCACGCCGTAGGGGTTGCCCTTGTCGTTGCCGCCCTGCTGCTCCTTGAGCGTCTCGGACCTCACGGCCTGGCTGTCGGGGTTGTACAGCTGCGCCGTCTCCTCCTGCTTGGTGGTGTCCAAGGTGACGTCCACCTCGGCCGAGTAGTTCCCAAGCCCCAGCATCGGGGCGAGGATGGTGTCGAGCTTGTCGCGGTACTGCGCCTCGCGCATCGTGTGCATCTCAAACTCGCGCTGAAGCTTGTTCTCCGCCGAGTCGTCGCGGCGGTCGTCGGAGAGCAGGCGGCCCTGCTGGTCGGTGACGGTCACGTCCTTGGAGAGCAGGTTGTGCACCGCCGAGGCGACCATGAAGCGGATCGAGGAAACGTTCTCGGGGCTCAGGTAAGCGCCGTTCTTGAGCGTCACCACCACGGCAGCCGACGGGCGGCTCTTCTCGCGGGCGAACACGTTCTCCTTGGGGATGGCCAGGAGCACGGTGGCCCTGTCGATGCCGTCGATCTTCTCGATGGCGCGCGCCAGCTGGATCTCGCGGCCGTGCTTGATGCGCTCGTTCTCCATGTGCTGCGAGACGCCGAAGCCGCTGTCGGTCATCAGGATCGAGTCTCCGATGTCGTTGGTCTCCTTGGGCAGCGCCACGCCCTGGCGCAGCATCTGGGAGGTGATGTCGGAGTACTTGGCCGCGTCCACGAAGATCGCCTCGCCCGAGAGGCGGTACTTGTAGCCGCCGTTATCGAGGAAGTCCAGGACCTTGCCTATCTCCTGGGGGGAGTAGGTGCCAAGCTGCCTCTCGGTGGCAGGCTCGCTCGACGAGCCGGCGCCGTGGAGCGAGAAGATCGTGATGACTATGACCGCCACGAAGATCACGAGGAAGCCCAGCAGCATGACGCGGTGCAGCACGTCGCCGTTGTGGATGAAGTCCGAGAGGAACGCAAAGAAGCGGGAGAGGGCGCCGCGCTTAGGCGCCGCGCCCTCGCCTGCGCCCTCGGAGGCTGCGGTAGCCTCGGGCGCGGCCATGGCCTTGGGATCGGCCACCGCGGTCCCGGTGGCCCCGCCTGCAACCGCAGGGACCCCGCTGCCTTGGGACTGGCCCGCTGCGGGAACCGGTAAATCGTTGTCTGCCATTTTCTACGCCTGCCTGGACAGATCAGATCTGCATCTGGGACACGGTCTTATACGCTTCGATGAGCTTGTTGCGGATCTGCACCGCTGCCTCGAAGGAAATGTTTGATTTCTGCGTGGCAAGCATAACATCAGAGAGGGTCACCTGTCTGTCGCCGGTGTCAAATCTCGCCTGGAGGTTGGCCGCGTTGTTCTGAAGCGAATTGACGGTTTCAAAGGCATCCTTGAGCGCCTGCTCGAAGGCTCCGACCCGGGTGGCTGAGCTCTCGGACGCTGCAGTGCTGGCGCCATCCTGCACCGCCTCGGGCCCCTCCCCCTCGCGGGCGGCGTCATAGACATGGAACTGCTGCTGCGGGGAGGGATCCCTGCCTGCCGCCGCGCTCAGCGCGTTCATCTGCCTCTGCATGTTCTGAAGTCCTGCGAGGATCGAACCCGTGGGTGCCGCGCTGCTGATGCCGATGCTCATTTCCATGCCTCCGCGCCGGTTTTCCGACGCTCCAAAAAACCTTTTGAAGGTCAGACGCAAATTCCGTGCCAGAGCACAAAAAAGCGGCTTTCCCGCACGCGGCTTGAATTGAATATAGGGCAAAACTATAGCCAAGCATCACAATAATGTATTATTTTTAAAAGTAAAATTTTTTAAAATGCTCCAAACGCCATGTTTTTGTTTATCCGCGGCCAGGACGCCGCGGTGCTTGGAGCAATTGAGAATGTCAAAAAGCTATGTGACCGGTTTCCCAAGGATCGGCGAGAGGCGCGAGCTCAAGTTCGCGCTCGAGGCCTATTGGGCAGGGCGGTGGGAAGGGATCTGCGCATCCGCCACCTGAAGTACCAGCAGGACTCCGGCATCGACTACATCAGCGTCAACGACTTCTCCTACTACGATCAGATGCTCGACCTCGTCTACGCGCTGGGCGCGGCCTATCCCGCGATCCTCTACAAGGTCGTGGGCAAGTACCAGAAGGAGGAGCTGCTCTCCTTCCTGGGATCTCTTCGGCGCGAGTGCGCCACGGTCTTCGTGGGGGCGAGCTCCTCAAAGGAGAGCGTGCGCCTGAGGCTTAAAGAGGCCTACGCGCTGCGCCGGGGCTTCCCAGAGACGCTTTTAGGCGGGATCTGCATCCCCGAGCGCCACCGCAGGAAAGGCGACGAGGAGTACCGCATCGCCGCCAAGTGCCTGCAGGGATGCAGGTTCTTCGTGACGCAGGCCGTTTACAACACCGAGAACGCCAAGCGCTTCCTCGACGACTACGCCGCGCTCAACATGCCCAAGGTTCCGGTGATCTTCACGTTAACCACCTGCGGCAGCGCCAAGACGCTGGAGTTCATGCGCTGGCTTGGGATCTCGGTCGTGCTAGAGTACGAGCGCGAGATCATGGCAAGCCCCGATCCGCTCGAGCGTTCTGTCGACCTGTGCACCGATCTCTTCGAGTTCCTCTACAAGTACGGGCTGTCGCTGGGGATCCCGGTGGGTGCGAACGTCGAGAGCATCTCCTCGCGCAAGGTCGAGCAGGACGGCGCGGCCAAGCTGCTATTGAGGATCCGCGGGATCATCGACAGCTACACGCCTGACGATGGATCCTTCAATCCCGAGCTTTCAGGATCGCTTGCTTCGGGAATAGTCTGAGCACCTTGTTAAAGCACACAAAGGGCATGGATGACGCAAAACGCCTCCCTGCCCTGGATCCTGAGTTTGCGGCTCCGAGGCCTTACACCCGGAGCCGCCTTTTTCTTATGGACTCTGCTTTTGCATTTCAGACAATATGAAGCGACCCCACTGATGCAAAAATCGTGGATTTACCCTTAAAATGTCTGTGAAATCAACAAATGCGGGAATTACCGC
>CACYPI010000047.1 GCA_902776275.1 uncultured Aeromonadales bacterium
CTATCATCAGACAATACATTGAAAACCAGAATACCCCCGATTAGGCGCCTTATATCCCCGGGCTGAAGCCCGGGGTTTTACGGCGCTTTTTTGATAAGCCCTGATCTGGAGGCAGGGCGGCAGCCTTGCCTCCGCCTTCTGCTCACCTGCCCTGCCCTTTCTCCTGCCGCTCGCCGGCGTCCTGACCCTTCCCGCGGTTTCTTATGTAGATCGAGTACATCAGCGTGAAGAAGAGTATGAGCATCGCGCCAACGCCGCTTAACGAGTAGCGCCACAGCGGCACCTCGGCGGCGCCCTGGGCGTGGCGGCTGTTTAAGAAGCGCCCCGCCCTGCAGCCGCGGGCAGAGCAGTTGACCTCCATGCCGACGCCGCCGGTGCCGTACCAGACGCGGCGGGGGTAGCGCACCTTGAGCCCGTGCTTCCTGAAGATCTGCCGGGCGTTCTGCGAGAAGCGCTCCATGAAGAGCATGAACTCGCGCGGCGAGGCGATGTAGGACTTGACGGCCTGGAAGGGCAGCCCGGGCTCGACGGTCAGCGTGCCCTCGAGCACCACCGACGAATCGGGCAGGCTTATCTCATCCAGGAGCTGCCCGTCAGGCGAGGCGTCGACCCTGATGACCGCGCTGCCAGCAACGTAGCCCTTGCCGTCGACCTTCAGGACGTCCTTCTCCCCGTTCACGAGATCGAGCACCGCCCCCTCCTGGAGATCGATGCTGCCGGCGTGCGACGGACTGCCGTCGCCTGAGAGGCTCAGCACGCTGCCGCCGACCCTGATCCCGTGCACGTCGACGCCGCCTGAGATGCTGGCGTGCCCGCCCGCGACCATGATGTCAAGCGCTCTGCCCCTGATCCCGCCTGAGACCTCGACCTGCGATCGGCGATCGCCCTGCGCAGCCAGGCCGAACTGGCCCTTCCGCGCCCCGATGGTCACCGTGGTGTGGACGGTTCGGTGCAGGAAGTCGTCGGCGCTGAACGGGAAGAGCCTGGGCTTTGAGGGCAGCTGCAGCCTCGCAGGCAGGGTCTGCCCCTCGGGATCGCCCTTGATGAAGGCCTCGCCGCGGGAGAAGTACGGATCCCAGTCCGACTCGATGCCGCCTTGGAGCGCCGCGCCGTCGTAGAGCGCGATGTCCTTTACAAAGGAGCGCGGGCCGATCCTGATGGCCGCGCCCTTCGCCTGGATGCGCCCGGACACACAGATGAGCCGCGCCTGCGGACCGTTCAAGTCATCAGGCAGCGGCATGGCGCTGGCCGCGCGCTCGGAGAGGCGGCCTGTGAGGTAGTCCATGGTGCGCACGCGGGCGTAGGAGCCGCGGTACTCCTGCATGTCCGAGAGCACGTTGGAGCCGAAGTCCACGAGCACGCCGGTCCCGCCCTGCCCCAGGGCGCTGATGCGCCCGGCTACTGACAGCTCGTTGCTGCGCCCGTAGGCCACTGCGATGCCCGCGGCGTCCTCGCCGTTCTCGATGATCGCCGAGCCTGCAGGCAGGATCACGCGGTTGCCGGTGCCGTCGACGCGGATCCCGATGGCCGCGGTGCCCACCGAGGCGATGGTCGGCACCTGCTCGAGCACGTTGTAGTCGCCCATGATGTGGGCGCCCACCCCGAGCGGCACCTCGGAGGCCTTCTTGGTGTCGTAGCCGGTGCGCTCGGAGTACGCGAAGAAGCCCCCGGGGTTCCTGACCACGCGCGGGGAGCCTGCCGAGCCTCCGCCGAACACCGTGTACCCGAAGAACTCGCGCGGCCTGATGTCGTAGCCTAAGTCGCGCAGCGCGTTGAGCTCGGCCTCGGTGTAGAAGCCGTAGTTCACGTAGTCATCGGAGGAGAGCAGCGTGCGCGGGAGGTCGAGGCTCACATGCCCGCCGCTTCCTATGGCAACGCCGATCCCCTGCCCGTCCAGTCCCTGGCGGTAGAGGAAGTCGTGGACGTTCTGCCCGTCGAGCCGGAAGCCGCACGCGCCCTGGGCATCAGGCGAGCAGCCATCGCCGAGATCGCCCAGCGTGTCGCCGTAGAGCACGCGCCTGCCCGCCCCGCGCGAGTAGAGCTGGGTGTCAAAGCTTGAGAGCGGATCGTCATAGCCTTTCTCAGAGAAGCTTGAGGCAAAGCCGATGAGCCCCGGCAGCGCGCGGTAGAGCAGCGCCGAGGGGTCGGCCCTGGTGCCGTTTTGCGGCAGCTCGTGGCTGAAGGAGTGGTAGAGCCCGAAGTTCATGAGCTGGGATGAGGGCATGCGCTCCTCGATGAGCCCGTATCTCCCGGGGCCCAGGACGCAGCGCCCGCGCAGATCGGCCTCAAGCCTCCCAAGGCCAGCGCAGGGGCCGTTCACATAGCGGGAGTCGTAGGCGCGGTCGGACGCGCCTGCGGTGTCATCGGGCACCAGGGCCACGGGCACGTCGTAGGAGATCTCGCGCAGGTCGAACGAGCGCCTTAGCATGAAGGTGAAGAGCGAGCCGCTGCGGCGGAAGCCCGCGCCCTGCGCCGGCGGCGCCCTGAAGATCTTTGAAGGCGGCTTCAAGCCCAGCTCGAGGTAGGCCTCGTCAAGCTCCTGATCGGTGGCCAGCACCGGCCTTATCAGCTCGTCGCGCGCCAGGTAGAGGCTGTTGCCCCCGGGGCGCTGCATGAGGAGGGAATAGAGCGGGGAGCTGTCGCCGCTGACCCCGGGATCGGGATCCGCGGCGGCTTCGTCAGCTGCGAGCAGCGCCGCGGCCAGCGCCGCGGCACCTATCAGGCGTTGCAACGTCGCAGCCCCCTTGCAAGGCTAGAACGCGGCGGGGTTGAGCAGGACCGGGCGCCCTGAGCGCTCGCGCAGCGCGCGCTCGAGGATGTCGTGGTCGATGCCCGGGGTCTTGAAGAAGGCCAGATCCGAGTCGGTGAACGAGAACGGGGCGTTCTCGTCGACGTTGTCGAACTCGGCGGAGGTGCGCGAGAGCGGCTGGTGCACCTCGATGTAGATGCTCCCGTCAGGATCGACGTAGTGCTTGATGGGCTGGTTGGTGAACTGCACCCTGGTCCCGACCGGAACCTCGTGCCATATCACCTCGTTGTCCTCGTTGCGAAGCCTCACGCAGCCGTGGCTGACCCTAAGCCCGATGCCGAAGTCGGCGTTGGTGCCGTGGATTGCGAAGAGCTTGCCCACGTACATGGCGTACAGGCCCATCGGGTTGTCAGGGCCTGCCGGGACCACGGCGGGCAGCGGATCGCCTGCTGCGGCGTACTCGGCGCGCATCGCGGCAGTCGGGGTCCAGGTCGGGCCGGCCTTCTTGCGCTCAACCTTGGTCACCCAGCTTATCGGGGTGCCCTTGCCCAGCTGGCCGATGCCGATGGGGAAGATCTCCACATCGTTGCCGCGGTAGTAGAAGAGGCGCATCTCGGCGGAGTTGACCACGATGCCCTCGTGCGGGGTGTCAGGCAGGATCACCCTCTGGGGGATCACCAGCTGGGTGCCCTTGCGCGGGACTATGGGATCGACCTTGGGGTTGGCCTCGATCATGTTGGAGAGGCCGAGCTTGTAGTGGGCGGCCACGTATTCCATCGTGGTCGTGCCGGTCTCGGCGACCTTGTACACGCTCTCCTCGCCGACCATGCGGGTCGAGGGGGTGATCGGGTAGATGAGCCCGGCGTTGGCCGCCGGGAGGGCCGCTGTCAACGCCGCGGCCAGGGCCAGATTGCGCAGTGTATGCATCTTTGAAACCATGTGTTGGATTTGCTGCCGCTTATGATACCCCACATGGGGCCAGCGGCTTAAAAAACGCAATGCAGGCGAGCAAGATCCGCACCAGATGGGTTTTCTCACTTTCTCGTTGTCTTGCGCGAATATGTGGTGGCGCGAGCCGAGCCGTTTGAGACAATCCTGCCTTCCTTTTCTAGCTTGTGCAAAAGCTGCCTGGTCCAGGATTCCCCAAGCCCGGTCGCAGCCTCTATCTCCTTTCTCGAGCAAGGGGAATTGCCCTCTATGAACTCCAGGATCCTTTGCTTGCTTGAACCACGCGATCTGCTCGGCACGCTGGGAGTTGCAGCTTCACGGCTTGTTCCGCCTGCCTTTGCAGATGGTTGTGCATCAGAACCTGCTTTTTCGCTATCAGGCAGTTTCGCTTGCTGCCCGGCATCCGGCGCGCGGCCAGCTTTTTTGATGCCATGCTGCAGCGAATCTCCCGTCTGGAGGCTGTCTTTTCTAGGGTCCGACGGCGCGTCAACTGACTGATCCCCGCCTTCTCGTTTATCCGACGGTTCCTCAATTATCCGACGGTCTTCGCCGGAAGTATCCGACGGTTTCCCAGTTATCCGACGGTCTTCATCGGGAGTATCCGACGGTCTTTCGGCTATCCGACGGTCTCTGTCTGGAGTATCCGACGGTTCCTCAACTATCCGACGGTCTTCGCCGGAAGTATCCGACGGTTTCCCAGTTATCCGACGGTCTTCATCGGGAGTATCCGACGGTCTCTCAGCTATCCGACGGTCTTCATCGGGAATATCCGACGGTCTTTCGGCTATCCGACGGTCTTTGATATCAGAATCCGATGCCGAATCTTGACTGATTGCGCTGGCACCACCAATCAAGGAGCCATCCGCCACTTTTATGCCATTGCTTTCAAAGCTGAGGGTAAGGATTGTCCTTGCAGGGTTGTATCTTTCTACATACTCAGGCGCCTTGAGATTCATCGAGGACCACGCCTGCATGATCGACGGAACTCCGCTGCCAAAGCGTTCGCCAAACTTTAGCAAGTGGAACATCTGCATAATGATGAAGTTGCGCGGATCCGAAATTCCGCCACGCAACATCTGATCCATACCCGGCCTGATCCCGCCAGAATTTTCGATCACCAGTTTTTGCGGGTAAAAGCTGATCACCACCGGCCTTGGGGCATAGAAGTCAGCGTTTGTAAGGCAATTGACCAAAGCCTCTCGTACAGCCTTGTGAGCTGGTGACATGTCATCGCGAACCACGCCATTGATAAGCTTGAAAGGAAGCTTGAGGTTGAGCGTGATCTTGTTAAAGACCATGGAAAAAAAGTCAAAGAGGTTGCCAGACCATGTCTCGCTATTGGAATCTAGCCGATCGGACCATCTGATCTTTGGATCAAATTGCTCGCTGTAGTCGAGGAAGTAATACGGGAACTCGGACTCGATGTCTGTCCAGTTGCCGAACATGAGCAATCCGGAAGCAGTTGGGTGGAACTTGCCATCGCTTTTGCTCTTGCGTGCAGCGCCGATCCTCAGCAGGTACTCATCAGTCCCGTAAGTTGAGAAAGGATGATTGGATGAGACCGACTGGTGGAAAGCGCGATACCTGCTTATGGTCTCTTGGTTGAGGTCCCCGGCATCGATGTCCGCAACCAGCCTTAGTTGGTCAAACCCGGGCGCTCGTTCGCCAAGCATATTGATGACTTCAGCCTCCGTGCGCCTGCAATCGCCCTCGCCATTGCGACGGCATGTTCCAACGATCGGATCCCTGTTGATGTGCACCGGCCACTTGCCGCCAGTTGCCTTCGGGACATTGATGGCCAGGATCTTGACGCCATTTGCCTTGCAGGCCCTGGTGCCCTTATCCCTGGGCAGGCTGACGCTGACCTTTCCATCAAAGCATCAGGATCCTTGACGCCCGAGGGCAAAGCGCGCCGTCAGGCTTTTCCTCTGCCAAAAGGATGATCACGCCGCCGTACGCATTGGCAAATGCCAAACAGGTCTCCCAAATTGAATTTGGCCACCCCGCCTGCGGCTCTCTTGGCCCCAATGTCATGGTCCTTTTCCCCATCTCATGGGCTGGCTCAGGGAGCGGGCAGCGCCCGCTCCTTGATTTTACATAAGAAAGCCGCTTGTCGCCATCCAAGTTCCACAGCCATGACAGGCCGTTCTTGCCCCTGACAGCAAAAGCGCGTTGTGGCACAATAGCAAGTTGACTTCGACCATAGAACACACAATTCAAACGGGCTTTCGCGCCGGAGACAGAGATGTCAGAGGAAAAGATCCCTTACAACCCCCAGGAAATCGAGCCTGAGGTCCAGAAATACTGGGAAGACCACCAGACCTTCCACGCCGTCATGGACAGCAAGAAGGAGAAGTACTACTGCCTGGTGATGCTCCCCTACCCTTCGGGCAAGCTCCACATGGGGCATGTGAGGAACTACACCATAGGCGACGTCATCGCCCGCTTCCAGAGGCTCAACGGCAAGAACGTCATGTCCCCCATAGGCTGGGACGCCTTCGGCATGCCGGCTGAGAACGCCGCCATCAAGAACGGCAGGCAGCCTGGCGACTGGACCTACGGCAACATCGCCTACATGAAGAAGCAGATCAAGGCCCTGGGCTTCGCCTACGACTGGCAGCGCGAGGTGGCCACCTGCCGCCCCGAGTACTACAAGTGGGAGCAGAAGTTCTTCGGGGAGCTCTACCGCCGCGGCCTCGTCTACAAGAAGGTCTCCACCGTCAACTGGTGCCCGGTCGACCACACCGTGCTTGCAAACGAGCAGGTCGAGGACGGCTGCTGCTGGCGCTGCGGCGCGCGCGTCGAGCAGCGCGAGCTGCCCCAGTGGTACCTCAAGATCACCGCCTACGCCGACGAGCTGCTCAAGGACATCGACCAGCTCTCCGGCTGGCCCGAGCGCGTGCGCACCATGCAGCGCAACTGGATCGGCAGGTCCGAGGGCCTCAACATCACCTTCAAGGTCGACGGCTCGGACGACAAGTTCACCGTCTACACCACCCGCCCCGACACCTTCATGGGCGTCACCTACGTCTCCATCGCCGCCAACCACCCGCTGGCCAAGAAGGCCTGCGAGGGCAACCCGCAGCTCGAGGCCTTCTGCCAGGAGTGCCTGACCCACAAGAGCTCCGAGGCCGACATCGCGACCATGGAGAAGAAGGGCATGGCCACCGGGCTGTACGCCATCCACCCGCTCAACGGCCGCAAGGTCCCCATCTACGTCGCCAACTTCGTGATCATGGACTACGGCACCGGCGCGGTCATGTCCGTCCCGGCCCACGACGAGCGCGACTTCGAGTTTGCAAAGAAGTACGGCATCGACATCATCCAGGTCATCAAGCCTGCCGACGGGCACGCCATCGATCTTTCGAAGGCTGCATACACCGAGCACGGCATCGCCTGCAACAGTGGCGAGTTCGACGGGCTTGACTTCGAGCACGCCTTCAACGCCATCGCCGAGAAGCTCATCTCGATGGGCTGCGCCGAGCGCAAGGTCAACTACCGCCTGCGCGACTGGTGCATCTCCCGCCAGCGCTACTGGGGCGCGCCGATCCCGATGCTCACCGACGACGTGACCGGCGAGGTCGTGCCGGTGCCCGACGACGAGCTGCCGGTCGAGCTGCCGGGCGACGTCAAGATCGACGGCGTGACCTCCCCGCTCAAGAAGGATCCGGCCTTCTACAAGACCACCTACAAGGGCCATCCGGCCACCCGCGAGACCGACACCTTCGACACCTTCATGGAGTCGTCCTGGTACTTCTGCCGCTACTGCTCGCCGCGCGACGACAAGGAGATGTTCGACCCGACCGAGGCCAACTACTGGCTCCCGGTCGACCAGTACATCGGCGGCATCGAGCACGCCGTGATGCACCTGCTCTACGCCAGGTTCTTCTTCAAGCTGCTGCGCGACGCCGGCATGGTCAAGTACGACGAGCCCTTCACCAGGCTGCTGTGCCAGGGCATGGTGCTCGCAGACGCCTACTACTACCTGGACAAGGACGGCGTGAAGTGCTGGGTCAGCCCGCTCAAGGTCATTGCCACGCGCGACGACAAGGGCAACATCGTCAAGGCAGTCGACGACGAGGGCCACGAGTTGCACCACGAGGGCATGATCAAGATGTCCAAGTCCAAGGCCAACGGCATCGATCCTGACGACATGATCAGGATCTACGGCGCCGACACCGTGAGGCTCTTCCTGATGTTCGCGTCTCCAGCCGAGCTCACGCTTGAGTGGCGCCAGTCCGGCGTCGAGGGCTCGCTGCGCTTCCTGCGCCGCCTCTGGGCCCAGATCCACGAGCTCGTCTCCGAAGGCAGCCGCGCCGCGCTCGACCCGTCCAAGCTCTCCGATCAGGGCCGCAGGCTGCGCCACGATCTGCACGCCACGCTTGAGAAGGTCACCGACGACATCGGCCGCCGCCAGACCTTCAACACCGCCATCGCCGCGATCATGGAGCTCATGAACGAGGCCCAGAAGTTCCGCCCGGCCTCGGACAACGACCGTGCCCTGATGTACGAGCTGTACGACACCGTGGTGCTGATGCTCGATCCGGTGGTTCCGCACATCTGCTTCAAGCTCTGGAGCGTGCTGGGGCACGAGGGCACCATCGACGACGCCTCCTGGCCCAAGCCCGACAAGGAGGCCCTAAAGCCCCTCGACGTCATGCTCGTGGTCCAGGTCAACGGCCGCGTGCGCGCCAAGGTGACCGTGGCCCCGGGCCTTGCCGAGGACAAGATCCGCGAGATCGCGCTTCAAAACGCCGACGTCAGGAAGTTCACCGACGGCAAGGCCGTCAAGAAGGTCATCTACGTCAAGGGCCGCCTCGTCAACATCGTCGTGGCCTGAGGCGCCAATGGCCCCAAGGCTGGGAGGAGGAATGCACATGCTCAGGATGGCGCTTTGCGCTGCATCATTGGCCGCGGCGCTTGCGCTGCCAGGCTGCGGATTCCACCTCCCAAGCGAGGCCACGCTTGCGCAGACCATGCCCGTGGTCAACTTCCAGGGCAACGAGCGCGGCAGGATGGCCAGGGCCGTGATCCAGAAGCTGCGCGTGGCGGGCGTCGACGTCCGCACGAGCGGCAGCAAGGATCACCCGCTCTTAAAGGATCCGTCCGTGCCGCAGCTGCAGGTCTCGGATCCCTCGGTCTACGCCCCGCTCGTCTCGGTCAACTCCTACCTGGGAGCCTCCGAGTACAACATGATCCTCCGCTCCTCGGGGATCCTCAGGGTCAAGGGCCACCGCCCGATCCTCATGAGGGCCTCGATCACGCGCTCCTACCTCAACAAGTCAGGCGCAGCGCTTGCAACCTCCAACGAGTTTGACAACATCTACCGCGAGTCCTGCGACGAGCTGGCAGGCCAGATGGTGACCCGCCTGGGCTACCTAGGGCGCCAGTCCGATCCCAACGACAAGGCCCCCTCGCCTGCCGAGCTCACCGTGTCATCAGACGATCCCTCGACCGCGCTCAAGGAGGAGCCGCCTGCGGGCATGACCCTCATGGAGGCTCTGCGCTACGAGGGCGAGCAGGAGAAGTCATCTGGCAAGAGCACCACGCTTGACTCCTTGAACAACGGCTCGGCCGTGCTCGAGGGCACGCACGATCTGCCCAAGGTGAAGCCTTCCCTCAAGAACGAGGCGCCCGCCTCGGTGAGCGCCGAGGGCTTCTGATGGGAGCGCCCTGCGCCTATGTGATCTGCTCTGATGACCCGCTCCTCAAGAAGGAGCGGGGCGAGCAGATCATGACTGACGCCCGCCGCGCCCTGCCCGACGCCGAGTTCATGCTCTTCACGGACAGCGACTTCAAGAGCTCGGTCGATCCCGATCTCAGCGCGCTTGAGAACGAGCTCATCGACCCCGGGCTCTTCGGCGGGGATCGCATCATCAGGATCTGCTTGAGGAGCCTGAACCAGGCGGCCTGCCGCGTCATGCTCCTCATCGCCCAGCGCATGCGCCCGGGGGTGGTGGCGATCATCGAGCTGCCCCGCGTCAGCGCCGCCTACGGCAAGGTCGCCCCCAAGCCCTATAGGGAACCTTCCGGCAGGATGGGCGTCAACGGCCTTGCCAACCTCGCCTTCGCCTGCATCAAGGGCATAGGCGGGGTCGTCGAGATGCTCTACCCGCCCGAGGGGGCGCAGCTCGTGCGCTGGATCCAGTCGCGCGCGGCCGCCTGCTCGCTGCGCTGCAGCCTCGAGTGCGCGCAGATCATGGCCTCGATGGGCGAGGGCAACCTCATCAGCATCGACCAGACGCTGAGGCTCATCGGCATGACCTCCAAGGGCGGGGATCTGACGCCTGGGATGATCAGCGCCACCATGGCCTCGGACAGCCGCTTCACCGGCTTTGAGTTCTCGGAGGCGGTGCTGGGCGGCGACTTCCTGCGGGCCCTCAACGTGCTCTCATCTACCGCCTCCCAGGGTAACGCCGTCGAGTCTCTGGGCCTTCTCATCTCGCGCCTCGACTCGGCCCTGCGCGCCGCCGCTGCGGTCAGGGGCTCGGACGTCGCCTCGATGATGCCCAGGGAGCGCAGCGCCTTCTTCATGAGGCTCGGCGTCAAGACCCCGGGGCTGCAGAACGCGGTGCTGCGCGCCGCCTCCTCGATGCCTGAGAGGCTCTTCTCGTTCATCACCTCAAGGCTCGCCCTGGCCTCCTCGGCGCTCTCGCGCTTTGAGAACGACAAGGCCCGCCGCGCGCTCGAGGATCTCTGCGCCGCGGTGGGCAACTTCAGCGTGATGGAGCTTGAGGCCCCATGAGCGTCCCCATGTCCACAGGCGTGCTCGGCGGCTCGTTCAACCCCGTGCACCGCGACCACATCGCGATGGCCCTTGAGGCCAGGAAAGCATTGCGCCTTGACCGCGTGATCTTCGTGACGAACGCCTCCCCTGCCTACAAGAACACCGCCTCAACCTCCTATGAGGACCGCAAGGCGATGCTCGAGCTTGCCATCAGGCCCTATCCTTTCTTTTTCACAAGCGATCTTGAAGCGGATCCGAGCGTGCACCACTACACCTTCGACACGCTCTCAAAATTGAGAAATGAGCTCGGGCCCCATGAAAGGCTGTTCTTCCTGATGGGGACCGACTCGCTGCTCTACCTCGACGAATGGAAGCGCGGGCTTGATCTGGCCTCATTGGCAAACCTCGCGGTCATCGGCAGGAAGGGGCATCTTGAGCGGGAGGTGAAGCCCGTGATCCGGGAGTTTCTCTCACGCACCGAGGTGGACGAGGGCGATCCCGGCTTTGAAGAGGCGCTCGCAGATCCTTGCGGGCACTGCTTCATGCTCTCCTCCTGCCTGCACTTCATCTCATCCAAGGCTTTGCGCGAGGAGATCTCGATAACCCCCAACGGCCCGCTTGCCGAGGAGTACCTGGAGCCCCAGGTGCGGGAGTACGCGCTCTCGCGCCACCTCTACGACCGCAGGCGCGGATAAGCGCCGCGCACCCGCCTGCCTTCTTTGACAGGCCTGTCAAGCTCGAAATTCAGAAAACCGAAAGCCCGGGAGCCTTGCGGCCCCCGGGCTTTCAAGCATCAGGCTAAACCTTGTTAGAAGGTGTAGCGCGCGCCGACAGCGTACAGGGCGTCATCGGTGATCTCGCCAACCTCGCTGCCAAAGCCCTCGTCGTCGGAGCCGGCGTCAAACTTCGCCTCGAGCCAGACGTTGAAGTTCTCGTTGGCCGCGTAGTTCAGGTAGACCGGAACCTTGCGGGTGGCAGCGCTGCTGTGGTCATAGCCTTCAAAGCCATCGCCGCCGTCGAACGAAAGCTGGTTGTACTCGTAGCCTACCGCCAGGCTGATGCCGCAGTCCCAGGCATAGTTGACCACGGCCTCGACGCCCTTGCGGCTGTAGTGGTGCTCATCGCCATCAGTATCAACAACAGAGAACCTGCGGCCATCGAACATCACGCCGGTGTACAACCCGGAGTCAAGGCTACCCCAAGTGATGGCGGCGGCGAACTCGCGCATGTTGCGATCGCTGTAATCGTAACTTGTCAGTTCGTCATTTTCATACTTAGCGTTGATAAGAGACTGGCCGCCATTGTCGTTCTGGCCGCGGATGTAGGCATAACCGACCTTGACGCCGATGGGTCCGAAGAGCACTTCAGGGGAGATCCAGCCAGCCATCACGGAGAACGAGTTGTTGATGTTCATCGTGTTCCCATCCTCACCGGAACGCGAGCCGCCGACGGCGGCGTTGTTCACGGCAAAGCCGTAGGATGCGCCGAGGTCGAAGCCGTAGCCTGACCAGTTGTAGCGCACGGTGCCCGACCTCCTGTCATCAGAGCCAGGCTGGCCGACGCAGCCGTAATCCTCGAAGATGTCGGTGGTCTCGATGACCGACTTGACGGCATCGTAGGTGCGGCCGGCGGTGACGGTGCCGAACTTGCCGAAGTCGACGCCGACGTACTGCTCGCGGGTCTCGAAGGTGTCGTGAGAGTTATCGGTGCCGTTGTTGTCAGCGGCATCCCACTCGGTGAAGCCGAAGCCGGAGATGCCGTTTGCGATCTCGGTGCGGCCGGCGATGTTCAGGCGGGCGGAGTTCTCGATGGCCTGATCGCCATTGGCAACAGAGTCGTAGCGGGCGGAGTGCCAGACGGCCTGGACGCGGCCGCCGATGTCCAGCTGGGTGCCGTTCTTGTCATAGACAGTGGCAGCGTTCACCGAAGATGCGGCAAAGGCTGCGATCGCGATAGCGATGAGTGACTTCTTCATATGAATTCCCTTCAATGTTTTTTTTCTGATTATGTTAAGTTAGCAATAGCTAATTAGCTTTAGCTAACGGCCACATTATACAGAAACATTGACCCGGATCAAGTTTTTTCGAGAGTTTCGCCCACTTTCCCGGCGCTTCCTGCGTATGAGGCGGAAGGTCGCGTTAAGCGCCGCGCTGTTGTACGATCAAGGCGTGGACTTGATGAAGGAGGCCCATATGGCAGACAACAGCGTGATTGAAAACATGCTCGCAAGGCGCAGCATCCGCGCTTTCGATCCCTCGCGCATGATCCCCGATGAGGATTTGCAGCGCATAGCGGAGGCCGGGATCTGGGCCCCCTCCGGCAAGAACCGCCAGGCAACCGTGGTGCTGGTGATAAAGGATCCCGATCTGCTAAAGAGACTCTCAGAGCTCAACTGCAAGATAGGCGGCTGGAACAGCGGCTTCGATCCGTTCTACGGCGCCCCGGCGGTCATGGCCGTGCTCTCCAGGAAGGGGATCCACACCGCAGTCTGCGACGGATCAGTCGTGCTTGAGAACATCATGCTCGCCGCGCAGTCCCTTGGGATCGGCTCGTGCTGGATCCACCGCGCGCGCGAGGAGTTCGAGACGCCGCTTGGAAAGGAAATCCTAAAGCGGGCCGGACTTGAAGGTGAGTGGGAAGGCATTGGCCACGCGGCATTGGGCTACGCCAAGGAACCTTCTCCAGAGGCCCGCCCGCGGCTCCAAGGCCGCGTCATCACGCTTTGACATGGAGGAGACCGCACACATGAGCGCGATTGCTGCAAACGACACCCCAATTGCGGATGCATCGGCCCTTGCCAAGGCCTGCATGAGCGGCCTTGAGGACTTCAAGGCCAAGGATCTCGTCTGCATCGACGTGGAGGGCCGATCCTCAATTGCAGACCGCATGCTCGTCTGCTCGGGCACCTCGGCGCGCCACGTCGAGGCCATCGCCGATCACCTGGCGCAGAGGCTCTCGCTCATGGGGGTCAAGGGGATCTCCATTTCAGGCGGCAAGACCGGAGAGTGGGTGATCGTCGACGCCGGCGGGGTGATGGTGCACATCCTCTGCCCCGAGGCCCGCGAGCGCTACCGCCTCGAAGATCTCTACCGCGCCATGGGCCAGGGCGAGGCCTCCTGACTTGAAGATCATCGTCATCGCCGTCGGCAACCGCATGCCCTCCTGGGTGCAGGAGGCCGTAGCCATCTACCAGAAGCGCTTTCCCCCGGAGATGCGGCTTGAGTTCCATGAGATCCCGCCCCAGCGGCGCGACGGGCGCGGATCCGAGCTCAAGGCGATGGAGAAGGAGGGCAAGGCCATCCTCGAGGCCATCCCCAAGAAGAGCTACGTCATAGCACTCGACGAGCGCGGCAGGCAGTTCACCTCCGAGGAGCTTTCAAGGAAGGTCTCCTCCTGGGAGGGCATGGGCTGCGACATCGCGCTTCTGGTGGGCGGCCCCAACGGGCTTACCGACGAATGCCGGCAGCGCGCCTCGGAGCTGTGGTCGCTCTCAAAGCTCACGCTGCCCCACCCCCTGGTGCGGGTGTTCCTCGCCGAGACGCTCTACCGCGCCTACAGCATCAGCGCAGGCCTGCCTTACCACAGGGCATGATCTGCCCGCGCGCGCCGGGCTTTCAAAAATCATCCTGCTGCGCTGCAGGATGCCGCGGCGGCGGACGCCGCCGCAGCCATTCCTTTCCTGCCTTGAGATCGTCAGTGGGTGGTCTTCCTGACGATGATCCCGCCTATGAACTGGAAGAGGCTGATCATCACGAGGATCACCGCGACGGTGAGCCAGATCATGTCGCGGTAGCCCATCTGGTAGCCATAGCGGATCGCGAAATCGCCAAGGCCGCCCGCGCCTATGGCGCCTGCTATGGCGGTGATGCCGACGAAGCTCACGAACGTGATCATCGTGACCCTCGTGATCCCGGGGATGCTCTCGCGCAGATAGACGCTGAAGACTATCTCAAAGGGCGAGAAGCCCATGGCCTGCGCCGCCTCGACGAGCCCCGGATCGACGTCAGAGAGCACCTGCTCTATCTGGCGGGCGAAGAACGGCACGGTGCCGAAGACCAGCGCCACGAAGGACCCCGCAAGACCAGATCCGGTGCCCACCAGGAAGCGCGAGAGCGGGATCAGGAGCACCATCAGGATGATGAAGGGGATCGAGCGGATGACGTCGATCGAGCGGTCGCACGCGGTGAAGAGCATGGGGTGCGGCATGATCCCGCCCTTCCTCGAGGTGACAAGGGCCACGCCGAGCGCCACGCCTAAGAACCAGGCGATGGTGCCTGAGACTGCGATCATCACCAGCGTGTCGGTGAAGCACTCGAAAAACTCCCCCTTGAGCGGCTCGAAGTTCGGCATGAGCCAGTTTATGAAAGCGTTCAAAGAGTTCATTTGATCATCTCCGCCTTGACGCCCTGATCCCTGATGTACTTGACCGCAAGGGAGATGTTCCTGGGATCGCCGCGCAAGTTCACCGCAAGCTTGCCCAGGGGCCTGCCCTTGATGTAGTCGATGTCGCCGTAGAGGATGTTCGCCTCCACGCAGTAGAGCTGGTAGATCCTGCTCATGAGCGCCTCGCCTGCCGACTTGCCCGTGTAGGTGAGAAACCAGATGTGGGTGCCGTCGCGCAGGTCGGCAAGCGATCCCTGCTCGTCGAAGGTCTCGTAGAAGGCCCCGACGTTCGAGGCCATGTCGAGGAAGGCGCGCGTGGAGGGATCCTTGGGGTTGCTGAAGAGGTCGTAGACCGTGCCGCACTCGGTGATGCGGCCATGCTCCATGATCGCCGCGCGATCGCAGATCTCCTTGACCACCGACATCTGGTGGGTGATGACCACGACAGAGATCCCAAGCGAGGCGTTGAGTTGCTTTAAGAGCTTTAAGATCTGCATGGTCGTCTGAGGATCGAGCGCCGAGGTAGCCTCGTCGCACAATAGCACCTTGGGATCGCAGGCGAGCGCGCGGGCGATGGCCACGCGCTGCTTCTGCCCGCCCGAGAGCTGCGAGGGGTAGGCCCTGGCGCGGTCGGCAAGCCCCACCATCTCCAGGAGCTTTTTAACCTTGGCCCTGCGCTCGTCCCTTGGCACCTTGGCGTGAGCAAGCGGCAGTTCGACGTTGCCCTCGACCGTGCGCGAGGGCATGAGGTTGAAGTGCTGGAAGATCATCCCGATCCCGCGCCGCATCGCGCGCAGCTCTGCGCCTTCAAGCGCGGTGACGTCCCGCCCATCGATGAGGACCCTCCCCGAGGTCGGGCGCTCGAGCAGGTTGATGCAGCGCACCAGCGTCGACTTGCCCGCCCCGGAGAAGCCGATGATCCCGAAGATCTCGCCGTCCCTTACCTCAAGGCTCGCGTCGTCAACGGCCCGCACCTCGGCCCCGTGCCGCCCCTGCGGCGGGTAGATCTTGCTGACATGCTCAAGTGCGATCATGTGTCCTCCATTCATAGCGCATGCATGGGATCTTAGATTGCGCCGCGCGCTTTTGAAAGCGCGGAAGGCGGGCGAGTTCCCCCGCGCTTCTGCCGGGCGTATCATTTGGGAAAACATTTCTCATAGCAAGTAAACAGGGGCATCCACATGAAATTCCGCTTTGCACTCATCGCTGCCGCGGCGATCGCCGTCTCGTCAGCCGCCTTCGCCGATCCAACCGTGGTCAAGGTGGGCGTCGTCGGCGCCTACAACGCGCAGTGGGACACTGTAAACGAGATCCTCAAGAAGGACAACATCGAGGTCAAGCTCGTCAAGTACTCCGACTACGCCACGCCCAACCGCGCGTTGAACGATGGCGACATCGACCTCAACGCCTTCCAGCACAAGGCCTTCCTCAAGAACGACATCGCGCGCAACGGCTACAAGATAGAGGCCATCGGCGACACCTTGATCACCCCGCTTTGCGTCTTCAACAACAAGGATCGCATCAAGTCGATGAGCGACATCAAGGACGGCGACGTCATCGCCATCCCCTCGGACCTCACCAACGGCGGCCGCGCGCTCAAGGTCCTGGAGTCCGCCGGCCTCATCAAGGTCGATCCGGCCAAGGGCTACACCCCGACCAAGGCCGACATCACCGAGTACGTCAAGAAGATCAAGATCCGCGAGGCCGAGTCAGGGATCCTCGCGAGGATCCTCCCCGACGTCTCCGCAGCGCTCATCAACGGCGGCAACGCCTTCACCGCGCACCTCGATCCGGCCAAGGACTCCATCTACCAGGAGAACCTCGACCCGAAGGTCAACCAGGCCGCCCCGCAGCTTGTCAACGTCATCGCCGCCAGGAGCGAGGACAAGGACAACCCGACCTACAAGAAGGTGGTCGACGCCTACCACACCGACGCGGTCGCCAAGACCCTGCTTGACGCGTACAAGGGCGCCTTCCTCCCGGCATGGGACGGCGCCAAGGGCGGATACAAGGCACAGTGATGGCGCTGATAACCGATCTCGACTCCTACTGCGCAAAGCTTGAGGAGTCCGTAAACCAGGACTGCGGCACCCACTTCCCAGATGACGTGAGCGCCCAGGCAAGGCTCTTTTGCAAGTGGTTCAACGAGGCTGGCTACAGCGCAAGCGAGGTCGACCTAGGACCAAAGGCCGGACACGGGATGTTTGCAAGCAACTGCCCCGGCTCCGATGAATTCGACATCCTGCTCTCGGGGCACCTCGACACCGTGTTCCCGCGCGGCACCGCTGCCGCTCGCCCCTTCAGGCGAGAGGGCATGAAGGCCTTCGGCCCCGGGGTTGCCGACATGAAGGACGGGGATCTGGCGATCCTCTGGGCGCTCACCGAGCTTCCAGAGGACGTGCGCTCCAAGGTGAGGATCGCCGTCTGCCTCAACCCCGACGAGGAGTTCGGCTCGCTGCACTCCGAGCAGTGGATCGACTCGTACGCCAGGCGCTCGCGCTTCGCACTCGTCTTTGAAAGCCAGACGCAGCAGGGACAGTACTGCGATCGCCGCAAGGGGATCTCCCACATCGACGTATTCATGCACGGAGTTGGCGCCCACGCCGGCTTCTGCCCCGAGAAGGGACGCTCGGCCATCAACGCGATGGCGCAGTGCATCATGCGCGTCAACGCCCTGGCAAGCGAGAACGTCACCGTCAACTTCGGGACCATCCAGGGCGGCACCGTCGCCAACGCGATCCCCGAGGAGTGCCGCGCGCGCATCGACGTGCGCTTCTGGACCAACGAGCAGTGGGACAGGTTCATCTCGGCGTTCAAGGCCGAGTTTGAAAAGCCCTTCGGCAAGGACGTGCGCTCCGAGTACGACATCCTGCTGGTCAAGAAGCCGATGGTGCTCACCGAGCGGATCGACGAGCTCAAGGAGATCGTGGAGTCCGCGGCAGCGGATCTTGGGATCAGGACAGGTTTCTACGCCTCAGGCGGGATCTCGGACGGCAACCACATCTCGCAGTGCGGCACCCCGGTGCTCGACAGCTTCGGCCCGCGCGGCTACGACTGCCACACCGAGAGGGAATGGCTCGACCTTTCCTCGGTCAGGGAGTCGGTAGACATGCTAAAGGGGATCATAGGAAAGCTCGCGCGCTGACAAAGGTCCGCGTGTTGAGTTTTAAATGGCTTGGGCGCTCCGTCCAAGCCATTTTTTACGAATTGGCATTGCCATCTGAGCCTTGGCCACGCCTTACTTGATTGGGACTATCGCCAGGGTTTTGCCAAGCGGGGCAAGGAGCTTAAGGAGTGTATCAACCCTCGGAATGCTCTTTCCACGCTCTATCCTTGCGATCA
This sequence comes from uncultured Aeromonadales bacterium, assembly GCA_902776275.1. Taxonomy (GTDB): domain Bacteria; phylum Pseudomonadota; class Gammaproteobacteria; order Enterobacterales; family Succinivibrionaceae; genus Succinivibrio. Next base: position 18,150 of record CACYPI010000047.1, read on the forward strand.
CTGGCTGCCTGACGCCGCTTAGCTTTTCAAGCTCCCGTTGCGAGATGCCCTTTTCCGTCTTGACGTTTGCCATCTCGTCCATGAGCGACATCACGAAATCGAAGAATGAATTGTCCTCATCGGAAATGTATTTCCTTCTACGGCGACCAAATCATGGCGTTTCAGATCACAGATTTGGTTAGCCTTGCCTAATTCATTCAGCGGCCATGCCTGCCGGGAGTTCTTTGAAATCATGTTCGGAAACGCCTTGTGCCTGAGGCTCAAGTCCCCAGATTGAGGTCTTGCGTGAAGGATGCTTGCTGGAATTGGGATGAATGGCGATGCCGTGCGGCGGCTTGCCGCCGCATGATTCAGGTCTTGGACTCAGGCTGGGTTGACAGGTATTTGCAGATGCAGTCGGCGGCAATCAGGATGTCGTTTGCCATGAGGTCGACTGTTGCCTGGTACGAGAGCAGGCGGGCGTTCTTTTCGGTCTCGCTGCTGCGGAACTTGATCCTGCGCAAGCCCTGGGCCGAGAGCCTTGCCCTGGCAAAAGTGAGGATGTTGTACGCGCACTTGTTCAGCTCGATGACGGTGGACAGGTGGTTCTCGTCGCACAGCGCCCTGCGATCCTGAAGCAGGACTTCGTCGATGGTGTTGTGGTGTGCTTCATAGAGCCAGCGCACTGAAAGAGAGTGCTTGATCTGCCAGTTGTTTTCCTCGCTGTACGGCAATGATGACATGTAGCAGATCCTGCCCGTCTCGGGGCGTCTTGGCTTTTCGCACCCAATGCGCGGGAACTCGGTGCGCTTGTCGGCAATCGCGATGGTGCCGGTTCCGGGATAGGCGAGGCCTTCAGGAAGCGCCGATGTCGGGAGGAAGCTGTAGGTTCTTTCCTCAACGCGTCCTCCGGTCTTGCTTGCCTCCGTCTCGGATGATGCCTCGTCCTTGTGATCCTCGAAGGCCTTCCCGATGCCTTCCATCAGATCCGCGTTGCCGCCGTTCTTCTTCACGGGCAGCAGCCAGTCGATCCCCTTTCCGTTGAGGAAATCGACGAGCTCCTGCCTGGTGTTGAGGGCGTCGGCGTAGAAGACAACCTGGCCGGCGCACAGGCCGATGCGCCCGAGC
>CACYPI010000048.1 GCA_902776275.1 uncultured Aeromonadales bacterium
AGGCAGAGGGAACTGCTGCAGGAGTTGAAGCTAGACCTCTCGTTCATGGACGGGACGGACGGCCAAGGGGCGGAACGTACCACACATTAGGGGCCGCAAGTTAGGCAGCAACGGCCTTTTTTTATCTTGAAATGTTGTTCATCTGGGTCTCCTAAATTGCATCCTGACGACAACGGCATCATGCCTGATCGCCTGCGCCGCAGCCATGTTTTCCGCTCATTTCTCGTTCACAAGGATTGAGCCTGGCGTGATGGCCTTGAGCGACATCCTCCCGCAGACCCTTTTCCTGAAGTCCGCGACGATGGTGCGCAGCTCGCCGTTGAGCGCGCCCCAGTCCTCCTCGCCGCTCATCGAGGGGATCCCCGGATCCCCGTAGCTCTCGTTGTGCTTGTCGGAGAACTCGTCAAAGCCCGCGATGGCGACATCCGAAACCCCGAGCTTGTCGAGGAGCCTGAGCACGCAGACCACCGGGTTGTCGAAGTGCGGCCAGCCGCGCTGGATGGCGCGCTCGTACCTCACGACGAACTCGCCCTGCCCGGGCTTCTGAGCGACGCTTGAAAGCAGGATCCTCGGGACTGCCGCAAACTGCTTCGGATAGGTCTCGCGGGCGTATTCGTACCTGACCTTGCTCATCAGGAACATGTAGTCGTAGGAGTACTGCGGCAGGAATGCGTTGACGCCTATTACGACCGGGTGCTCGGAGGCGATGAAGACATCGGCCGCCGCCTTGTCCTCGACCGAGGACTTGCCAGGGGCGACCAGCAGCACCTTGCGCCCGCGCAGCGCCGCCCTGAGCGCGTCCATGTCCGCAGCGTCGTCGGCCTCCTTGTTCTGATCCTCGATGTACTTCTCCTCAAGCAGGTCGTAGTCGTACTTGACCCTTTGGGCCGGGGTCATCGACGAGATGACGCTGCGGATCTCCTGGGCGCTCGCGCTGTGGCGGCTTAGCAGATAGCTTATGTTGTTCACATGCGAGCAGTACATTCCGGCGATGTAGTTTGGGATCGAATAGCCCCACTTGTACTTCTCAAGGCAGGGAACCATGTACATGTCGATGGTGTTCATGATCAGATCGAGATCGTAGTTGCCGTAGTACTTACGGTTGAGGAAGCTGGCCACCAACTCAGTCGTGGCGTTCCCGGCCCCGCGTCCCATGCCGCAGAGGCTCGAGTCGACGATCATGCCGCGCCCCTGCCCCGCCATGTAGTGGACGAACAGCATGGTCAGCGCGAAGGACAGCTGCTGGTTGTTGTGCGAATGGAACCCGATGCGGATCGCCGGATCGAGGTTGTGCGCGAAAATGGAGAGTATCCTCAGCAGATCCTCGGGGTACATCGCCCCGAAGGTGTCCACCACCGAGATCCCCTCGGGTCTTAAGGCATTGGCCTTGTCTATGAGGTCCAAAAGCTCCTTGTCCGAGTAGCCCAGCGTGTTGGATGCCTGAAAGAAGATGCGGTAGCCCTTGTCCCGGATCCTGCGGGCCACCTCGCAGCCCTCGGCGGCCTTGCCGCGCGGGAAGACCACCCTCACCGCGTCGAACGAAGTGCCGTCGCAGGGCGTGAGGTATTTGAGATCATAGCGGTCGTAGTCGATCATCACCACGTAGGTCGCGGCGGGATCCTTGCCCTGCAGGTACCGCCTGAGGTCGGAAGGCTCGTGGTAGTAGCTGTTGCCCTCGACGTGGGGGTCGTTCTTGAGCCAGCCGCACTCGATGATGTCTATCTTGGCGTCGGCAAGGCGCTTGATGATCCCGCGGATTGCGTTGGCGCCGAACTGCGACTTGTTGATGTAAGCGCCGTCGCGCAGCGTGCAGTCAAGAAGTCGGATTCTCTTTTCCATGTTTGCTCCTCGCGCTCCAAGGCCTCAGATCCCGGCCCTGCGCGCCTCGTCCTCAAGCCTCGCGGCGATGCGCTCAGCGGTGAGCCCTGCTATATCCCAGATGTAGCGCTGGGATCCGGGCCTGGTGTAGCAGTCCTCAAAGCCAATCATCACCAGCGCCGGCGCGTTGCGCATGGGTGCCATGGCCTCGGCCACGGCGGATCCGAGGCCGCCTATAACCGTGTGCTCCTCGACTGTCGCGACGAGCCGGCAGCTTTTGAAGATCTCATCAAGGGCGGCGCGGTCGATGGGCTTGATGGTGGCCGCATCGTACACCGCAGCCCCGATGCCCTTCCCTTCAAGAGCATCGGCCGCGTCCAGCGCTTCTTTAACCATGAGCCCGGTTGCGATGATCGCGATGCCGTCCCCGTCGCGGATCTTGCGAATGGCGCCCGGCTTGAACTCGAAGTCATCATGGTTGACCACCGGGCAGCTGACGCTGCCCGATAGCCTCAGGTACACCGGGCCGTCGATGTCGCACATCGCCTTGAAGGCCTTCACCGCCTCCAGGGCGTCGCATGGCGAGAGCACCGTCATGCCTGGCAGCGCACGCATGAAGGCGATGTCCTCGGTGGCCCAGTGCGAGATCCCGGACTTCGCGGCGACCACGCCGGCGAAGGTCCCCACTATCTTCACATTGGCATGCGTGGATGAAATGTTCTGGCGGATCTGCTCAAGCGCCCTGACCGCGATGAACGAGCAGTAGGTGGTGGCGACCGGCATCGCCCCCTCCATCGCAAGTCCCGCGGCGATGCCCATCATGTTCTGCTCGGCGATCCCGCACTGGATGAAGCGGTCGGGGAACTTGCGCCTGAAGCGGTCAAGCCCGGTGAGCAGCGCCAGATCTGCCGTGAGCACGCAGAGCCCGGGATGCTCATCCGCCGCCTCCAGAAGCCCGTAGTTGAAGGCGCTGCCCTTCTGCCCCAGGAGCGAGAGCGCCTTGATGTTTGCAGGGGTGATCCTCATGTTCAATCCTCCGCCATGATCTCGGCCTTCGCCTGCTCGTACTGCTCTTTCGTGAGCGCGTGGTGGTGCCACTCCGGGCGGTTCTCGATGAACGAGACGCCCTTGCCCTTCACCGTGTCGGCGATGAGCACGCAGGGGCCGTCCGCCCCCTCCATGGAGTTGAAGGCCTTGAGCAGCGCCAGGGTGTCGTGGCCGTTGCAGCGCTGGACGCGCCAGCGGAAGGCATTGAACTTGTCATCAAGGCTTTCAAGCGGCATGAGCTCCTCAGTGTCGCCGTCGTAGCTCAAATGGTTGCGATCGACGATGAGCACGAGGTTTGAAAGCTGGAACTGCGGGGCGCTCATCACCCCCTCCCAGACCTGCCCCTCATCAAGCTCGCCGTCGCCCACGAGCACGAAGACCCGGCCTGTGCTCCCCTTGCGCCTCATCCCCATCGCCATGCCGATGCCAACCGACAGCGCCTGGCCGAGGCTGCCCCCCGAGTACTCAAGGCCGATCTCCACGTTGCGCGGGTAGCCAGTGAGCCTGCCGCCGTCCTTCTGGAACTCAAGAAGTTCGTCCCGGCTTATGAAGCCGCGCTCGCACAGCGCCGGGAAATGGGCGAGCGTGAAGTGGTTCTTGCCCGAGAGCAGGCGGTCGCTGTTCTCGTCCAGAGGATGCGCCGGATCAAGGCGCATCACCGCGCCGTAGAGCACCGCGAGGATCTCGATGCAGGAAAATCCGCCGCCCAGGTGCGCCCCCTTGCGCCCGGTGGACCAGGCCATCTCAAGGCCCTCGAGGCGCATCCTCCTTGCCATGGCGCGCAGCTGCGCGGCCTTCTGCTCAAGATCCCCCGTCACCATGCCTGCCTCCCGCCGTCTGCCAAAAGCACCTGCCCGGTCACGAACGACGAGGCGTCCGATGCCAGAAAGAGCGCGCACCTTGCTATCTCGGAAGGATCGGCCATCCGCCCAAGGGCCGTCCTTTCGATCACCTTGCCTATCTCCGCCTCGGGCTTCACGTGCCCCATGGCGGTGTCCGCAAGCCCCGGGGCCAGGGCGTTGGCGCGCACGCCATAGCGCCCGGCCTCGCGGGCGAGAACCTTGGTCGCATAGATGAGCGCGGCCTTGGCCGAGCCGTAGGCGAGGTAGCCCGGGCCGCCCTCGACCGCGCCCGCCGAGGCGATGTTGATGATGGAGCCGCGGCCCTGGCGCATCATGAGCCGCGCCACGGACTGCATGATCTCGACCTGCGCGAAGAAGTCAACCTCGAAGAGCTCGCGCAGCTTCGAGGGAGGCGTCATGAAGAATGAGGCGTTGAAGGCGATGCCGGCGTTGTTGACGAGCACCGATACGTCCTTGTGGTCGCGCCCGATCTCGCCAAGCGCCTCCTTGACCGAGGCCGCGTCCGCAAGATCCATGAAGATCTGGAAGATCCTCACGCCATGTTTCCCTACCACCGACTCCATGTCGCTGCGGTAATCGTCATCGCGGTGGCGCGAGCAGGCCACGATGTCGGCGCCTTCTGATGCGAAGAGCTCCAGCATCCGCCGCCCGAGCCCCCGGTTGCATCCAGTGATCAGCGCCTTGCGCCCCTTCAGGATCCCCATGGCGCGCCTCAGACCGGCTTGCCGCTGCTGGTCTCAAGCGGCTTGACGATCATCTCCTTGAAGAACACCTCGCGGTCGAGATAGGGCGACTGATCCTCTATGGGCCTGAAGCCGAACTTGCGCTTGCCGTACATGACAAGCCCGTTGTGCAGGTCGAACTGGTCCGGATCGCACACAGCCTCGAGGATGAAGGGGCCCCGGGCCTCGAACATCCTGCCTGCAGCCTTCATGGCCTCATCGAGGCTGCAGGCCCTCTCATAGGGGATCCCGAAGGCGGCCGCGACTTTGCCGAAGTCCGGGAAGTCGAGGCCGCAGGAGGGATCGGTGCCCATGGTCTTGCCGCGGAAGTGGGCCTTCTGCCCGTGGCGCACGCCGGAGTAGCCGTTGTTGTTGACGATGACTATCTTGAGGTTGAAGCCGTTGCGCACCACTGTCTGCAGCTCCTGGAGGTTCATCATCACCGAGCCGTCGCCGCTGTAGGAGACCACGGCCCCCGGCGCGATCGTGCAGGCACCGCAGCCCCCGGGCAGCGCGAAGCCCATCTCGCCCTGGGAGAGCGCCATGATGAAGCGCTCGCCCTCGCGAAGCATGGTGCAGGCAGGCGCGCAGGCGCCGGTGAAGCCGGCGTCCGAGACGTACCAGGTGCCCGCAGGGGCCTTCCTTGAAAGCTCAATCATGAGCTGCTTCATGTCCATGGGGCCGCCTGCCTTGCCTTCGGGCCGGTAGGCGAAGATCTCCTTCCAGTGCCGGCACTTTGAGAGCCACTCCTCCGGGGCCTTGCCAAGGCCGAGGGTGCCTAGCGCCTCAAGGAAGGCGCGCGCGTCCGCATGCACGAACCTGTCGGCATGAACGCCGTCCTTGCAGTGCTCGATGCGGTCGACGTCGCAGACCACCTTGACGGCCTCGCGCGCGAAATCCGCGCGCGAGGGCCCGGTGACCTCGATGGAGAGGCGCGACCCCACCGCCAGCAGCAGATCGCTGTTCTGCACGATGAAGTTGGCATAGCGGTTGGCGCCGGCCACGCCGCCGATGAGCCCGAAGAACAGCGGATCGTCAAAGGGCATGATGTCATCGGCAAGGCGGCTCATCACCACCGGGCAGCCAAGGGCTTTGGACAGGGCGCGCAGCTGCTCCTTGGCGCCCGCCGAGCGCACGCCGTTGCCTGCCAGGATCACCGGGCGGCGCGCCTGCTTCCAGGCGCCTGCGACAAAGGCGAGATCGGCATCGGAGGGCCCCAGTGTGGAGTCATGGCACTCAAAGCGCTGCAGCTTTTCCTCGTCCACCATGGAGTTCTGCACGTCAAGCGGCAGATCTATCCACACCGGCCCCTTGCGGCCGCTCATCGCCAGATGAAGCGCCTTGTCCATGTGCCAGGCTATGGAGTGCGGATCGGAGACTGTCACCGCATACTTGGTGATGGGCCTGACTATCTCCTCTATGTCAGCCTCCTGGATCCCGACCTGGCGCAGCGGCAGCCCCGAGGCCCTGACCGTCTGGGCCCATGTCTGCTGTCCGGAAACGATGATGAGCGGGACGCTGTCCTGCCAGGCGTGGAGCACTGCGGTGAGCGTGTTGGTGCCGGCGCAGCCGGTGGTGACGAGGCAGGCCCCGAGCTTTTCGTTTGCGGTCGCGTAGGCGATTGCAGCCATGGCCGCCGCCTGCTCGTGATGAGTGCTGATCCCCCTTATGGCCTTGCTCCTCCTGAGCGCGTCGGTGAGGTAGGCGCACTGGCCGCCAGGCACGTAGAAGAGGTGGCGGATCCCCTCGCCCTCAAGGCGGGACATCACATAGTCGGCAAGACGTTGCATTGAGCTTCTCCATAGCCGGGCGTGCCGGCGCATGGCCGCGCCGCGGATGCGGCGCGCGCCGTCAAATGATTATGCCATCTGCGCATCGCCCCGCCCGCAATGGCGTTGCGCCATTGCGATCGGCGTTGCGCAAAGCGCCCCCCGGGCCCTAGGGCGAAGGGAGCCTTGAGTAGAGGATCTTCCCTGACGGCGAGCGCGGCAGCGAGGCGATCCTCTCCACCTTGAAGGCGCTTTGGTGGATATGCGTCTGCGCGGCGAGGTACGCGCGCGCCTCCTTTGGATCCGCATCTCCTGCGACATAGGCCAAAAGGAGATCGTCGCGCCCTGTGCAGGCGACCTCGGTGCCTGGGAAGCGGCGCTCGATCATGGCCGCGCACTCGTCAAGCCCCACCCGGTTGCCAAAGAGCTTCACAAAGCGGCTTGAACGCCCGCGCAGATATAGGAAGCCCTCATCATCGAGCACCGCCCTGTCTCCTGTGTCCAGGACGCCGCGCCAGTCATCGCCCCTTGCAAGGTCCGAGGCATCCATGGCGTAGCCCATCGCGACGTTCGGGCCCTCGTAGAAGAGCGCCCCCTCCTGCATGGGTCCCAGGATCGCGCCGCCATCCCCCCTTATGGAGAAGCGGCCGCCTTCGATGGCCCTGCCGGCGCATCCAATCCTTGATGATGCGAGCTCATGGGGCAGGCAGGCCATCCTGGCCGTGGCCTCGGTCTGGCCGTACATCACGAAGAACTTGATCCCGTGCGCGCCGCAGTAAGAGGAGAACTCCTGCTGCAGCGCCTCGCCAAGCCGCCCGCCTGCCTGATCCATCATGAGGAGGCCTTGGTGTTCCGAGCGCTCAAAGCCCAGGCGATGCAGCATCGCATAGCTATAAGGCACCCCCGAGAACGAGGTGACGCCGCCGTGCTCGAAGAGGTCCCAGAAGGGCTTCTGCATGAGGCTGCAGTCAGTCACGGCAAGGCCCGCCCCGGCCATGAGGCGGGTGTTGATGACGCTCAGGCCGTAGCTGTAGTTCATCGGCAGCGCGGTGATCGCGCGATCGCCCTGCGTGATCCCGAGGGCCTTGATGATCGAGCGGGCATTGGCCTCGAGGTTGCTCTCCGAGATGCGCACGAGCTTTGGCGATCCCGTGGAGCCCGAGGTTGAAAGCAGCAGCGCGAGATCCGGGTGCAGCGCCGGCGGATCCGCAAGGCCTGTCCTGTAGAGGGCGACACCGTCCAGATCAAGGATCTTTTCCGCCCCTTCGAAAGGCAGGCCGGGCGAGGACTTGGCGGCGTCACCGCCTGGCGGCGCGCTTGGGCAGGCGATGAGCTGCGGGCGGTAGCGCTTTGCCATGCCCGCCACCGCATCCTGCGGCGCATGCTCGCCGAGCATGATCGGTACTGCGCCTGACGAGATGAGTCCCGCGTAGCAGGCGATCATGCCCGGGCTGTTGCGGCAGAGCATCAGCGCAAGGCCGCGGCCGCCCGCAGCCTTGGCAAACTCCCCTGCCTCCTGCGCAAGCTCCGAGTACGAGACGCATCGGCCGCCTGCGGCGTATATCGCCGTTGAGCTTCCGCATTGCGCAAGATCGAAGAGCACCGCAGCGCCTCCCCCTACCTCAGGATCCCGCCGTCCACCCTCAGGACCTGGCCTGTGACGAAGCGCGAGAGGTCCGAGGCGAGGAAGGCCGCGGCGTCTGCTATCTCGCTAGGCTCGGCGATGCGGCCGAGCACCGCGCGCGAGGCGGCCTGCGCCTGATCGGCCTGACTGGTCACGGCACCCATGTCGGTGCGGGTGAGCCCCGGGGCCAGGGCGTTCACCCTGATCCCGAACTTGCCAAGCTCGACGGCCATGCGCCTTGCAGCCCCGATGACTGCGGCCTTGCTGGCGCTGTAGTCGATGCCCGCGCCGCCGTCGAAGGCTGCCGACGACGACAGGAAGATGATGCTCCCGCGCTTCTGGCGCATCATCTGCCTGGACAGCGCCTGGGTGAGCGCGATGGCCGAGAAGAGGTTGACCTCGAATGAGCGGCGCACCGCCTCCATCTTCGTCATCGTGAACATCATGGTCGAGCCTGCGATCCCGACGTTGTTGACGAGGATGTCGGGAGCGGGCTTCATGGCGCACAGCGCCCTTGCCGCATCCTTGACCTGCGCCTCGTCCTCAAAGTCCGCAAAGCACTCCGAAATCCTGACGCCGTGCTCCTGCTCAAGCGCCCGGCAACGCTCGGAGAAGGCCGGATCCGCGCGGCGGTTCACCACGCGCACGTCGGCCCCGCACTGTACGAAGCGCTCGAGGATCGCAAGCCCGATGCCGCGGTGCGCCCCGGTCACCACCGCGACCTTGCCCCTTAGCAGATCAAGGCCCAATTCAGATCTCCACGCCGTACTTCTTCATGATCGCGATCCCCTTCTCAAAGGAGCTGAGATCGACGATGTCGTCGGTGTCCATCTGGATCCCGAAGGCATCCTCAAGCGCCGCGACCAGCGACATGTGGCCCACCGAGTCCCAGGACTCGACGCCCTGGTACTCGAGCTTCTCGACCCCCTCTGCGGGAACCTCGAGGGCCTGGGTGAAGCAGTTGATGTACTTTTCCTTGTTGGTCATGCTTTTTTTCCTCGATTCATGCCTGAAAGCCTCAGGCATCGATGATCCTGGACATCGACTCGATCATGTCGAAGCCGTCCCAGGTGAATGAAAGATCCATGGTGTGCCCGACAGCGACCACCCGGTCAACCCCGCGCGCGCCGTGCGCGGCCGCCATCCTCGCCACCTCCGCCGGATCGACGCCGATGCAGGAGACGGTCTGGCAGCGCTTGTCCATGAGCGGCAGCGCGTCCTCAAGCGAGGAGGCGTCGATGTCGAAGAAGTACCCGCCGGGCTGCTTGAAGTCCATGAGGCGCGCGTCGGCGCGGCAGCCCTCAATGCGCCACAGGAGGTTGTCGGAACCGGCCCTTAGCGGCCTGAAGCCTGCTGCGGCAAGCTCGCAGAAGGCGTTGAGCTTGTCCACGGCCTGGATGGGCTGCATCGCGTAGCGCTTAAAAACCAGATCATGCAGCGCCTTGTAGAAGCGCTCCCTGGCCTCCTCGCGTCCACTTCCAAGCCAGATCACGGCCCTCGGGGAGCTGCAGGCGTTCTGATCGCTGTAGTAGGTGTCGGTGTAGAAGAGCAAGGCCACCTGCGAGGGGTCCATCTTCAGGTATTCGGAGCTGTCGACGACGCACAGCGAGTGGCGGTCCGGGAAGTCCATCTCTATAGCCCGCGGCGGGATCGCGATGGCGCGGAAGGCCGCGACCGTGGCGTCTCCGCCCCACACCACCCTGAGATCGCACATGGAGCTCAGGGAGGCGTTGATGGCGTCATCGTGGCCGTAGCGCATCACCGCAAGATAAGGCCTCATCGCTTCAAAGCCGCTGCCGAGGACGGAGTTGATGGCATCGCAGATGATCCGCACCTGCTCGAACTCCCTTGAAGGGACCCTCACCGCGGTGATGTTGCCTGCAAGAAGCGAAGATGTCATCGAAACCGCGAAGTTCACCGGCACGTTCGACGGGGCGATGTGGAGCGCAAAACCGCGCCCGACGCGGATGCGAGCGTCCTTGCTTATGCGCCGCGCAGCCTTTTCAAGGCTTGCGCGCCTTATCCAGAACGCCCATGTCACGACGTCGGGGTACGCCCTGGCCTCCCTTGACGACATGAGAGTGTGCGACAGCGCATCGAAAAAGGAGAGCACAAGCTCCGAGCATGCGGGCAGGACCGGGGTCCTGCCGGAGAGCGCGACAACCTGCCAGTCCCCGCACAGGAAGGAAACCCTGCCTTGAAAGTCAGAATCCTGCTGCATAGGTGTCGCTGCATCCCCTAAGTTCGGCGCTCTTGAGGCGTCCCGTTACCTTGAAGTACTTGCCCTTGCGGCCGCACGGGCAGTCGTCCTCACCTAAAAGCACGCCCTGATCCTCGGTCAAAAGCGCGTGCCCAGGATAGGAATGGGGCAGCACCGAGACCACCTCGATTATCCCCTCCTCCCCTATGGCACACTCGGAGAAGTCCTGGGGGCGCCTCATGATGACGTCCGAGAACACGCTGGCGTGCAGGTGCCCGCACGGGCACTGGGCATAGATGCAGCCGGTCTGCTCCACCATGCCGTAGTGGTCGATGAAGGAGCTGATGCCGCAGCTTGAATGAATGGCGTCGCGGAAGGCCTTGCCGCTTATGTTCAAGGAGACGAGCTTCTTCCAGCCGCCTCCCGTTATGAGATGCGCCCTTGAGAGGTCAAGCTTCATCCCCTTGTCCCTGAGGCTCTCGTACAGGTGGTGCCAGACCATGAAGGTGAAGCCAAAGCAGAGGAACGGCCCATCGCCGTGTCTTGAAAGGAAGCCGTCCACGGCCTCAAGATCCAGTTCCATTTCCGGCGTGAGCGCGTACGCTGCCTCGGTTGCTAGCATGCGCAGTCCCAGGATCGCCGCGCCGCGGGCCGAGAACATGCTGCGGTTCCTCACGACCTCGGGCGAGTCGATGATCAGCATCGGCAGGCGCTTCTTGCCGACGAAGTCCGACATGATCCTGATGAGCGCCTTCTGCTGCTCCATGCCGGTCTGGCGGTCGACGAAGATCTTGGAGACGCGCTGCCCGGTGGTCCCTGACGAGGTCATCGTCTTGAAGATCTCCGAGCGCGGCACGCTCAGAAGCTCATGGTTCTTGAACATGCGCACCGGGATGAACGGGATGTCCGACTGGCTTTTCACCGCATCGGGATCCCATCCCAGGGCGTCGGTTACATCCTTATAGGCCGCGCAATGGCCGCGGTGGAATTCCGTCAGTTCCCTGAGCTTTGACGCAAGGATCCGCGCCTTCTCGTCAGAGCCAAGCGAAAATGGATTTATCGAGAAGAGATCGTCGTTCGTCACTTGGCAATGTCCGTATGCTTGATGTAGACGTGGTTTGCCCGCACAGGGAAGAATCCGCTGCGCACCACGGCGCGGATCTGCGACATGTTGTTGGTCGACACTCCGATCACGAGTTTCCTGCCTCCAAGGCGCTTGACTATCTCGGGGGTCTGGTTGTTGATCCCGATCCCGGTGTGGCGGAACTTCATGAAGGTGCCGCCAAGCGCCGAGCTGTATACACCGTCCCCGGTGTCCCTGATCGTGAAGAAGCCGCTCATCTGACCCTTGTAGGAGGCTTTCATGAGGATCGCGCCGCGGCTCTTCTCGTCCATGAGCCAGTGATGAAAGCGCCTCGCCGACGCCTCCTTGGAGAAATAAGGGTCCAGGCTCACGCGGTCGAATGAAAACGATCCTGCGTCTATCTCGGACAAAAGCTCCTCAAAATCCCCGTTCTGCATCCTCTCTATCTTGACCGAGTCGTAGAAGCGCTGCTCAAGCGGGGTGCGCCTTATCTCGTGCAGATCATGCTCGAGGAAGACCATGTCCTCGACAAAGGTGTAGCCAAGCTCGGAGAGCAGGAAGCAGGCGTCGGCGCGGGTGGTTGGAAGCTTCACCGCAAGGTAGCGGTAGGACGCCTCCGCTTCCCTGAGTGCAGATCCGATCTCCTCGAGGCTGTCGCCCTGGCCGATGGAGACTTCCGCAGTCCTTACGCCGAGGCTCTCCTCGTCCCATGTCGCGTTCAATACCTTCATGCCATGCCCGTCCAAACAACCACGGTTGCTTATATTAACGGCAAAAAGCCTGGAAACTGAGATCACGCTGTGTTTTTGACTCACGCAAGGCACCATCGTTTGCAAGGGACGAGGGATCATCGCAGACGAAAAGGGGGGATCCGCTGCCGGATCCCCCCGTTTCCAATCATTCAGGCTGCGCAATCGGCCTCATGCCCGGTTGCAGGAGTGCCGAAACTCAGTCCTCGAACCTGTCCTCGTTGCGGCGCGAGCGCGGGGAGAAGAAGCCCCTCTCCGAGCGGCTGCCGCGGTGGCCTGACTGGAAGCCGCCGTCGCGGAAGGACGGGCGGCGGAACGGCCGATCGGAGCGGTCGCCGAAGTCAAAGCGCCCGCGTCCGCCGAAGGACCTGCCGCGGCCTTCGCCGCCATCGAACGAGCGCCTGTCCTCGAACGAGCCGCGGTCGGAGCGGTCAAAGCCGCGGTCCGAGCGGTCGTAGCTGCGGTCGCGGCGCTCAAACCCGCGGTCGCGGCGGCCGCCGAACCCGCGGTCACGGGACCCAAAGCCCCTGCGCTCGCCGCGATCGCCGCCTTCATGGCCGTGGGGCGGCTCGGCGGTGTACTCGCGAAGCTCCAGCGGCCTGCCGCAGACCCTGGCCTCGGCGAGGATCCTGCGGGTGTCGTCGGGCATGCCGTCAGGCAGATCAACGGTCGAGAAAGTGTCGAAGATCGAGATCTCGCCGATGTAGCGGCTCTCGATGTTGCCCTCGTTGGCGATCGCGCCGACGATCTGGCCAGGCTTGGCACCGTCGCGGCGGCCCACTGCCAGGCGGAAGCGTTGCATCTTCATGTCGGGGTAGTCGCGAAGCGGCTGGGCCTCGGCCGAAGGGCCGCCGCGGAAGCGGCGCTCGCCCCTCTCGCCCCGCTCGCCGCGGCCCTCCCTGGGTGCGCGATCCTCGAGGGTGCGCATCTGCGGCTCGGGCTTGCTCTCGTCAAGGAAGAGATCGCCGTCGCGCTGGCACATCTTGGCAAGGGCGGCTGCCAGGGTCTCGGGCTCGAGCGAATCGTCCGAGAGGAGTTCGGAAACCACCTCGCCGTACTTCTCAAGACCGCCGTTGGCGATGGTCTCGAGCACCTGGGTGCGGAAGTTCTCGAGCCTGGCCTTGTTGACGTCGGCGGCCGTGGGCATCGCCATCGGCTCGATCTTCTGATTGGTGATCTTCTCGATCATGCGCAGCGCGCGCCTCTCTCGCGGGGAGACGAACAGGATCGCCTCGCCCTGCCTGCCGGCGCGCCCGGTCCTGCCGATGCGATGAATGTAGGACTCCGCGTCATAGGGGATGTCGTAGTTGAACACGTGGGTGATGCGGTCCACGTCAAGTCCCCTGGCCGCGACGTCGGTGGCGGTGATGATGTCGAGGCTGCCGTTCTTGAGGCGCTCGATGATCTTCTCGCGCTGGCGCTGGGGGATGTCGCCGTGCAGCGCGGCGCAGGAGAAGCCGCGGGCCATCAGGCGGTTGGCGACGTCCTCCGCGTCGGTCTTGGTCCTTACGAACACGAGCACCGCATCATAGGGCTCTACCTCGAGGATGCGGGTTATGGCGTCGATCTTGTGGGCGCCGGAGGCGACCCAGTAGCGCTGGTGCACCGTAACTGCGGTGGCGGTCTTCGAGCGGATCTCGATGTCCTCGGGATCCTTGAGGTGCTCGCGGGCGATCCTGGCGATCGCGGGGGGCATCGTGGCCGAGAACAGCGCGGTCTGGCGCTCCTTGGGAGCGTTGCTCAGGATCCAGTCGACGTCGTCGATGAAGCCCATGCGCAGCATTTCATCGGCCTCGTCGATGACGATGAAGCGCACGCCCGAGAGATCGAGCTTGCCGCGCTCGATGAGGTCCATCAGGCGGCCCGGAGTGCCGACCACGACCTGGGCGCCGCGGCGCAGCGCGCGGATCTGCGGCTCGTAGGAGGCGCCGCCGTAGACCGGGGCGACGTGGAAGCCCTCGATGAACTTGGCAAAGCCCTGGAAGGCCTCGGCCACCTGCAGCGCAAGCTCGCGGGTCGGCTCGAGCACCAGGCAGCGCACGCCGGTCTCGTCCTCGTTCAGAAGCGAGAGGATGGGGAGGGCGAAGGCGGCGGTCTTGCCGGTGCCTGTCTGCGCCTTGCCGAACATGTCCCTGCCCTTGAGCATGACCGGGATAGCCTGCTCCTGGATCGGGGTCGGGCTCTCAAAGCCCATGGCCTTGACGGCCTTCAATGTGGCCTCGGAGATCCCCAGCGACTCAAAGCCGGGGGCGGCGGGCTCATCGCCTTCATCACCGTCTTCAGTCCCCTCATCGTCACCTTCAAGCAGCTTGCTCTCGTCGGCGCCGCTGCTCACGGCAACCTCGGCCTCACGCTTCTTCCAGGGGGAGTCATTGGAGGCTGCGTCATCAGGGCCGTTCTTTTCAGCAGTGGCATTGGCCTGAGGATCATCGCCGTCCCTGTCTTCAGCCTGGGCCTCGGTTGCGTTTTCCTCGCCCTCGGCCGGCTCGTCGACGGCATCATCGGCGACACTCCCGCCGACTTCGTTTTCATTGCCATCGAGCACCGCGTCGGCTTCCTTCTCGGCTGCGTTCAAGAGCTCGTCAAGCTTCACTTCGTCTTGCATAAGATTTACTCCATTGGTTGTGAACGCCGGGCGCGACTTTTGAAGGGCCTTGAAGCCCCAAGCCTGCTGAAAATAAGGTAAGAAACAGAGATTGCGAGAAACGCTATTCAAACCCGCCGGATCAACCCCGATCCGGAACCCACTGGATACGCCCTGCGTAAAAAAGCGGTGTTATTATACACAGCAGTGACAGGCATCACATATTTTTTAGAAAAATCTTCTAGGTCTCCAATCCTTTCCAGAAGAAACTCCCTGCGGCGCATCCGATGCATTGAATTCCCTGCCACTCCCCCGCTCCCATTGCCCCCACACGCGCCGACGCGCCGACGCGCCGCCCCGGGCGTTTTCGTGATCTGGGCAAATGCCCGCCGCCCTTTGCTGTGCTAGGCTTGCAATCGTATTTGCAAGGAGATCAGATCATATGTACAAGCATGTTGTCGTGTGGCAGTTCAAGGACGGGACCGAGAAGGAGGCCAGGGAGTTCTTAAAGGAGCTCGAGGGCCTCAAGGGCGTGATCGAGTGCCTGCGCTCCATTCAGACGGGCTACAACGAGAACCCCAAGGAAGGCGCCTCCGGAGTGCTCATCTGCGAGTTCGACTCGATGGAGGATCTCAACTCCTACGCCACCGATCCGCGCCACCTCAAGGTGGCGGCCAAGTGCAAGCCGATCCGCACCTCGCGCGTGGCCTGCGACTTCAAGGAATAACGCCTCATGGCCGTAATCCGGATCGGGATAGCCGGCACTGGCGCCATCGCCGCGGTGATGGCCAGGACCCTCGGCATGATGAAGGCCTCGGGAGATGACTGCGCGGTTCTCGCGGCAATCGCCTCGCGCGACATCGCGCGCGCCCAGGCTTTCATCAGAGATAACGGATGCGATGGCGCCAAGGCCTTTGGCTCCTATGCCGAGATGGCCGCAAGCGGCGCCATCGATCTTGCCTACATCGCGGTCCCCAACCAGGCGCATCTTGCCGTCGCGACGCAATTCCTAAGCCGCGGGGTTTCCTGCCTCGTCGAGAAGCCCTTCTGCGTGAACCTTGGTGAGGCCAAAAATCTCTACGAATGCGCTGACGCGCACAAGGCCCTCGCCACCGAGGGGATTTGGACACGCTACCAGCCCATGCGCTCGATGATCGCCGGGGCCCTCAAGTCTGGGATCATCGGGGATCCTATGTTCGTCGAGGCGAACCTGAGCTACGAGATAGCCTCAAAGGAGCGCCTCGTGCGCCCGGACTACGCCGGAGGCGCGATGCTCGATCTGGGCGTCTACGTGCTCAACTTCGCGATCATGGCCTTCGGGCATCCGCAGGACGCCGAGTGCAAGTGCGTCAAGAACGCCTCGGGGTGCGACATGACGGACTGCATCAGCCTTTCATTTGACGGCGGGCGGATGGCGTCGCTCAACGTCAGCGCCATGTGCCTGGGTCATCGCGAGGGAGCAGTGTTCGGCCGCCGCGGCTATCTCACGGTGGACAACGTCAACAACCCGCAGATCCTGAGGATCTACGGCCCCAAGTACGAGCTCGTTGAGGAACGCAGGGCTCCCGCGCAGCTCACCGGCTTTGAGTACGAGGTGCGCGAGGCCGCAAGGGCGCTTGAGGAAGGCAGGAGCGAATGCCCCTCGATGCCGCGCGATGAGACATTGTACGTGCAGGGCCTCATGGACAGCCTGCGCGCCCAGTGCGGCGTGGTCTTCCCCATGGAGGGGAGGAAATGATCAGGAAAATAGGCTTCATAGGGCTTGGGATCATGGGATCGGCCATGGCCTCGAACCTCGTGAAAAAAGGTTTCTCCGTCACCGGCCATGTCAGGCGCAAGGAGAAGATCCCATCCCTCTCGTGGCTGGGCATCCCCTTGACCGACTCCATAAGCGAGGCCTGCCGCAGCGCCGATGCCGTGATCACGATGGTCGGCGGCCCCGATGATGTCAGACAGCTTTGGCTCTCCGACGGCGGGATCATCGACAGCGCCGAAAAGGGAGCGCTGCTTTGCGACATGACCTCATCCTCGCCAAGCCTTGCGCGCAAGCTGCACGAGGCATGCAGGCAGAAGGGGCTGCGCGCCATCGACGCCCCGGTATCCGGCGGCGACAAGGGTGCCAGGACGGGCACGCTCTCCATCTTCTGCGGCGGCGATGAGGACGACTTCAATTACGCCTTGCCGATGCTCGAGGCCATGGGCTCGAACGTGGTGCTCGAGGGCGGCCCCGGCGCCGGGCAGGACACCAAGCTTGCCGCCCAGATCATGGTGGCAGGACAGCTTGCCGGCATGTGCGAGGGCTTTGCCTACGCGATGGAGCGCGGGCTGGACCTTGGCAAGTTCGCAGCCTCGCTCAAGGGCAGCGCCGCCGACTCGGCGGGGCTTGCGCTTTACGCGGGCAGGATCATCGAGGGCGACCGCCAGCCCGGCGGAGCGCTCTCCTACCTCGTCAAGGATCTCAGGAACGCCCTTTCGGAACTCAAGGGCAGCGGCATCGACCTCAACGTCACGTCCGAGGCGCTTGCAAACTACAGCGCCATGCAGGATCGCGGCGACGGCGGCCTGGGCACCCAGGCCCTTGCGTTTGAGTACTCAAGAAGGCGCGGACTTGGCGTTAAAGAGTCCGCAAAAAACAATTCGGAAAAAAAGGAACAAGCTAAATGATCAGGGTTTTATGCGTGCTTCCCTGCAATGGCAAGCACAAGGAACTTTTAAGCAAGGCCGGCCAGGGCAAGTGCGAGTTCGTCTTCAAGGCTCCAGCCGCGGTTCGCGACGCCGACCTCTCCGGCGTCACCGCCGTGATCGGGAACATCGCCCCCGAGGTGCTCAAGGATTCCGACGTCAAGCTCCTCCAGCTCAACTCGGCAGGCTACGAGGCCTACCGCAAGCAGGATCTTCCGGAAGGCATCGCCGTGTGCAACGCCCGCGGTGCCTACGGACTTACAGTCTCGGAGCACATGCTCGCGCTGACCTTCAGCCTCATCAGGCACCTGCAGCGCTACCGCGACCGCCAGTCGGCCCACATCTGGAAGGATTGCGGCAAGGTCTCATCGATTTACGGCTCCACCGTGCTGGTGCTCGGTCTTGGCGACATCGGCGGCGAGTACGCGCGCAAGGTCAAGGCCCTGGGCGCAGGATGCGTCATCGGCGTGCGCCGCAACGCCAAGGGCGAGAAGCCAGACTACCTCGACGAGCAGTACGCAATTGACGAGCTGGACACCCTGCTCCCGCGCGCCGACATCGTCGCGATGGTGCTTCCAGGCGGCAAGGAGACGGAGGGCCTTATCAACAAGAAGCGCATCGCCCTGATGAAACCAGGCGCATACATCGTCAACTGCGGCCGCGGCAGCAGCATCGTCCAGGAAGACCTCCTCGAGGCGCTCGAAAGCGGGCGCATCGCCGGGGCCGCCATCGATGTCTGCGAGCCGGAGCCTCTGCCCGCCTCGAGCCCGCTTTGGGATCTCGAGAACCTCATCATCACCCCGCACGTTGCCGGCAACTTCTTCCTGCAGGAGACCTTCGAACGCGTGGTGTCCATAGCCTGCGACAACCTGCAGCGCTTCATCCTCGGGCAAGAGCTATTCAACCAGGTCATCTGAAAGATTGCAGGAGGCTTAAATGAAAAACATCGAATTGGGCCGCGCTGGCGACAAGGTTTCAACTGTCATCCTGGGCCTGATGCGCATCCCGCAGCTTGAAACTGTCGAGAATGTGCGTTCGCTCCTGGGAGCGGCGGAGGAGTCAGGCATCAACATGCTCGACATCGCCGACTGCTACTCGAAGGGAAAGGCCGAGGAGCTGCTCGGCAGGACCTTCGAGGCCAACCCGGGGCTTCGCGGGAAGTTCTTCCTGCAGTCAAAGTGCGGGATCGTAAAGGATCCGTTCTACTTCTTCGACTTCTCCAAAAAGCACATCATCGATGCCGTCGAGGGAAGCCTCAGGAGGCTGCGCACCGACCACCTCGACTCGCTGCTGCTCCACCGCCCAGACGCGCTGATGGACCCGGAGGAAGTGTGCGAGGCGTTCAACACCCTGCGCGAGAGCGGAAAGGTGCGCTCATTTGGCGTGTCGAACTTCAACCCCGCCCAGATGAGGCTGCTGCAGAACGCTCTTGACGACGCGATCATCTGCGATCAGGTCCAGCTCTCCGTCTGCCACACCCCGATGATCGACGCCTCCTTCAACGTCAACATGGACAACGATCCATCGGTGATGCGCGATGGCGGCGTGCTCGAGTACTGCCGCCAGCACGGAATTGCCGTGCAGGCTTGGTCCGTGATGCAGCACGGGTTCTTCAAGGGAGTGTTCATCGGCGATCCGCACTACTTGAGGCTCAACAGTGTGCTCGACCGCATAGCCTCCGAGTACGGGGTCAGCTCGACGGCGATAGCGGTTGCATGGGTTCTGAGGATCCCGGGCAAGACTCAGGCGGTGATCGGAACAACCAAGCCCGAGCGCGTGAAGTCATCTGCCAAGGCGGGCGACATAAAACTCACCCGCGAACAGTGGTATGAAATCTACCTTGCGGCGGGAAACGACCTGCCTTGAGATCATCCCCTTGCTTAAGCAAGGGGATCCCAGCCGTTCCTCTGCAAGCTCTTCTGGGGTCTGCCTGTACCCGTACTTGATCAGATGCTTTTATGATTTAGCTTCCGCCTTGACGTCGGACGCGCTTTTTGAAAGCCAGCTTGCAAGTTGTTGATTTACGATCAAATATTCTCGATCGTATGCTAAACATTTTTTTCTGAATAACAAGGTATTGTTTTCGGATTTTGTGATCTGCCGCATGTCTAGGAGATTAGGCCCGCCGCCCTCGGCATCCTCGCCCACGGGGGTCTCGCCGCCCATGCCGGGCTGGCCGCCCTCAAACGCCTGCGCGGCCTGCTGCAAGTCTTCGGGCATCTCCTCGGGTAGGAAGTCAAGGCCCATGTCGGTATCCTGCCTGACCGCCTGCCTAAGCTCCTCGGCGCTGATGGCCTGCCTGTCCGCGAGCTGCCCGAGGGCGCCGACCTTGGTTTGCATGGCGGCGGCCCCGGCCTTCGCCTCTGCGAGGGCCTTCAGGAATTGCGCGTGATTCATCTATACAGCT
Organism: uncultured Aeromonadales bacterium; assembly: GCA_902776275.1. Taxonomy (GTDB): domain Bacteria; phylum Pseudomonadota; class Gammaproteobacteria; order Enterobacterales; family Succinivibrionaceae; genus Succinivibrio. The sequence continues at coordinate 19,550 of CACYPI010000048.1, forward strand.
TTCTATGCAAAAAATCGTATATAGATGAGTGTAATGCGGCGTAACCCGAGGTAACAAAAAGTAACGTACTATTGCAAATAATGCGTTGAATTTGCTAGTCAAAAAGTAACAAAAAGGGGCTTTTTGAAACAGAGTGCAACTATTGATCTTGGTGCGGAAGGCGGGACTTGAACCCGCACGCTAACGCACTGGAACCTAAATCCAGCGTGTCTACCAATTTCACCACTTCCGCAAGAAATGATTATCTAAGGAAAGGAGAAAAGAGTGGGGTGGCTTGAGGGATTCGAACCCACGACAACTGGAATCACAATCCAGGACTCTACCAACTGAGCTAAAGCCACCACTTGGAAGCGTCAATTCACGGCACTCAATGAGCATTGCCTCAGATTTGGATGGATGGCGCGTCCTAAAGGAATCGAACCTTTGACCCACAGCTTAGAAGGCTGTTGCTCTATCCAACTGAGCTAAGGACGCTCATTGGTCGGTGATAGAGGATTCGAACCTCCGACCCCCTCGACCCGAACGAGATGCGCTACCAGACTGCGCTAATCACCGAATGAATTAACGAGTGCATATACTAATGAAAGCCCCTGCCCTAGTCAACACTATTTTTAACATTTTCGACGAGGCCGCTTTGGAAGGCGCACTGCGATGGCCCGAAAAAGGCTTTTCCGCCGCACGCGCGCGCCTTTGCTAAAATCTTCCGTGCCGCGGCGGCATGCCCCGGCAGGCCCCGGGGCCCAAGGCAGGGATTGCCCTTCGCCCCGCATCACCCATCCTGTTTGCTTTGGAGGCGGACTGGCCGCAGGCATTGTGCACCCGCGCCCGTCCTATCTTATGGTTCTATTCGGATTGACCGCAGGCGAGCTTGCCGTGACCGTGGTCGTGCTGCTGCTGTGCGGCCTCTTCGCGGGCTTCCTCGCCGGGCTGCTCGGCATCGGCGGCGGCGTGATCTTCGTGCCGTGCTTCTACCTCATCTTCTACTACTTCTTCAACGTGCCGCCCGACACCGCGATGATCGTCGCCACCGGCACCTCGCTTTTGTGCATGATCCCGACGTCCATCTCGGCTGCGCGCTCGCAGTACCGCCGCGGCAACATGGACGTGTCCATCGTGAAGTCCTGGGCCGTCGCGATGCTCATCGGGGTCGCCGCAGGAACCATCATCTCCAAGTTCTGGGGCGGCAAGTGGCTCGCCGCGCTCTTTGGCGCCGTGATGATCTGCAACAGCGTCAACACGTTGCTCCACGCCAAGGCCAAGCCCGCTTTCCCCTCGCTACCGCGCAAGAGCTTCCAGCAATGCATCGCCTTCGGCATCGCCTGCTTCTCCTCGATGCTCGGCATAGGCGGCGGCACGCTCACGGTGCCGATCCTCAACGCCTGCTCGGTGCCCCCGCACAAGTCAATCGGCACCTCGTCTGCAGTCTCGCTCTTCGTGTGCGTGCCAGGGGCGCTCCTCATGATCCTCATGAACCTGCACTCGACCCCCGAGGGCGCCCCGGTGGGCACCCTGGGGCTCGTGAACGTGCTCGCGGCCATCTGCGTCGTGGGGGTCTCCATATTCTCGGCCCCGCTTGGCGTCACCATCGGCAAGAACATCAAGCCGGTCACGCTCAAACGGATCTTCGCGGTGATGCTGCTCATCATCAGCATCCGCATGCTCGTGAGCGGCCTTTTCGACTAAGGGATTTTTGAAAAAGGAGACAAAGACATGACAGCCCAGATCATTGACGGCAAGGCGATGGCGGCGCAGCTGCGCGCCAGACTGCGCGACGATGTTGAGGCCATCACGGCCAAGGGCGGGCGCGCCCCGGGCCTTGCGGTGGTGCTCGCAGGCGACGATCCGGCCTCGCAGATCTACGTGCGCAACAAGCACCGCGCCTGCGAGGACGTCGGGATCAAGGCCTTCTCCCACAACATCCCGGCCACGACCACCCAGCAGGAGCTCATGGATCTCATCGACAGCCTCAACAAGAACCCCGAGGTAGACGGGATCCTGGTGCAGTTCCCGCTCCCAGGCGGCCTCAACGAGTCCGAGGTCGTGCAGAGGATCGATCCCTCAAAGGACGTCGACGGCTTCCACCCCTACAATGTCGGCCGCCTCGTGCAGCGCATCCCCTACATCTGCGCCTGCACCCCGCACGGGATCATGACGATGCTCCACAAGACCCTGGGCGATGACCTCAAGGGCAAGAACGCCGTGGTCGTCGGCGCCTCGAACATCGTAGGCCGCCCGATGGCGCTCGAGCTGCTGCTTGCAGGCTGCACCGTCACCGTGACCCACCGCTTCTCGAAGCCCCAAGATCAGAAGGCCCTGATCAGGGCCGCCGACATCCTGGTCGTAGCCGTGGGCAAGCCCCGCTTCCTCGACGGCACACTGGTCAAGGACGGCGCCACCGTGATAGACGTGGGCATCAACCGCCTGCCCGACGGGCACATCTGCGGAGACGTAGACTTCGAGGAGGCCTCAAAGCGCGCGGCCTTCATCACTCCAGTCCCGGGCGGGGTCGGCCCGATGACCGTGGCGACGCTGATGGAGAACACCGTCACCGCCTGGAAGAGCCACCTGGGGATCAAGTAGCCGCGGCGCGGGGCCCTGCCCTGCATGAAGGCCTTGAGCCCCGCCCCCAACGCGCCGGGGTGCCTTCTTGCAGGGCGCGCTGGCATCCAAATATCCACGGCGCCGCATGCGGCGCGCACGAAAAGCCCCCGCGGGATCGTCTCCTGCGGGGGCTTAGCCTCCATGGCCCATGGAGGCTCAATCAGCGGGGATCACTTCCTAGCCTCGAGCATGTTCACCAGGCCCTGGATCTCGACCTCGGGGTTCTGATCGGCCTTGTAGTCCACCCCCGGGATCTCAAAGCCGAAGAGCTGCAGGAACTGCCTCTTGTAGTCGTCGTAGTCTGAGATCTCGCGCAGGTTCTGCGTGGTCACCTGCTTCCAAAGCTCCTTGCACTTGTCCTGGATCTCGGGTTTGAGCTCCCACGAGTCGTTGCGGATGCGGCCTTCCTTGTCTACCTCAGGGGCCTTGCCGTAGAGGTTGTCCCTGAACAGCCTGAAGATGTGGGCGATGACCGACTCGTAGCAGTGGTGCTCGCGCATCACGCGGAAGACTAAGGAGATGTAAAGCGGCATGACGGGAATGGCCGAGCTTGCCTGGGTCACGACCGACTTTAGAACCGCGACGCGGGAGTCGCCGCCGACAGCTTTCAATGCCTCGCGGTTTGCCGCAGCCGCGCGGTCGAGATCCTCCTTGGCCTTGCCCAGGGTGCCGCCCCAGTAGATGGGCCAGGTGAGCTCGGCGCCGATGTAGGAGTAGGCGACGGTCTTGAAGCCCTCGGCGAGCACGCCGGCGTCCTTCAGGGCCTTTACCCACAGCTCCCAGTCCTGGCCGCCCATCACGGTGACGGTGTTCCTGATCTCATCCTCGGTCGCGGGCTCGATGGTCGAGGTGATGATCTCGTCCTTGTTGGTGTCGACCGCAGTCGAGGTGTAGGCCTTGCCGATGGGCTTTAGCGACGAGCGCACGACCTCGCCGGTGGACGGAACCTTGCGCACGGGGGCAGCGAGCGAGTAGACCATGAGGTCTATCTTTCCAAGATCGCGCTTGATGATCTCGATGGCCTTGGCGCGGCACTCATCGGAGAAGGCGTCGCCGTTGATGTTCTCGGCGTAGAGGCCCTCTGAGCGGGCGTACTTGGTGAACGCGGCGGTGTTGTACCAGCCTGCGGTGCCCGGGCGCTTCTCGGTGCCCGGCTTTTCAAAGAACACGCCGAGGGTGGCCGCGCCGCAGCCGAAGGCCGCGCTGATGCGCGAGGCCAGGCCGTAGCCGGTCGAGGCGCCCACCACCAGCACCTTCTTGGGGCCTCCCTGGCACTTGCCCTGGCCCTTCACGTAGTCAATCTGGGACTTCACGTGGGCGTCGCAGCCCTCAGGATGGGTGGTGACGCAGATGAAGCCGCGCACACGGGGTTCGATGATCATGAAACGTTCTCCTAAATCATGGTGGCGCCGCAGGGCGCCTTAAGCTCTGGCAATTTTACCACGCCAGGGCCCAAGCCCCCGGAAGCCGCGATGCCCGCTAAGGCGGGAGGGCGCGCTTGGCCTCAGGCCTCAATGCGCCCATGCGCGTCGGGCTTCTTGATTATGGCGAGGATGAACTCCACCAGGGCGATGACCGCGGGGATCCCGGTCCAGCAGAAGAGGAGGTACAAGATCCCAAGCCCGATGTGGCCTGCGTAGAACTTGTGGATCCCAAGCCCGCCTAAGAGCAGCGCGAGCACGCAGTAGGCAAGCTGGCTTACATTGTGGTCGCCCCGATCCCCTGATGCGGCATTAAACCTGGCGTCTGAAAACCCGGCATCCTGCGCGGCGCCTTGCGCGAAAGGGCCGCGCGGCGCGCCTCCTGCCTGAACGATCACCGCCCTGCCGCCGTCCTCGTAGATCTCAACCTGCATCCCCATCTGCGGGATGAAGCCGCTGCACGCGCCGCGCTCGTAGTCCTTGAGCGAACCGTTCTCAAATCCGACCGTGACCTTGTCCATTCCAACCTGAATGATCTTAGGCATCCTGCCTCCCCGCTCATTTCATGCCCAAAACGCCCATCTCCCATGAGTGGCGCCCATGGGCAGATCATGGCTCATCCCTCCTGCGCATTCAGGGCGCTCCGTCACGCCTTTTGGCCAGGATCCTCAAATCGCTGTATCAAAAGCCTGCCCTTTGTTCGAACCTTTCTAAAAAACATGGATGGTGGCTCCGTCACCCCATATGAATGAAAGAACATACTGGAACTTGTCGGACTTTTCTTTCATAAAAAACCGGCAGCCCTTGCTGCCGCCCCCTCTGCCTGAGCCTCCGTCATGCCAACCCCGCCGCCGCCTATTGCGGACCCTGCAGCCTGAGCATGCGGCCAAACGTGCGGCTCCATCATGATCACAGGCACGAGGCGATCCTTTTACCGGGGTCAAGTTCGATTATAACGCTTTGATAATTCAAATGACTTTAATA
>CACYPI010000049.1 GCA_902776275.1 uncultured Aeromonadales bacterium
CCACCTGTTCCCATTCCGAACACAGAAGTGAAACACGGCCGCGCCCATGGTAGTGCAGCGTACGTCTGCGCGAGAGCAGGTCACTGCCAGGCATCCTATAATGCTGATATGGCTCAGTTGGTAGAGCGCACCCTTGGTAAGGGTGAGGTCCTGAGTTCGATTCTCAGTATCAGCACCATCATTAAGACCCCGGCCGAGCGAAGCTCCGCCGGGGTTTTGTTTTATGCGCCCAAGCGGATTTCGCTGAGCTATTTCGCACCTGCAAACGCTTTTCTGCGATACTAGTTCAGTGTCAATTCAATGTTAGGAGTGGTGATGGCAAGCTATTACATTTGCTCGAAGTGCGGCATCAAGGTCAAGTCAGTCAATTCTCCTGCGTACACCCCATGCCCCCAGGGAGGCAGTCACGAGTGGCACGATGCAGGAGAGGAAGGGACCAAGGTCTTCACCTGCTCCAAGTGCGGAGTCATGGTCGAGACCGCCACCACACCGAACTTCACACCTTGCCCGGATGGCGGGAACCACCAGTGGTTCAAGCTCGGACACAGCGGGCCGCTTTCCTACACCTGCTCCAAGTGCGGCGTGACCGTGAAGCTCAAGGATCCTCCTCGCGAAGCTCCGTGCGCCCAGGGGGGAATGCACGAGTGGCATAAGTCCGGCGAGGACACTGAATAACCTCTGATCGGCAGTTTGGTGCTGCCTCCCTCTTTCTCAATCAAGCCGCCACTGCAAGGGGCGGTTTCCCATACGATCAACCAAGGATGCTTTAATGCGTTTGAACGATCTCACCTCAAAGATCCTCGGCGGCGGGATGATAACCCGCGACGAGGCCATGTCCCTGCTTGACGCGCCGCTTGAAGATCTCAGGATCAGCTCCAAGGCGATCACGGAGCGCTTCTTCAAGGAGAAAGTGGAGCTGTGCTGCATCTCCAACGGCAAGTGCGGCAACTGCACTGAAAACTGCAAATTCTGCTCCCAGAGCCGGCGCTTTGACACCGAGATAGGGCAGAGCAGGCTAAAGAGCGTGGACGAGTTCTTTGCCGAGGCCAAGTACAACAACGATCGCGGCGTGCACCGCTTCTCCATCGTGACCTCTGGGCTGCGCCTGCCGCCCAACGAGGTGAAGCAAGTAGGGGCGGCTTTCAAGAAGATCTCCTCCGAGCTCAAAATCCGCTGCTGCGGATCGCTGGGGCTGCTCTCGCGAGAGGAGCTCAAGTACTTAAAGGACTGCGGCCTCACCCGCTTCCACAACAACCTTGAGACCTCGCGCCGCTTCTTCCCGCAGATCTGCACCACCCACACCTACGATCAGAAGCTTGAGACGCTGCGCAACGCGCACGAGGTGGGGCTTGAAGTCTGTTCAGGCTGCATAATCGGCATGGGCGAGGATTTCAACGACCGCATCGACATCGCCTTCACGCTGCGCGAGGTCGGCTCGGTCTCAACTCCCATAAACATCCTCAATCCGATCAAGGGCACTCCGCTTGAGGGCCGTCCGATCCTGGGCGAAGAGGAGATCGAGCGCACCGTGGCGCTGTTCCGGCACATCCTGCCGCGCACCGTGCTGAGAACGGCAGGCGGGAGGCTCCTCATCCGCGACTTCTACACCAAGCTCTTCGACTTCGGCATCAACGCCGAGATCACCGGCGACATGCTCACCACCAAGGGGCTCACCATCGCATCTGATATATCAGACGCGATCGCAGCGCAAAAAGTAGTGCAGCGCATCGACGCTCCTGAAGCCTGATATCACACGCTTTCAAATCTGGGGCGCTCGTGCGCCCCTTTTTCTTGCGCAGCTCACAAGCTTTTCTCCAGCGCGCCAGACGCGTGCGTTGCTTGCACTTATATTGTGCATAATTCAGCCAGTTCGGTGCGATTTCATGTCTCACTATGGATCGTCAGACAGCATCGTTATACTGCAATCCATACACCAAAGGTATTTCTGCACGGCGGCATGTAAATGAAAACGATGATCAAGCTATCGCACATCCACAAGGTCTTCGGGGATCTGCATGTGCTCAAGGACGTGAACCTCGAGGTGGGCGAGGGCGAGAAGCTCGTCATCATCGGGCCCTCCGGCTCGGGCAAGTCCACCACGGTGCGTTGCATGAACTTCCTGGAGGTCCCGACCTCGGGCAAGGTGTTCATCAACGGCACCGAGGTCACTCCCAAGAACCGCCTCAAGGTCATTCGCGAGAACACCTCGATGGTGTTCCAGTCCTTCAACCTCTACCCGCACCTGGACGTGATGCACAACCTCACGCTGGCGCCGGTGAAGATCCACCACAAGAGCGAGGCCGAGGCCCGCGAGCTTGCCAGGCACTACCTGCAGGTCGTAGGCCTTGAGAACAAGGCTAACGCCTACCCGGCGGCGCTCTCAGGCGGCCAGCAGCAGCGCATCGCGATCGCCAGGGCACTGTGCCAGCAGAGCAAGATCATGCTCTTCGACGAGCCTACGTCCGCGCTCGACCCCGAGACCATCCAGGAAGTGCTCGACGTCATGGTCAAGCTTGCCGAAGAGTCGAACATCACCATGGTCGTGGTGACCCACGAGATGGGCTTTGCCCGCAAGGTCGCCGACCGCGTCGTCTTCATGGAGGACGGCCGCATCATCGAGGAGGGGACCCCGGACGAGTTGTTTGACCACCCCAAGAGCGAGCGCGTCAAGCAGTTCCTCGGCAAGATCCTCAACCACTGAATCCCTAGGAAACTTTCATTCCCGCTTGATTAAGGAGAGTGTGCATATGAACAAGTTCTTCAAAGCAGCAGCGTTTGCAATGAGCCTCGCGGCCTTCGGCGCAGCCTCGTTCCAGGCTGCCGTCGCCAACGACAGCGTCCCGCCCGAGGTCAAGGCCATCCAGAAGCGCGGCGTCCTCAAGGTCGGCGTCAAGAACGCCGTGGTCGGCTTCTCGGTCCAGGACCCGCTTTCCGGCGAGTACAAGGGCTTTGAGGACGATCTGGCCCGCATGATCGCCGAGAAGATGGGCGTCAAGGCTGAGTTCACCGCCGTGACCGCCGCCACCAGGACCGAGCTCATCGACTCGGGCGACCTCGACGTGGTTCTGGCCACCTTCACCATCACCGACGAGCGCAAGCTCCACTGGGACTTCACCACCCCTTACTACACCGACGCGGACACCGTGCTGGTTGAGGACAAGAGCGGGATCAAGACCCTCAAGGACCTGATGGGCAAGACCGTCGGCGTGTCCTCGGGCTCCAACTCCGCCCGCGCGCTGGTCGAGGCCCTGATCGCCAACAAGCTCATCAAGGGTGAGGGCTATGACGCCAAGACCTTCGACGCCTCCACTTGGAAGGAAGGCGTGAAGTTCCACCAGTACGACGACTATCCTGCGATCTCCACCGCCCTGGCCTCCGGCGAGGTTGACGCCTTCTGCGTCGACAAGTCGATCCTGGCCATCTACAAGACCAAGGGCCGCAGCTACATCGCCGACTCCTTCGCACCGCAGGACTACGGCGCGGTCACCAAGAAGGGCTCGGGCCTCTCGGCCTACGTTGACGGCCTGGTCAAGGGCTGGCTTGCTGACGGAACCATCAAGAAGCTGATCCACGAGAACGGCCTGGACAAGTAATCGCTGGATCAAGACAAGCAAGACGGGCAGGGGCGAGGCCCCTGCCCTCTTTAAGGTAAGGAGAGCGCCATGTTCGGCAATATGTTTTCCGCCCGCGCCTGGGAGCTGGTGTGGAGCTTCAGGGGGACATTCCTCCTCGGGTTCTGGCACACGCTCTTGACGTCCATCCTTGCGATCGCCATGTCGCTGGCGCTCGGGCTGATCTTCGGCCTGATGTCGTCCGGCACCAAGACGTCGCTGAAGGCCGTCGCCAGGGTATACGTCGAGTTTATCCAGAACACCCCGCTGCTCCTGCAGATCTGCTTCCTCTACTACGCGCTGTCGTTCTCCGGCCACGGCATCGGGATCCTCGCCTCGGGCATCATCTCGATCGGGCTGTACCACGGCGCCTACATGTCCGAGGTCTTCAGGGCCGGCATCCAGTCCATCCCCAAGGGGCAGTTCGAGTCGGCAGAAGCCCAGGGCTTCGGCTACGTCGGCATGATGCGCTACATCATCCTCCCGCAGACGGTGAAGGTGGTGCTCCCCCCGATGACCAACCAGATAGTAAACCTCATTAAGAACACCTCGGTCCTCTACATCATCGGAGGCACCGACCTCATTTCCAACACTTACAGCTTCGTCACCGGCGTCAACACCGGCGGTGCCTACGGCCCCGCCTACCTCGTGTGCGGCGCGCTGTTCTTCGTGATGTGCTACCCGCTCTCCCGTGCGGCCACCATCTGGGAGACCAGCCTAAAGAAGCGCGATCAGATGAGCGCTGCCAAGGAGTAAGCCATGGACGAATGGTCTGCAAGCTTCCACATTCTGAGCATGGGCCCCATCTGGGCCTACATCATCAAGGGCACGGTCTTCACGCTGGTGATCTCGGTCACCGCTATCGCGCTGAGCCTCGTGTTCAGCTCCGTGCTCGCGCTGGTGCGCAACTACGCCACCGCGCCGCAGTACAAGCCCCTGTACCTGGCGGCAGTCTGGTACATCGAGATCTTCCGCAACACCCCGCTGCTTTTATGGATCTTCATCGCGACGGTGTTCTGTCCGGTGCCCGACGCGTTCGGCCACCCGCTGTTCGGGCTGACCTCGGTGGAGACCAAGATGCTCTTCAAGGCTGCGGTCGCGCTCACGCTGTTTGAGACCGCGTGCATCGCCGAGATCATCCGCGGCGGCCTCAACGCCGTGCCCAAGGGGCAGTTCGAGACTGCCTACACCCAGGGCTTCGGCGTCGTCGGCACGATGTACCACATCATCCTGCCGCAGGCTTTCCGCCACGTCGTCCCGACGCTGCTGAGCCAAATCATCACCACGGTCAAGGACTCATCGTTCCTGGCCAACGTCGCGACCATCGAGCTGATGTCCCGCGTCCGCAAGATCATGAGCACCGCCGGCATGTACAACGGCACGGGCACCATCAACGTCTCGGACGTCTTCGTGCTCTACGGCACCGCCGCTGCAATCTACTTCGTGATCGACTTCAGCCTGTCGCTGCTCGTCCGCCACATCCAGAAGAAGCGCGGCACGATTTGAGGAGCTAAAGCATGGAACCGCCAGTAATCACCATCTCCCGCCAGTTCGCCAGCATGGGCCGCAGCGTGGCCCAGCGCCTGGCAGCCGATCTTGGCATCAACTTCATGGACAGGGACATCGTGAAGGAGACGGCCAAGCGCATGAACCTGCCGATCTCCGAGATAAGCTTGCATGACGAGAGGCCTGGCTCGTCCGGCTTCATCATGCGCAAGAGCTACCTGTTCAACTTCGGGGTCTACAGCATCTCCAAGCAGATCTTCGAGGCCCAGCGCAGCATCATCTCCGATTTTGCCGAGCAGGGTCCGTGCATCATCGTGGGCAGGCTCGCCGAGGAGATCCTCCGCGGCCGGCCTAACACGCTGCGCGTCTACATCTGCGCGCCGTTCGACGACCGCGTGGCCAACTGCGCTGAAAAGCTGTTGATGGGCAACGAGGAAGACTGCGAGAAGGACATCAAGAAGGTGGACGCCGCCCGCGCCGCCTACCGCCGCCGCTTTGCTGGCCACGATCTGCAGCCTGAGGACTTCGACCTCATGCTCTCGACCAGCCGCTTCGGCATCGAAGGCTGCGCCGCGATCATCGGCGACATCGCCAAAAAGCACCTAAAGTGGGACTGATCCCGCCTTGGGATCAGCTCACCCGTCTATGCCCGGGCGGTCCTCGGCGAGGATGACGCTCAGATCCACCGAGTCGTCGCCGCGGAACACCTTGAAGTCGAGCTTAGCCCCGGGCCTTGACTTGGAAACCGTTTCAATCAGCTCCTTGAGCGAGCTGATGCGGCTTCCGTTCACCTCGTAGATCACATCTCCAGGCTGCAGCACTCCGTAGGCCGGCCCCCTGGGGTCGATGAAGGCGACCCTCACGCCTACGCCCTTGCGGTTGGGCAGCGGCACCGAGCCGTTGTCGGAGATCCCCAGGTAGCCCCTGATGACCCTCCCGTGCTGGATGATCTCGCGCATCACGCTGACCACGAGCTTGGAGGGCACCGCAAAGCCGATGCCGTAGGTCTGGTAGCTGTTGATCGAGGCGGTGTTGATCCCGATCATCTCGCCTGCGGTGTTCACCAGCGCCCCGCCCGAGTTGCCGCTGTTGATGGGCGCGTCGGTCTGGATCAGGTCCTGGATCCCCTCGCGGATGTTCATCTGGTTGGGCGCGATGAGCCCCGAGCCTGAGCGGGCGGTGGCCGAGATGATGCCGTGGGTGACCGTCTGCCCTAGGTTGTTGGGATTGCCGATAGCCAGGACGATGTCGCCTACCATGGGCTCGTCCGTGGCGCACTCGATGGGTGGGAGGTTCTTTGCGTCGACCTTGAGCACCGCGATGTCGGTGCGGCGGTCGTAGCCGATGACGAATGCCTGGTAGAGCTGGCCGTCGCGGGACATCGCCCAGATCGACTGCCCAGGCTCGTTTGAGGACGGGACCACGTGGTAGTTCGTGATGATGTAGCCGTCCTTGGACATGATGACGCCCGAGGCGCTGGTCTTGATCTCGGCGGGATTGCCGTCCGTGCCGCCTTCAGGCGAGGTGTAGTTCGTGTTGAGCGCGGTCACGTAGATGTTGACGACGCTGGGGGCGGCGCGGCCCACGGCGTAGGCGTAGCTTGAGATCCTGACGCTGACCATGGAATAGAGCCAGTCGCCGATCTTCTGGCCGGCCCTGGGGTTCACCGCGAGCACGGCTGCGGCGGCCGCAAGCCCGGCGGCGACCGGGAGCGCCGCATGCAACAGTTTCAATCCCACACCCCCTTGCTGAACTTGAAGTCCATTTTATCAGAGGGCCTGCGCAGGGCGCTCAGGAAGAAGGGACGAGAAAGGCCCGGGGAATTGCCCCGGGCCTTCAAGCTAAAGAGGAGGACTCATCACCTCAGGGTGATGAAGATCTCCGAGCTGCCCCTGACGATGCGCAGGGCGCTGATGCGGCCCTTGGCGCGGTTGAGCTGGGACTTGAGCTCGGAGAGGCTCTTGACGTCCGAGCGGTTGAGGCCGGTGATGATGTCGCCGGACTTGAGGCCGATCCTGGCTGCAACCGAGCCCGGGGCAACCTGGGTGACCTTCACGCCGCCATCGGCGTCGGTGAAGCTTGCACCCTTGAGCGCAGGAGCGATGTCGGAGACCTCGCCCTCGCCGCCTGCGGCTGCGTCGAAGTTCTCCTCGGAGTCGAGCTTGACGGTGACCTCAGTGGTCTTGCCGTTGCGGAACACGCCCATCGTGATCTCGCTGCCCGGCCTGTTGGTGGCCACGGCCGCGCGCAGCTGGGCGAACGACTTGACCGGCTTGCCGTTGACGGAGGTGATGATGTCGCCGGCCTTGATGCCAGCCTTGTCGGCGGCGCTGCCCTTCATGACCTGGTTGACGAAGGCGCCGGTGCTCTGCGAGTAGCCGAACGACTGCGCCAGATCGGCGTTGAGCTCAGTGCCGGTGACGCCGAGCATGCCGCGCTTGACGGTGCCGTACTTGAGGATCTGAGAGGTGACGGTCTTGACCATGTTCGACGGGATGGCGAAGCCGATGCCGATGTTGCCGCCGTTGGGTCCCAGGATGGCGGTGTTGATGCCGATGAGCTCGCCGCGGAGGTTCACGAGAGCGCCGCCGGAGTTGCCGCTGTTGATGGCAGCGTCAGTCTGGATGAAGTTCTCGATGTTCTCGATGTTGAGGCCGCTCCTGCCCAAGGCGGAGATGATGCCCGAGGTGACGGTCTGCCCGAGGCCGAACGGGTTGCCGATGGCGATCGCGAAGTCGCCCACCTGGAGGGCGTCGGAGTCAGCGATCGGCATCTGGGTGAGGTTCGAGAAGTCCTTGAGCTTCAGGAGCGCCAGATCGGTGTGCTGGTCGGCGCCGACCTTGGTGGCGGTGAAGGTGCGGCCGTCATAGGTCTCGACCTTGATCTCCTCGGCGCTGTCGATGACGTGGAAGTTGGTCACGACCAGCCCCTTCTGCGCATCGATGATCACGCCCGAGCCGAGCGCGCGGAACTCGCGCTGCTGCTTCTGGCCTTGGAGGTTCCCAAGATCAGGGAACATGAACTGGAATTCCTCGGGGATCTGCAGCTGCGGGGCCTCGACGGTCTTCTTGCCCTTGACCTGGATGTTGACCACGCTAGGCAGGATCTGCTTGACCATCGGCGCCAGCGAGGGGATCTGGCCGTCAGCGGCGGCGCTCTCCAGGATCGGGGCTGATGCCTGCGCCTGCACCGAGAAAGCCAGTGCGGCGGCAACTGCCGCGGCAGCCGCGGCGCGCTTGAGATTCAGTGCCATATCTGTTTGTTTTCCTCTTTTTTGTAATCGATCGCCCCAGGCGCTCTGCCTGGATGCTGATCTTATAGACCGACAAAATGTGATTTGGTTCACATTAAAAAGCCGAGCCGCCTGGGGTCCGGCTCTGGCGGACTTTTAAGCTAACCTTTTGTTTTCCCACTGCCATTATCGTCCGGTTCGAGGCTTATGGTCTCCTTGGCGTTTTTCACTTCCGGAGTATTTTTCTCATCTGCGCCCTCGTCAGGAGCCTTGTCCTGGGGCTGCTGCCGCGCAAGGGCCATCCCGTCCTCGCGCTGGCCTGCAAACTCGCCGGCCTCGCGCTGGATGGCTCTCTCGCGCTCGCGCTGGGCGCTCACGCTCTCGCTTTCGGCGCTGAAGTCCTCCATGCCGGAGCTTGAGAGCATCCTCTTCAAGGAGTCCTCGACTTCGATCTCGTCTTCAGGGATGAAGAGCCTGCCGTCCTGGGAGGAGAGTTTGCCTGCCGCCTCGTTCATGAACGAGGCGTAGGCGCGGTAGCTCTTGTCGAGCTGCCCGAAGAGGGCGCCCGAGGTCCTGAAGAACTCGTCGAGGATCCTTCGCGCCGAGGCCAGCTCGCGCCTGGTGCGCGTCAGCTCGTCCTGGACGCGGCGGCTGGGGAAGAGCTTCCCCTGGCCGAAGTAGCAGCAGATGCCGCCGGCGAAGAAGCCGGCGAGGAAGACCAAAGCGATGATCATGTATTGCATGGATGTGAGCCTGCCTGGGAGACCTGAGTAGTTGAAGGATCTTTCTAAGACCTTATCACACGTGGGATCTTACGCAAAAGGCAGGCCCCCTGTCCCCGCCTGCGGTCAAACTTTGGGAGCGGGGGATCAGGGCCTTTGCGCCCTCGAGGGCAGAAGCCAGGTGGCGGCGGCGCAGAGGGTCGCGAGCACGAACACCAGCGCCATCACCGCGCCAAGCCCGAAGGCGTCTCCAAAGGCGCCGATGGATGGCGCGGCGACGCCGCCGATGCTGAAGGAGATCCCCAAGGTGACTCCCGAGGCAAAGCCCACGTTGCGCGCAAGGTAGGACTGGCCCAGGACCACGATCGGGGAGTAGGCCATGTGCATGGCAAAGGAGAGGGGCACGAGCACGGCGCACAGCGCGATGAAGCTTCCTGAGAAGGCGAGCACTGCCATGCAGGGGACTAGCAGTGCGCAGGACATGCGCAGCGTGCGCACGCAGCCCCTGCGGTCGGCCAGGTACCCTCCGGCGAGCGTGGCGGCGATGCCGGTTATGGAGAGCACCGAGACCGTGGCGCTGCCGGCGGCCTTGGAGGCGCCGAGCACGCTGATGCAGTAAAGGGGCAGGAAGCCGGTGAGCGCGGTGATGGCCGAGGATCGGAAGACTATGACTAGGAAGAGCTTTGAAAAGGCCTTCCAGTCGTTCTTTCCTCTGTCATGGCTCCGGCCTCCGGCCTTCTCATCCCTCCTCTCCATCGTCGCCCCGGCGCGCATTATCCCGGGGCAGCATGAAAAGACCGCCGCAGCGGTCAAAAGCCCGAAGATCCCGTAGAAGATCGTGCCCTTCATGCCAAAGGCGCTGACCAGGGCGACTGCCAGCAGCGGACCCAGGCCGAAGCCGCCGTTGCCGCCCATGCTGAAGATGCTCAGCGCCTTGGCCTGATCGCGCCCTGCCAGGGCGTGGATGTTGCGCGCGGCCTCGGGGTGGAACACCGCGCTGCCGATCCCCATGGCGGTCACGCAGGCGAAGATCGCCCAGTAGCTTGAGAACACACCGGTGAGCGCCATCGGGATTGCGGCAAGCAGGATCCCCGCGCCCATGAAGTACTGGCGCGAGCCGCGGTCGGCCATGAGCCCGAAGAGCGGCTGGATGAGCGACGAGAGGAAGGACGAGGCGAACATGAGGCCGGCGACATCGGTGTAGGACATGCCGTACTCGGACACGAAGAAGGGCAGCATCGCCGGAAGCGATCCTGAGTTGATGTCGGTGGCGAAGTGGCCGCAGCTCAAGGCGGCGATGTACTTCTTATTGTCCAAAATCGGCTCTCCCCTGCCTTGCATGCGGATTTAGCCTGCACATTCTGCGCCTGCCAGGACTCCTTGGGATGGAAAAAATCGCATGATTGCCTGGAGGCGGCAGGGCGGCGAGGCGAAATTTTCGCCAGGAAGCGCTTGCGTGAACCATCACGTGTATAATATGCGAGCCCCTTTGTCCGGGGCGCGGCTTCCCACCCGCGTCACCCGGAGCGCATCTGCCGTGAGGCGCGTGCGTTTGGACTCCACCAGGCGAAAGCCTGATTGTTTAGGGGCCGCCAGACGCGGCCCCGTAAAGGGTAAAAGATGAAAACTTATGTAGCAAGGCCGTCCACCATCAAGCGTGAATGGTTCGTCGTCGATGCCGAAGGCCAGACTCTCGGCCGCATCGCCACTGAGATTGCCAGCCGCCTGCGCGGCAAGCACAAGCCGGAGTACACCCCCTTCATGGATACCGGCGATTACGTCATCGTGATCAACGCCGCCAAGGTCAAGGTTACCGGCAACAAGTTCCTGGACAAGAAGTACTACCACCACACCGGCTACCCCGGGGGGATCAAGGAGGCTTCGTTTCAGGAGCTGATCCAGCGCAAGCCCGAGGTCGTGATCGAGCACGCCGTCCGCGGCATGCTCCCCAAGGGGCCCCTTGGCCGTGCTATGTTCCGCAAACTCCGCGTTTACGCTGGTGAGAGCCACAACCATAGCGCTCAGCAGCCCCAGGATCTCAAGTTTTAAGGAGCAATAGCAAATGGCTGCAAATCAGTATTACGGCACCGGCCGCCGCAAAGAGTCTACTGCCCGCGTCTTCATCAAGCAGGGCACCGGCAAACTGGAAATCAATGGCAGGACCCTCGACCAGTACTTCGGCCGTCCTACCTCCCGCATGGTCGTGACCCAGCCCCTTGAGCTCCTCGAGCTTACCGACAAGCTGGACATCTACGTGACCGTCAGCGGCGGCGGCATCACCGGCCAGGCCGGCGCCATCCGCCACGGCCTCGCCCGTGCGCTGATCCAGTACGACGAGACTTTCCGCTCCGCCCTCCGCAAGGCCGGGTTCGTCACCCGCGACGCCCGTGCGGTTGAGCGCAAGAAGGTCGGTCTCCACAAGGCCCGCAAGCGTCCTCAGTACTCCAAGCGCTGATCCGCTTTCGCGCCAATGTTCCAAGGCCGGGGCCGCAAGGCTCCGGCCTTGTTGCGTCTTGGGCCTCCCCGACGCGGGACCTGCCTTTGCAGGGGTATAATCCGTGGAGACAACAACCCCGGCCCCTCGTGTGCGCCGGAAGGCCCGGGCGGGCCCATGCAGGAGAGAGACATGTCCAGGATCGTCAGCTTCAAACCCTACCTCTTCAACGCCTACTATGAGTGGTTCATCGGCTGCGGCTTCACTCCCTACCTCCAGGTGAACGCCGGCCATGAAGGCGTGCAGGTGCCCAAGGAGTATGTGCGCGACAACCGGATCACCCTCTCCATCGATCCCTCGGCGGTCGCGGACCTGCACACCGGGTCCAAGGCCATCTTCTTCAAGGCGATGTTCAGCGGCAAGAGCGAGGACATCGTGGTTCCCTACGCGGCGATGACCGCGCTCATCGCCAAGGAATACGACTTCGGGATCCCCCTGGGGCAGGCGCTCGAGGCCTTCGACATGTCAGAGGGCGTGGCAAAGCAGCTCTCCGAAGAGTTAGAGGACGATGACGACGAGACAGGCGACGGCCCTGACTTCAGCGAGGAGGACGGGGCTGAGGATGCGGACGGCGGCGACGAGGTCGAGGACGACGAGGAGCCCGAGGGCGACAGCGCCGGCTTCGAATTCGTGAAGGACGACGACGACAAGTGATGGCGGCGCCCAAGGCGCCGGATCAAGCAAGGCCTCCCCCAAAAGGGGAGGCCTTGCTGCATGAGGAAAGCCCCTGGCACCGCGGCAGGCTCGATCAGCCTGCCTTGGCCTCGTAGGCCTCGGGCCTTAGGTATACGCCGTCGATGAAGTCCTGCGCGAGCTTCTCGGTCTGGGCCGTGACCTTGGCGGCGTTCTGCTGGTTGAAGGGGATCTCGTAGTGCGAGGCGCACCAGGCTGAGATCTCGATGCGGCGGAGGATTGAGAACACCGGCAGCAGCGATTTCTCGTACTCGGAGAGCGGGGAGACTGCCTCATAGCCCTTGAGCCAGGCTGCAAGCAGCTGCGGGGCGCTGGGATCCTGCTCCATGAAGGTGAGCGAGGCCGCGCAGTCAAAGAGGTACCAGCCAAAGCCCATGTCGTCGAAGTCGATGACCTGCAGCCTGCCGCCGTCGATGAGCAGGTTGGTCGCGCGCATGTCCGCGTGGATCACGCCGAAGCGGTCGGGGGCAGTGCCGTAACGGTCGAGCATGGGCTTTATGATCGCAAGCACGCGTGCGATCGCGTCGTGGCCCTGCCTGGTGAGGCCTATGGCGTCCTGCCACCTGCCCCAGAAGGCGTGCTCGCCGATGATCCCATCCCAGTCCCAGACGCGGCGGGTGAACCACTCGGGGCGCTTCCAGGTCCTCGACTGGGCGTGCATCTTCGCAGTGAGGCCGCCTATCTTTTCAAACCAGTAGGCAAGCCCGTCCTGGCCGACCTGGGGTTCGGCGCCGGGCAGGCGCTCGAAGGCGACGGCCATGCGCTTCTGCCCGGAGGCTGTCTGCATGTCGGCAACGAATCCGCCGTCCGCACACTGCACCGGGGCCGCGGTGATGATGGTGCCCGAGTCGTGCAGCGCCTTGACCCAGGCAAGCTCCGAGCGGATCGCGTCCTTCGATGAGTAGCCGGTGCGCTGCACCCTGATGATGATGTCGCGTCCCGCATCGGGATCGCGCCCTAGGAAGGTGGCGTTCTCCGACAGGTTGAGGAGCTTCACCTCGGCGTTGCGCCCAAGCCCCCACACTGGGCAATTGGCCTTGACCATCTGCGTCAGCTCGGCCACCGTCTTCTCGTCATACTGTCCTGCCATATCAAAGTACCCCCAGCTTTGCGCAACACCAGCATTGCTGAAATGTTGCACCTTTGTCAAATTGACTGTTGTTTTCGGGAAATCTAGATTTTATGTGGCAGTTTAGTCAAACGATATGTGTTGGAAGTGCCAACTTTGAGCAGAGGTGATCCTCATTGGGCATCGATGCTCCCGATCTTGTGCAATCCAGGGCAGCAAATGCTTTCTCCATGACCTTGGAGCAGCGGTGCCGCCGCTTTGCAGATGCTGCTTCCCGCCCTTTGGCACGCGGGTGCTCTGCGTCCTTTTGAAATAATTTTTTTTTTGCATGATCCAGCGCCGCATTGGGCAGCGCACCAAAAAGGCGATGCGCCCGCAACGTTGTTTGAAACTCATCGCAGTTCCTTGGGTTTGTGAAATTATTGCATGGTTAAACAATATGTTGACCTGAATTTTTAAGGCCGGCACGGGGACGTTGCCAGCTTGTCTGTTGCACACTTGCTGATCCTTTGGATAGGCTTGGCAATAATGTTGCACCTTAAACGTAAATTTGTTGTTTCTGCATCATCATGCTGTAAGGTTGAATCAGCCACGACGCCCGAGGGCGCCGCGGCGGAAGATAGGGGGAGGGAGCCCATCTGCTGGTTGGAAGGGCCATTTGGCCTTGGAACAGGAGATCGCCTTATGGAAGACTTAACCCGCCGTTCTGTTTTGAAGATGATGGGCGCAGGCGCTGCAGCCGGCGCCATGGCCGCAAGCCCCGCCGCGCTTGCAGGCAGCCGCGACAAGGCGCACGACCTCATGACCGAGGCCAAGCGCCAGAAGTGACTGCGGCCGCCTGAAGCGGCTTTCGCGGGAGATAAAAGCCTGGCGGCGGGCGCGCCCGCCGCCAGGCCAGGGAAAAGGATTCAAGCCATAGAGGGGTGGAAAAATGGAAAAAGCCATTATGCAAAAGGGCAGGGCGCCTGAAGAGGAGAGCGCCACCGAGCTTGCCAAGGAGATCAAGCCCGGCGATACGATCCTCGATCTCGTGCACGTCTGCCGCGACTTCGACAAGGTCAAGGTCATCAAGGACGTGAGCCTGCAGATCAAGAAGGACGAGTTCTTCACGCTCGTGGGCCCGTCTGGCTCGGGCAAGACGACCATCCTCAAGATGCTCGCGGGCATGGATCAGCCGACCTCCGGCGACATCGTGCTCGGCGGCAAGTCCATCTCGACCGTCCCGCCTGACAAGCGCCCGACCTGCATGGTCTTCCAGTTCCTGGCCCTCTTTCCGCACATGACCGTGGGCGAGAACATCGAGTTCCCGATGAAGGTCAAGGGGATCCCGGGCGACAAGAGGTGCGATCGCGCCTACGAGCTCATGCAGCTTGTGAGCCTCCCCGAGTCCTACTACAAGAAGAACGTCATGAAGTGCTCAGGCGGCGAGCGCCAGCGCGTGGCCATCGCCCGCGCGCTGGCGTACGACCCCGAGATCCTGCTCTTCGACGAGCCGCTCTCGGCCATAGACGCCAAGCTGCGCAAGACGCTGCAGAAGGAGCTCAAGGAGCTGCACGCGCGCTCGGGCAAGACCTTCATCTACATCACCCACTCGCTGGAGGAGGCCATGTACATGTCCGACCGCGTGGGCGTGCTCTGCAACGGGCAGCTCAAGCAGGTGGGCACCCCCTCTGAGATCTACAACCACCCGGTCTCGAGGTTCGTAGCCTCGTTCATCGGCGACACCAACATCTTCAAGGTGGGGATGACCGCCGCCGGCAGCTGGGCGTGCGAGGACTTCCCGGGCATGCAGATCAAGGTCGCCCCGCACGGCGATGACCGCGACGGCTACTTGGTGGTCCGCCCGGAGAACCTGCGCGTGATGTACGAGGGCGCCGTCCCCGCCGACAATGTCATCTCCTGCCATGTGCGCAACGCCTACTCGATGGGCTCGCGCATCCAGTACCAGCTGATGTCCGGCAAGAAGGAGATCATGCTTGAGCTCACCCCGCGTCATGACCATGGCATCAAGCCGGGTGACACCATAAGCCTCGGCTGGAACGCCGACGACGCGATCTTCGTGACTGAATGAGGAGGCCTCCCATGGAAAGCGATAGCAAGGCAGCATCGGCCGTCAAGAAGGCCGGCGCCTTCGGGCAGTGGCTCAGGGACGTGGTGCAGACCCAGGGCGGGCGCTGCGCCATCCCGGTCTACATCCTCCTCCTGCTGGGGTTCATCGCCCCGCTGGTGATGGTCCTGGCGTTCGCGTTCGCAACGCCCCGCACCTTCACGGCGTTCACGAGCTTCACGCTTGAGAACTTCATACACATCTTCGACGGCAGCTCCTCGGTCCTGATGTCCTACGTCTGGGCGCTCGCCTTCGCCGCCCTGGCCACCGCCATCCTCACCGTGGTCTGCTATCCGGTGGCCGTGGGCATGGTCAGGATCTTCGGCAGGCGCTGCTCGATGGTCATCAGCGTGCTCTTCTGCTTCCCGCTCTTCGTCTCCGAGAACGTCCGACTCTACGGCTGGATCCTCTTCTTCATGAAGAACGGCATCCTCGACGGCACGCTGAAGATGCTCGGCGGCGCTGGCCCCGACATCCTATACACCCCGGGGATGATCCTCTTTGGCATCTGCTACACCTACCTGCCGTACATGCTCTTCCCCATAGTGCTCGGCGTGGCGCTGGTGCCGCAGGACCTGCTCACTGCGGCCCGCGACCTCGGCGCAAGCCGCTTCCGCACCTGGCGCGAGATCGAGCTCCCGCTGGCGATGCCGGGCGTGCTCATCGGCATGCTCATCACCTTCGTGCTGGCGGCAGGCGCGATCTCAGAGTCGAAGATCCTAGGCGGCCAGTCGGTCGTGGTGATCACCAACGACATCGACATCGCGCTGACCTACTCGCAGAACTGGCCTCAGGGCTCGGCGATGGCCGTGGTGCTGATGATAGTGATCGCGGCAGTCACGCTCTACGCGTTCAAGAAGATCGATCTTGAAAAGATCCTGGGCCGCTAGGAGGCATGCCATGGAATACACGAAACAAGGAAAGCACACCGCGGAGTTCATCTGGATCTGGACGATCATCGTCCTGGGGTTCATCTACCTCCCGGTGGTCTGCGACGGCATCTCGTCGCTCTCGAAGGGCCGCTACTTCTCCTTCCCGATCAAGCGCTGGGCGCTAGATTGGTGGGCCAAGACCGTAAGCTCGATGGAGATCGGCGAAATAGTGCGCAACTCGCTGCTCATCGCCTTCGTCGTGACGATACTCTCGACGATCATCGGCTTCTGCGGCGCGCTGGCGTTCGCCCGCTTCAACTGGAGGGGCCGCAAGCTGTTCCAGAAGCTCATACTGCTGCCGATCTTCTTCCCGCAGCCGGTCCTGGGCCTGGCGCTGCTGCTGCTCTTCAACACCGCAGGGATCACGCTCTCCTGGCACACCGCAGTCTTCGCGCACCTCATCTGGATCACCCCGGTGGTGACGCTGGTAATCGCGATCCAGGTCTACGGCTTCGACCCGACACTCGAGGTCGCGGCAAGGGATCTTGGCGCCTCGAAGTTCCGCATCTTCCGCGAGATCACGCTGCCGCTTTTGTGGCCTGGCATCTGGTCGGGCATGCTCTTCGCGTTCCTGCTCTCCTGGGGCAACTTCTCGCTGTCCCTCTACACCACCGGCGTGGACAACACCGTGCCCAAGTGGCTGTACACCAAGATGATCGCAGGCTACACCCCGATGGTGCCGACCCTAGGCACCCTGAGCACCCTGGTTGCCGCGGCGGTCATGATCATAGGCGGGCTGTGCGTCTGGGCCGTCCGCAAGAAGCAGGGCCGCGCGTAAGCCTCGCGGCCTGAGCGCCTGAGGGTGCGGCGCCCCGGCCAGTAGCCGGGGGCCGCACCCTTTTTTTAGAACATGAGGAGTCAGATCATGAAGTCGAAGAAGAGCAGGGGAGGCCGTCTCTCCAAGGACGAGCGGCGCAAGCTCATCACCCTGAGGCTCGAGCAGTACCCGGCCATCCGGGTCTCGGTGCTCGCGACCGACATCGGCGTCTCGACCGAGACCATCAGGCGCGATCTCGAGGATCTGGAGAAGGACGGGCTCATCAGCAGGGCCTACGGCTTTGCGGCAAGGCCGCTCTCGCCCGAGCCAGAGTTCATGGCGCGCGACCGCCTCTTCTCGGAGCCGCGCAACCGCATCGCCAAGGCCATGAGCGCCCTCGTCGAGGACGGGCAGGTGCTCATCATCGGCTCGTCCACGACCACGCTGCGCGTGGCGGAGCGGCTTGCCGCCGACCACAAGGATCTCTGCGTCTACACAGACTCGACGCTCATTGCGAGCAAGCTCGCGGCCAACCCCACCTTCAGGATCCGCCTGGTCCCGGGGATCTACAAGGACAGCGAGCGCTGCGTCTACGGCCCCGACACCGTGGACTACCTGCGGCGCGTCTACGCCAACCACGCGATCCTGGGCGCCACGGGCCTCACCTCGGAGGGGATCTCGAACGCCGATCACGACGTGGGCGAGACCTACCGCGCGATGTCGCTGCGCGCCGAGCAGGTGACAGTCGTCGCCGACCACTCGAAGTTCCTGCGACCTGCGGTGAACACCTATGCGCAGTGGGCCGTGGTGGACCGCCTGATCACCGACATGCCTCCCTATGGCGACGAGCTCATACAGGGCCTCAGGGCCGCGAGGGTCGAGGTGGTGGTGGCAGGGGATGGCGGCGGGCAGGTCCCGATTGCGGAGGATTGAATTTAAAAGGCGGTGGCGCTTTGCAAAAACGCCGCCGCCCATGCTCCCGGGCTATTCGGGAAGCCGGGCCATGAATCCTGCTTTTTCAGTTACAGGACTCTGCATCATTATCTTGCAAGAGGCCTTGCAATGTCAGTTCCCGATCGCGCCTTTGGCACGTGCCAGACTCCGGTGCCAAGTACTCGGGAAGCTCGCCGCTGAAGTCGTAGGCTTCGTCGTCGTCGCTGGACAAGCCCTGATCGTCCGCGTCAATCTCATCCATGTTCGAGAGGGTCTCGAAAGCCTGATCAAGGGTGTTGCATCCGCAAGCGGCGGCTGCCGCGAGCGCAATGGCTGTGAGCGCGAGCGCGCGCCAGATCTTACTTTCCATGCTGGAACTCCTGCCTGTACGCCCCGCCCAGGCTTTGGCGGCGCTGCTTATGTGATTGGCCTGCTGCCATGCTGCGGCAGGCGCCCGCCCAGGATCAGTCCTGGCGGCCATCTTGATTGTTTTCAAAAACAATTCACAAAGCTTTGCACTCTACTACGGTCAAAAAACCGAGCCGATCCAGATCACGCTTCGCCTGAGGCATGAGATGTTTTTTTCCAGGCAGCAGGGCCTGCCGGGCGTTCTTTGAAAAACA
>CACYPI010000050.1 GCA_902776275.1 uncultured Aeromonadales bacterium
TATCATCAGACAATACATTGAAAACCAGAATACCCCCGATTAGGCGCCTTATATCCCCGGGATGAAGCCCGGGGTTTTACGGCGCTTTTTTGATAAAAATATAAAAGAAGGCTCCATCATGGCGCCTCCATGCTCAACTGTCCAGGCCCTTCTCGTGAAGCCACTTCAGCGCGAGCTTCATGATCTTAACGTTGTTCTTCTCGCCCATGAGGAAGTGGGAATTGCCCCTGATCCCGAGATCCGGCAGGTGCACGAGCGTGGCGTCGCCGCCATGGCGGTTGATCGTGTCAACGAACTGCCTGGCCATCGCAAGCCCGGTGCCCCACTTGTCCTCGCCGACGTTCCTGGAGCCTAGCTTGATGTGGTCGCCGTAGTAGAGCACGATGGGGATCTCGGTGAGCGCCATCCACGTGCTGCGGGGGACGCCCAGGGCCGGGGCCGAGAGCGGGGCGAAGCGGGCCTTGGTGATCTTGGGCATCTCGTCGTCTGGGAAGAGGAACTCGGTTCCGCCTGGCTCGTAGGCGATGGTCGCCTTCACTCCCTTGGTCTTAAGTGCCGCCCTCCAGCCGATGGTGCCGCCCATCGAATGGGTGACCACCACCGCGCCGCCTATCTTGTCGACGGCCTGCGCGAGCATATTGGCGTTGAGATCGTTGTCAAGCGTCCCCGTTCCAACGGTCCAGCTCTGCTCGAAGGCCTGGTAGGCCGCCTCGCCCTCTGGGAACTGCTCGTTGGGCACCGGGTTGCCCTTGTCGTCGTAGTGCCCGACGCGCGAGAGGATGTAGAGCGTCTTGTCGCCGTACATCGGGTTGCCCGCCCACGGGGTTCCCGGGGTGATAGCCTTGGTCGAGAGGTTCGACTCGCCGGTGCGCGGCTGGTCGAGCAGGTAGACGCTGTAGCCTGCCCTCAGGAAGAGCGTGTTGAATCCCTCGTGACCGTCCACCCTGGTCTCCCAGGTGCGCTTTGACTGCGCGCCGCCGTGCTGGAACACGAGCGGCAGCGCCGCGGCCGTTTTCATGAGTTGTCTCATCTTGATTACCCAAAAGCGCCGTCGGCGCTGCAAAGCCCGCTGCCCTCGTGGGTGGTGAAGAGGGCGAGGATCCTGCCGTTCAGGTCATGGTCTGAAAGGAAAGTGAATACCACCTGCGGCCAGGTGCCCCACCACACCGGCCCGCCGATGAAGACGATGCCGGCATCTGAGAGATCGCACCTGCTCTTGTAGGGCGGAAGCTCGCTTTGGCGCTGCTCCTCCTTGGCAAGCTTGATGAGATCCGAGTACGGCATGGCGTAGTCCTTTTCGCACTCGATCTCGAAGATCCCGCCGCCTGCGGTCTTCTGGATCGTCTCGGCCGCCCTGCGGGTGTTGCCAACCCCGATATTGCCCACCGAGTAGTTCTCCCCCGGGTGGGAGAAATAGACCGTGAAAATGCCCTTGCCTTCCATGATTGCCTACGAATGCCGCGGCCCGAGGATCCCCGAGCCACGCTGTTTTCCCTGCCATGACATTAGTCGTTGTAGAAGTCGGGCTTGTAGTTGGCGTAGCTTGCCACGACCTTCGGGTCGGGGATGTAGTAGCGCTTGGTGCCGTCGAGCCTTGCCACCTCGGCCATCTCCTCATCGCTGAGCCTGAAGTCGAAGATGTCGGCGTTGTCGCGGATGTGCTCGGCGCTCCTGGAGCCCGGGATCACGATGAAGCCCATCTGGGTGTGCCAGCGCAATATCACCTGGGCCGGGGTCTTGCCGTACTTCTGCCCAAGCTTCTTGAAGAGCGGGTGCTCGACTAGCGACTTGTCGCCATGCCCCAGCGGGTACCAGGACATGAGGGTGAGGCCTTCCTTCTCAAGGCGCGGGCGGTAGTCGGCGCGGGTGCAGAACGGGTGGGCCTCCAGCTGGATCACCTGGGGCTTCACCTCGGCCTTGGAGAGCAGCTCGTCCAGCTGCTCCTCCTCGAAGTCGGAGATGCCGATCGAGCGGATCCTGCCGTCCTTGTAGGCCTTCTCAAGCTGCCTGTAGCCTGCAAGCCAGTTGCCCGAGGGCTGGTGGATGAAGAGCAGATCGAGGTAGTCGGTCTTGAGGCGCTCCAGGGTCTCGTACACGGCCTTGGGGTTCTCGTAGGCGGTGACCCAGAGCTTGGTTGACAGGAAGATCTTGTCGCGCGCGACGCCCGAGTTCCTGATCCCGCGGCCCACGGCTATCTCGTTCATGTAGGCGTTGGCCGTGTCGATGAGGGTGCAGCCGCCGCGCAGGGCGCTCTCGACCGCCTTCTCGGCGTCGCGCGGTGCGATGGCGTAGGTGCCAAGTCCCAGCGAGGGGATCTCGATGCCGTTTGAAAGCTTGAACTGCCCAATTGTTGCTGACATTTTGCCTTGCTCCTAACAGGCCCCCTTTCAAAGGAAGCCGCCAATTCCTGATTCCTGTGCAGATCCTACGATCCGCAATCCACAGCGCATATTGCCAATTACTGAACCCTGCTATAACTTTAGGTTATGGCAGAGCCTTTGAGATCAATGCCCGCTTCCGCTCTTTACCACATTGAAGACCTCGCTCATGGGGATCTCGGAGAGACGCTTGTCGATCTGTGCGACCTCATCTGTTGAAAGCTCGATCTCCGCAGTCCCGGCGTTCTCCTCAAGCCTCTTTATCTTGGTGGTTCCGGGGATGGGCACGAGCGAGGGGTTCTTGCAGAGCATCCAGGCAAGCGAGATCTGGGCACGCGTGGCGTGGTGCTCCTGCGCCAGATCCTCAAGCCAGAGCATGAGCTCCTGGTTCTTGCGCACCGCCTCGGGCTGGAACTGGGCAAGGCTGGCGCGGAAGTCATTTGACTTGTCAAACTTGGAGTTCTCGCCGTAGATCCCTGAGAGGAAGCCGTTGGCAAGCGGCGAGAAGGCGACGAAGCCGATGCCGAGCCTGTTGAGCTCATCGAACATCTCCCCGTTCTGCCTTGCCATCATCGAGTAGCGGCTCTGCACCGCCGCGACATGGCACACCTTGTCGGCGTGCCCTATGTAGTCAAGCGGCGCCTCGGAGACGCCCCAGTGGAGGATCTTGCCCTCGGCGATGAGCTTTGACATCTCCTCTGCCACCACTTCCGGCTCGACCTTGGGATCGACGCGGTGCTGGTAGCAGAGATCGATGTGGTCGGTCTTAAGGCGCTCAAGCGATCCCTCGACCGAGCGCCTGATCGCCTCGGGCCTTGAGTCGCAGACGAGCGGCTTGGTGGCCCCGGGGACCTTCTCGTCAAAGCGGATCCGTGGAGATCGCAAACTCGCTGCGGCGGCTGTCGATGGCCTCGGCGATGAACCTCTCGTTGTGGTGCGGATCATCGAGAGTGCCGTAGTTCTCGGCGGTGTCAAAGTAGGTGTAGCCCAAGTCAAGAGCTGCTGATAGCACCTGACGCGCCTGCCTCGCATCAAGCGGCTTTCCATAGGCGTGGCTCATGCCCATGCACCCAAGCCCTACCGCCGACACCTCAAGACCGCCCTTTCCCAGGATCCTCTTCTTCATGCAGTCCTCCGCTTGCAAAAACTTTTTCCATGACGCTGCCTAATGGCATGGCCAAAGATTAGCTTTTGAAAACAGCATTTGATATTGCGCAAAGCTCAAGCATCCATAACCAGGAGGCATGATGTCCGCTGACGCGGTCCTGACGCGTTCCTAATTTCCGCCTAACAGTCCCCATGTATGGTTGAAGGAGGTGGAGGCCCAAGCCTCCGACACAAGGAGCATCAATGAAGTTTTCCAAAAGCCGCTTGAACAGGATCGTCTCGAGGATCATGGCCTCGGCAGCCTCGCTGGCCCTCGCAGGCTTCATCGCCGCCTCGGCCGCCGCCGCGACCTCGCAGGGCGCGCGCCCATCCTCGGCGTCAGGCCCGGAGCGCTCGTCCCCGTCGGTGCAGGTTGCCGAGCGCAGGTTCTCAAACCGCCGCAACGGCGCGCAGGCCGAGATCCCCTTTGCCGAGCTCATGAGCTCGTCCACGAGGCTGTCGGCAGGCGAGATGCAGAGCCTCTCTGACATCGCCTTTGCAAACGGCGGCTATGACGCGCTGAGGCTCTGGGACGGCGAGGACTACGCAGCGCTTGGCAGGATGCTCCCGCGCGAGCGGCGCAACTACCTTGCAGCCCTCTCGCGCGAGGAGGCGATCGGCAGCGACGTCAAAGCCGCCGCCGGCGCGCTAGGCGGCACGCTCCACAAGCTCGACCACCGCATGAAGTCGCCCTCGTCGGCCTACGAGGCGCTCCACAGCCGCCCGGACTCCCGGGGCACCATGCGCTCGATGAGGGATCTGGTGCGCTACAGCGTGATCTTCGAGGAGGACTCCTACACCGCGTCGGCAAAGCGCATGCTCGGCATGCTCGCCAGGGACGGCTACTCGGTCGCCTCGGTGTGGAACGCCTGGAACGACAAAGGCTACCCCTACCGCGCGATCAACGTCTGCCTGCTCTCGCCTCAAGGCGCGCGCTTTGAGCTGCAGTTCCACACCGCGCAGGGCGCCAGGATCAACGATCTCACGCACGGCATGTACGAGCGCCGCCGCCTGCTGCACAAGGGCAGCGAGGAGTATGCGCAGATCCTGAGGGAGCAGCACGCGCTTGCAGACTCCATCGCGATCCCGCAGGGCGTCGAGTCGCTGCCTGACTTCAACCACAAGAGTAAGGCCTGAGCCAAAAGGGCGCGGCGCCATCACTGCCTCGCCCATCGCCTATAATCCTCCGCAGGAACATGTTCCTGCGGAGGATTTTGTTTTGGACGAAAGCAAGAGCGGCGCAAAGCTCCCCATCGACACCGGCGGCGGGCGCTTGGGAAGGATCTTCGACTTCATACTGCAGTGCGATCACGAGAAGGACGTCTTCAGGCAGACCTACCTCACCGGGCGCGAGGGCAGGCAGGAGGACGACGCCGAGCACGCCTGGCACATGTGCCTGATGGCCCTGGTGCTCTCTGAGTACTCGAACGCGCCCTTTGACATGCTCAAGGTGCTCTCGATGCTCGTGGTGCACGATCTCATCGAGGTCTATGCAGGCGACACCTTCTGCTACGACGAGAAGGCCGTGGCGACCCAGGAAAGGCGCGAGGAGGCGGCCGCCGACAGGCTCTACTCGATCCTCCCTGAGGATCTGGGGCGCCGCCTGCGTGCCCTGTGGGAGGAGTTCGAGCGCTGCGAGACTCCCGAGGCCAGGTTCGCCAAGTGCATGGACAACGTCCAGCCCTGCATGCTCAACGCCGCAACCGGAGGGCGGGCCTGGCGCGAGCACCGCGTGAGGCTCACGCAGATCCTAAAGCGCAACGCGCATACCGCCGAGGGCTCCAAGGAGCTGTGGGAGTACATGAAGCAGCGCTTCATCATTCCCAACATCAAGAAGGGCAACATCGAGGACGACACCGGCGGGGCCTTCCTCAGTGAGAACGGCGTCAAGCCAGCCCCGTCAAAGGACCAAGGCAGCTAGCCTTTGCCCCAATCACAGGCACAGGGCGCGTTGCGCCCTGTGCAACAGGCTGGATTGCTGTCCCTTTCATCAAGGATAACAGCGCGTTCTTTGCGCTGCCTCCCATTTCCAACCTTCCGCCCTCCCCCTCTTTCCAAAACTTGACGGCGCTCGTGTTCCGCCTCGGCGTTATTGCCTACATTCTTCAGCATGACCAATAGCCGGTGCGAGCGCGCGGGAGGGCCGACGGCCATGAGCATGAGGAAGGATCTTGGGATCTGCGCCCTGATGATCCTGTGCGTCGCCATCGACTGCGCAGGACGGTTCGCCGCGCTCTCTCTTGATCTGCCAATGTGGCTTGACACCGCAGGCACCATGCTCGCAGCCTACGCCCTCGGACCTGCGTGCGGGGCCATGGCAGGCGGCACCTTCAGCCTCATCTTCTCCGATCTCTCAGGCAATCCCCTGGAACTCTGCTACGCGGCAACCAGCATCGCCGTTGGGATCATCGCAGGCCAGGCCTCAAGGCGCGGGGCCTTCGGATCGCTCTTCGGCGCCCTCTCGCTCGCCTTCATCGTCGCGCTTGCCGCAACCGCCATCTCCACTCCGCTCAACTTCCTCGCCTCAGGAGGCATGACGAGCAACCAATGGGGGGACGGGATCATCGTCCTCATGACGGAGAACGGCGCAAATCAGGCCTTGAGCTGCATCATCGGCCAGTTCTACCTGGAATTTCCCGACAAGGTGGCCTCGGTGCTCCTGCTCTACGCCGCGCTCAGGCTGCACCTGCTGCAAAAGAGGATCCTCTGATGAAAAGGCTCCTCTTGCAGATCCTCTGCGCCCTCCTTGCATGCTCATCCCCCGCCCTCGCCGCGGAGCCTGACTTCTCGCACTACTTCAAGACCGTGTTCGACGGCGCCAACGGACTGCCCGGCGGGATCGCGAACGACATCGATCAGACCAAGGACGGCGTGCTGTGGATCGGCACCTACGGCGGCCTCTACCGCTACAGCGGCAGCGCCTTCCAGTGGATGTCTAACATGGAGGCGGTCAAGACCGTCAACTGCCTGTACTCAGACGAGTCAGGAAGGCTCTGGATCGGCACGAACGACAACGGGGTCTCGCTGTGCATCGGCCAGGAGATCACCAACACGCTGAACAAGGCAAACGGCCTCTCCTCGAACTCGGTGCGCTCGATAGTCCAGGACTCGTACGGGCGCTACTACATCGGCACCACCGCAAGCCTCCACATCGTGACCATCTCAGGCGGGATCAAGGTGGCCTCCTCGATAGGCGAGGTGGCCTACGCCAGGAGCCTGAGCGCAGGAGAGGACGGCGGCGTCGCGGCTGTCACCGCAGACGGCAGGCTCTTCCTGCTGCGCGACGGCGCGGTGGCGGACTCACGCATTGACCGCAAGGACGGCGGAACCTACAGCTGCGCCGCCTTCTCGCCCTCTGGGCTGCTCTACGCCGGGACGCAGGGCAGCCGCATCGACGTGTTCAGGATCGAGCACGAAGGGCTTGTCAAGGTGCGTGCCATCGACTGCGACACGCTCAAGGGCATAAACTCCATCGCCTTTGACGATGAGGGCGGGATGTTCGTTTGCACCGACACCGGGCCTGGCTATGTGGCATCCTCCGGCCGCGCCATCGCCATCGAGGCCGGGGGCTTCAACAACTCCGTTGAGAACATGCTCACCGACTGCCAGGGCAACTTCTGGTTCACCTCCTCGCGCAAGGGCGTGCTGCGCATGACGCCTTCGGTGTTCGTCGAGGAGGAGGGCCGCTACACGGCAGGCAGGTCCGTGGTCAACACGGTTGCAAGGTGGCGCGGGGCCGTCCTCATGGGCACCGACTCGGGGCTTGACATCGGATCCTCGAGCAGCGCCGATCCGCTCGCCTACAGGATCCTGGAGAAGTTCCGCGATGTCAGGATCCGCTGCTTGAGGCAGGACTCGCGCGGCCACCTTTGGATCTGCACCTCGGGCATGGGCGTCTGGGATGTCGCGCCCGATGGCTCGATGCTGGGCTTTGACTCGTCAAACGGCGCCGGAGGCGATAAGTTCCGCACCGTCCTCGAGGCGCAGGGCGGCATGTTCGCCGCCGGCGACTCCGGCGTCGCCTTCATACGCGGCGGCAGGGCCGAGTACTTCGTGGGCAATGGAGAAGGCGGAATGCCCAATCCCAAGGTGCTCTGCCTCATGGCGTGGGGCGATGATGAGATCTTCGCCGGCACCGACGGCAACGGCATCGCGGTGCTGCGCGATGGCAAGGTCGAAAGGATCCTGCTGCAAAAGGACGGATTGAGCTCCGAGATAATCCTGAGGATGGTTCCAGACAGCAAAGGCGGCGCCTACATCGTCACCGGCAACGGGCTTTGCCGCATGGACGGCGATGGGAAGATCCGCCACCTCTCCAGCTTTCCCTACTACAACAACTTCGACCTCGCAGAAGGCCCTGGCGGCATGATCTTCGTGACGAGCTCGGCAGGCATCTACATCACAAGCCGCAAGGCGCTGCTCGAGAGCGGCCCGCTGAGGTACGCGCTCTACAACGCCAAGAACGGCATGGGGCTCGATCTGGTGCCCAACGCCTGGAACGATCTCGGGGATGACGGCAGCTGGTGGCTCTCGTGCAAGACCGGCGCCGTGCTCATGAACCTGAACCGCTATGAGATCAAGGTGCGCTCCTACCGCATGCTCCTTGAGACCGTGCTATTGGACGGCGTGCCGCATCGCGTGGAGAAGGGCGAGCCGATCCGCATCGGCAGCGGCGTGCAGCGCGTCGAGTTCGTCCCGGAGATAGTGAACTACACGGTGAAGGATCCCTATGTGGCGACCTATCTTGAAGGGATCGACAAGGCGAAGGCCGTGAGGCCGCGGAGCGCCCTGGGAACCGTCTCGTACACCAACCTGCCGCCGGGGAGCTACTCATTTCACGTCGCGGTGCTCGACAGCGAGACGGGCGGCGCGGTGTCGGAGGCCGCCTACCCCGTCATCAAGGAGGCCGAGTTCAAGGACCACTGGTGGTTCCGCGCCTACGCCGCCTTGGTGGCGATGATGCTCTCATCCTACCTCTCCTGGCTTGGCGCCAGGCTCTGGATGCGGCGCGTGCTGCGGGAGCAGAGGGACAAGCTCGAGCGCCAGGCTTCCCAGCTGCGCATGGTCAACGAGACCATCCTCACCATCGCCCAGGCCGTGGACGCCAAGGACGAGCGCACCAGCCAGCACTCGCGCCGCGTAGCCGACTATGCGGTGATGATCGCAAGGCGCCTTGGCTACGGGGAGCGGCAGTGCGAGAACCTGAGGCAGGTGGCGCTGCTCCACGACATCGGCAAGATCGGCATCCCCGACCGCGTGCTCAACAAGCCCGGGCGGCTTACGGACGAGGAGTACGCCGTCATGAAGACCCATGTCACGCGCGGCGCGGCCATCCTCAAGGACTTCACGATCATCGACAACGTGGCAGAAGGCGCCCTCTACCACCACGAGCGCTACGACGGGCGCGGCTACGCCCGGGGGCTCAAGGGCGAGGAGATCCCGCTCAACGCCCGGATCATCGGCATCGCCGACGCCTTCGACGCCATGACCTCGAACCGCGTCTACCGCGGCTGCCTCGGCATCGAATATGCCAAAAAAGAGATCGCCCGCGGGCGCGGGACCCAGTTCGACCCGAAGCTTGCGGACATCATGCTCTCATTGATAGAGGACGGGACCATCGACATTCAGAAGATCTACGGCATCAAGGCTGGCGGCGAGGGCGGCACAACTGAGGCCGCCTCCTGCAAGGAGGGCGCGCATGGCTGAGACAGGACGCTTGAGGCGCTATCTTGCCGCGGCGGCAGGCTGCGCCATCGCGTTCTGCGCCTTCACAAGCTTAAGGCATGCTTTCATGGGCGATCAGGACGCGCCTCCGCTCAAGGCCTGCTTCATCTACAACGGCGACGGCAGCACGCCCTACACCGCCAACTTCATGAAGGCGCAAAGGCGCGTCGAGGAGATCTTCCAAGGCGCCGTGACGACCGAGGAGAGGTACAACGTGCCCGAGGGCAGCGTTGGGGAGGCGCTCGACTCGCTCTCCTCAAGCGGCTGCGGGATCATCTTTTCAAACAGCTACGGCTACGGCAATGGCATGAAGGAATATGCCAGGTCGCACCCTGGCATCGAGTTCTGCCAGTCCACCTGCAGCAATGCCAACGAGGATCCGGTGCTGCCCAACTACCACACCTTCATGGGGCACATCCACGAGGGGCGCTATGCCTCGGGCGTGGCCGCCGGGATGAAGCTCAGGGAGCTCATAAAAAGCGGGCGCGTGGACGCCTCCAAAGCGCGGGCAGGCTACGTCGCGGCCTTCCCGGTGCCCGAGGTGATCTCAGGCTACACCGCATTCATCCTGGGGGTCCGCTCGGTGGTGCCGAATGCCACCATGGTGGTCAGGTACACCGGAATGTGGTCCGACTACATGAAGGAGAAGCGGACAGCCAGGCTGCTCATCGAGGAGGACGGCTGCGCCGTCATCTCCCAGCACTCTGACACCACGGGGCCTGCCGTGGCCTGCGAGGAGTCCGAGCCGCCCCATGAGGCCTACTGCGTCTCCTACAACGAGAGCATGGCCGACGTCGCGCCCACCGCCTACCTCACCGGCACCAGGATCAACTGGGAGCCCTACATCGCAGGCGCCGTGAAGGCCGTGCTCTGCAAAAAGCCCATCGAGCAGGTGGTTTCAGGCCAGATCCGCGGCAACGACGCCGGATCGGGCTTCAAGGACGGCTGGGTCACCATGCTTGAGGTCAACACCTACGCCGCAGCCGATGGCACGACGGAGCGCTTGGCCCTCCTCTCCAAGGCCTTCTCGGAGGGCGGCGTCAGCGTATTCAAGGCCGGGGCCACGGGCGCTGATCCAGAAGATCCAGGCGATCGCATCGACCTTAGTGGCGGCTATGAGGAGTGCCGGGATCAGTCGGCGCCCTCCTTCCACTATGTGCTCGACGGGATAGTCACCGTGAAGTGACGCCACATCGTCTTGTGCGCCTTGCGCGGCGCATCGGGTGGGAATTTGGAGTTTTCTGCCTTGCCGATCAGGCGATCCTGGAGGTTAAGGCGGGATTTTCGGAGGGGTGCCCTAAGGCTCAGGCGGCAGGCAGGATTTCAGAGGGCATGAAAAAGGCCTTTCGGGTTCCGCCCCGGAAGGCCTCCTCCACGTAGGAGCACTTGTGCTTGCGGTATCCTGCGCGCTCGCGCCTCCTGCGATCCTCGAACGCCTGGGGGACGTTCGCGTCCATCACGTGCGCCTGCACGAAGTTGCGCTGCCTGACCGCAGCGTCCTTTTTCCGAACTTTCCTGGCCATGTCTCCCTCCTCTGGGTTTCCCTGGCTTCAAGGCCCTGCCATCCAGGACCCGTTTTGCGATCATACGCCATCCTTCCTTTAACGGCATGAAGGTGAGATCCTTCATCATTTTCCTCATATAATTTGGATTCATGAGGAAAAAACACCTTGCCGCAACCCTGGCAGCCCTGATGTGCGCCCTTCCGGCGGCGGCCCTGGCCGCGCCGGATCAGGATCCGCGCTGCACCATCGACTACCGCCCCAAGACCGACGAGACCGCCTTCGCCGCGGTAGGCTCGGCACTCAAGGTCGCCGATCGCCGCTGCCGCAATGCCTTCCTCATCATTCCCTTCGATCAGTCATCGGGCGCGATCACCTTCCCGCGCGGCCAGTTCCGCGAGAAGGCCAGGCACGGCAGGGAGATCTCGTTCTCAACCGTGAGCAGCGACGGCGACGAGGTGTCAAGCTGCCTGTGGTGCGACCCCTTGAAGGAGGTGAGCGCCGAGGCCTCGGACGGCGGCAGGGTCTGCGTGACCACGCAGCTCAACGTCAAGTCCTGCGCCGCGCCCGGGGCGCTGAGCTACGCCATCTCCGCGCGCACCGTCTCCGAGGACACGCTCTGCGCGCCCTCGCTCATGTACTACGGGCGCAGCGGGAGCGTGCTCAAGTTCGCGGTGAACGACTGCAAAGCGGTCTCCCGCCCGGCGCTCACCTATGACTTAAGCTACGGCTCGGTCATCAGGTTCCTAGACGACCAGTTCGAGGTGCTCAGCGCCGACAACGAGGGGATCCGCTTCCGCCGCCTGAAGCCGCCCCGCAGGATCGCAGGCGATCTGGCATCCGCCTCCACATCCACAACCCAGAAGCCTTGATAAAGGCGCAATGAATCCAGGACCTTCCATGGAAAACCAGCCCAAGCAGCCGCCCCTTGCGGTGCGCATAATCGAGTTCCTCCCCGCAATCGCCTTCTTTGCAACCTACAAGGCAAGCTCCGATCTGGTGCTTGCGACCATTGTCGTGGTCTCAGGCTGCCTCATCGCCGCCGCGCTCGAGTACGCCGTGACCAGGACCGTCTCGAGGATCCAGATCTTCACGCTGGCGCTGGTGCTGCTCTTCGGGCTGCCGACCATACTGCTCGGCGATCCCTCGATCATCAAGTGGAAGGTCACGGTCTCAAACCTCGTGCTCGCCACGGCCATCTTCGTGTTCCAGTACCTGCTGCGCAAGAACCCCTTCTCCTACCTCTTCGGGCGCGATATCCCCCTGCCCGACGGGGCCTGGCGCTTCTTCGGAGCCGGCTGGATGTGGTTCTTCGTGTTCGGCGCCGCGCTGAACCTCGTGCTTGCTTTCTGCCTGCCCTCGATCTTCGGCATCAGCGCCCAGGAGGCCGAGGGGATCTGGGTGTTCTACAAGAGCTTTGGCAACGGGATCCTCAACGCGGCCTTCGCAATCGTCCTGGTCATAGTGATCTGCAAGCGCGATCCCTCGGTGCTCGCGGCGCTCTCCGACGGCGCCAAGGGCAAGGGGAAGAAGGGCTGAGAACCGTCAAATAGCACTCCGCGTAGGGCGCGGACGCGAAGGCGCACCCGATCGGTGCGCCTTCGCGTTGCCTTGCCCTTGCGGCTGCGCCTGCTAAGATGCCCCCGTCCAAGCATGCATGAGGCATGCTTTTTAAATTTCATACAAGCGTGAGTGAAACAAGGAGAATCGTTCCCATGCAAAAAGGAGATCTCAGCTACAGCGAGAAGTTCGCCGCCATGGATCGCGAGGCGCTTGCCACCGTGATCCTTGCCGTGCTCATCACCCTGTTCTTCTGGGGCGCAGTCTTTCTGCTCAAGGACAGCGCGGTGTTCGTGGCGTCCATGCCGCTGTGGTTCGTCGTCTCGTGCATCGGCGGCTACCTGCTCTCGGTCGTGGGCGTCATAGCGCTGGCGCGCCACTTCATGACCGACTTCAGCCTTGGGGAGGAAGCAGGCGAGGACAAGGAGGACTCCGATGGAAACGATTAACCCCGCGATCTGGCCGGTGCTCGCGTTCCTCGCGGCGCTCATCTGCATCGGCGCGTGGTGCAACCGCTCGCTCAAGCGCTCTGACAACTTCCAGCGCGACTTCTACATCGCAGGCCGCAACTTGGGAGGCGTGGTGCTCGCGCTCACGCTGGTTGCGACCTACGGCTCGGTGAGTTCCTTCGTCTCAGGCCCCGGCATAGCCTGGCAGCTTGGCTACGGCTGGGTGGTGTTCGCCGCCCCGCAGATCATCACCGGGTTCTTCATCCTGGGCGTGCTCGGCAAGAAGATGGCCGTGCTCGCCCGCCGCACCGGCAGCCTCACGGTCATCGACCTCATCGACGCGCGCTACGGCTCAAAGCCTTTGAGCGTGCTGCTCGCGCTCGTCCTCATCGTGTTCTTCACGGCAACCGTGGTCGGGCAGTTCATCGGCGGGGCGCAGATCTTCGCGGCGGTGACGGGCTGGGACTACAAGGCCGGGCTGCTCGTATTCGCAGCCGTCACCGTCATCTACACCTCGTCGGGCTTCAAGGCCGTGGCGCTCACCGACGCGGTCTGCGCGGTGCTGATGCTCACGGGCATGGCGACCTTGGGCTACTCCATCCTGGAGTCGGGCGGCGGGCTTGAGGGCATAAGGCAGACCCTGGCCTCCCAGAGCGTCGGAGACGACGGGATCTCAAACCTCTTCAAGCCCGACGCCGGCGGGGCGCTGCCATACACGCTGCTCTTCTCCTCGTGGCTGCTCGTGGGTTTCTGCACCCTGGGCCTGCCACAGTCGATGGTCAGGTGCATGAGCTACAAGAAGTCCTCGAACCTCTCGACGGCGATGATCGTCGCGACCATAGTCTGCGGCGCGCTCATGATCGGCATGACGCTCCTGGGCGTGCTCTCGCGCGGCGTGGTGCTCGAGAAGCCTGCAAACGGCACCGACGCGGTTATCCCGCTGCTCATCGTAGGCCACATGAGCCCGGTGATGGCCGGGATCACGATCATAGGCCCCCTGGCTGCGACCATGAGCACGGTGAGCTCGCTGCTCATCGCCTCGGCCGCCGCAGTGGCGCGCGATCTGGCAAAGCAGCTCAAGGGCCCGGAGTACCTCAAGACCCAGAGCCCCGAGAGCTCAAGGCACATCGCCGTGGCGACCACGCTCATCCTGGGCGCCATCTCGATCCTGCTTGCGCTCTATCCCCAGGACATCGTGGTCTGGGTCAACATGTTCGCCTTCGGCGGGCTTGAGAGCGCCTTCATGTGGTGCGTGGTGCTCGGCCTCTTCTGGCCGCGCATGAACACCCGCGGCGCCATATGGGGCATCGTCCTGGGCCTTGGGCTCTATGTGATCGCCATGGCCACGGGCTACAAGCTCATGGGCTTCCACAACATCGTCATCGGCACCGTCGCAGGGCTCGTGGGCAGCATCGCAGGCTCGCTCACCGCCCCGCGCCCGGGCATGGAGACGATGAGGATCTTCTTCCCCCACAAGCTCCCGCAGGACTGACGATCAAAAGTCTTTCCAAGCCCCGCCACGGGTTTTACCCTGGCGGGGCTTTTTGCGCCTTCCTGCGCAGGCCGTCTTGCATACCAATCTGGATTGTTTTCAAAGGGATTGCCTCGCGCCATCCGCTGGCCCCATGCGCTTGTGGTGTAGAATGAAAGCCTGCGCCGCATGCATGATCCGGCGCAGCATGAGGAGGCGGAAATGATGAACTGGAAAGCCGTGCTGGCGTTCATGGTGCTTTTTGCCGTGCTCATGGCCTCCTCGTACACCATGCTCATCCCCTTCCTCCCGATCTACCTTGAGAGCGAGCTGGGGGCCGACGCCAAGAGCGTGAACATGTGGTCGGGCGTGGTCTTCGCGGTGACCTTCGCCATCAGCGCCGTGGTCGCCCCGCTCTGGGGCCGCCTCTCCGACCGCACCGGGCGCAAGCTAATGATGCTGCGCTCCTCGATCCTGCTGGCTGTCGCCTACTTCTTAGGCGGCATCGTCCAGACCCCGTTCCAGCTCTTCCTGATGCGCGTCGTGCAGGGCTTTGCCGCGGGGCTGTGGCCTGCGTGCCTGGCGATGCTCTCGGCCTATGTCCCCAAGAACCGCATCGGCATTGCGATGGGCCTCATGCAGTCGGCGAACATCTGTGGCGGGATCATCGGCCCGCTCTTAGGAGGCGTGCTCGCCACCGCCTTTGGCATGCGCGACTCGTTCTTCGTGGGCGCCGGCGGCCTCTCGCTCATCACCATCATCACGATCATCTTCATCAAGGAGCCGCCGCGCGATAAGCCCGCCACCGCCCAGGAGGGCTCGCCCAAGCCCGGGCGCGAGTCGCTGCTCAAGGACCGCGGAATCCTCGCGCTGATGCTCGCAGCCGGGTTCACGAGCCTCGTCATCATGCAGGTGCAGCCGGTGATGACCGTCTACATCGCGACCTTCGGCGAGGTCTCGAAGACGAACCTCATGATGCTCTCAGGCGCCATCTTCTCCCTAGGCGGGCTTGCCGGCGCCATCGCCGCCCCGCAGTGGGGGCGCGCCGGGCAGAAGCGCGGCTTCTTCCACACCATGGTGATCTCCTTCTGCCTAGCCGGCGTCGTGAGCTGCCTGCAGGGGATCCCGCACACGCTGTGGATCTTCGCGCTCTTCCAGTTCATCTTCGGGCTGAGCTTCTCGGGGATCTTCCCGTCGGCAAACTCGCTTCTGGTGCTGCTCACCCCGGCCTCGCGCCGCGGCGAGAGCTTCGCGCTCTTCTTTGCAGCCCAGCAGGTGGGCGGGGCCGTGGGGCCCGTCCTGGGCGGCGCGCTTGCGACCGTGCTCGCCCCGCGCGCGGTGTTCTTCACCGGCGGGGCGCTGCTCTTTTGCATCGGGATCACGGTCTTCCTGCGCTGCCCCTCGATCCTCAACATCATGGCCTCGGACGTCGGGGCCAACGACAACGGCAGCGGCGACTACCTAAACAAAATAAAGGCCCAGGCCCAGTCAGAGCTTGAGGCCGAACGCAATGCGAAAACCGGAGTTTCATCAAATGGCAAGGATTGAGTCCGCCATCATTGCCGCAGCCGCGCTCTGCGCCCTCTCATCCATGCCAGCCTCAGCCCGAGGCATTGGCTCCGACTGTGCCTTCAACGGGATCCCGCTTCACGGCAAGGTGCAGTTCGTCGACTCCTTCCCCGACATCAAGGTACAGGTGGTCGACTCGTTTCCCGATCTCAAGGTCAAGATGGTGGACGCCTTCCCCGACAGCTGCGGAGAGTGGCAGCACGTGAGCAGCTTCCCCGACTTCAAGGTCCAGATCGTAAGCTCCTTCCCTGACATCAAGGTGAAGCTGGTCCACTCCTTCCCGGGGCTTGACTGAGCCATGGGCGCGCCAAGGCAGGGACCCTGGAAGGCCGCCCTCTTCGTGTTTTGCCTCGACTGGCTTCTGATGTCGGGCAGCTACACGCTGATGTTCCCCTTCCTGCCCGTCTACCTAAAGAACGACCTGGGCTGCCCGCCTGAGGATCTGACCTTCTGGTCCTCGGCCTGCTTTTCGGTGCAGTTCGTCTTCAGCGCCCTGCTCTCGCCCTTCTGGGGGCGCATCGCCGACCGCTTCGGGCGCAAGCTCATGCTGCTGCGCGCAAGCTCGATGCTCGCGATCGCCTACTTCATCTGCATGATCGTGCAGACTCCGTTCCAGCTCTTCCTGGCGCGCATCTTCATGGGCTTTGCCTGCGGGATCACCCCGGTGATCCTCTCAATGAACTCCGACATCGTGCCCAAGGACAAG
The DNA here is from genome assembly GCA_902776275.1 of uncultured Aeromonadales bacterium. Classification (GTDB taxonomy): domain Bacteria; phylum Pseudomonadota; class Gammaproteobacteria; order Enterobacterales; family Succinivibrionaceae; genus Succinivibrio. The sequence continues at coordinate 16,506 of CACYPI010000050.1, forward strand.
CTCGGCTTCTCGATGGGATTGCTCCAGAGCATGAACATCCTGGGATCCGTGGTGGGTCCGCTGGCAGGCGGCGCCATCGCGCAGTACCTCTCGGTGCGGCTGACCTTCGCAATCACCACGGCAGCGCTCGCGACCGTCACGGTGGTGAGCCTCATCTTCATCCACGAGCCGCCGCGCGCGGCGGCCCCGGCGCCCGCCCCGGGCGCCCATGGCGGCGGGGCGCTTTCCGTGCTCCGCCAGGGACCGGTGCTCTGCGTGCTGCTCGCAGCCTCCGCCGGCATGATGATCATGATGCTGCCAGTGTCGATCCTCACCCCGTACATCGTCTCGCTTGCGCATGGAAGCACGCACGGCATAGTGCTCTCAGGGGCGGTGTTCTCGCTCTACGGGATCGCAGGCGCGCTCACCTCGCCGCTGTGGGGGACGCTCGGGCAGAGGCGGGGCTTCTTCAACGTGCTGGTGCTCTCGATGCTGCTCTCGGCCCTGGCCTCGGCAGGCCAGGCGCTGCCACAGTCCGTCGCCTGGTTCGCCGCGGCGAACTTCGCAGCCGGCGTGTGCCTTGCAGGCATAGTGCCGATGGTCAACGCGCTTCTGGTGCGGGCGACGCGCCAAGAGGAGCGCACGGCGGCGTTCGGCCTGCTCTACTCGTTCTCCGAGGTGGGAAGCGGCAGCGGCCCGATCGTGGGCGGCCTTATCGCCTCGGCCATCGCCCCCAGGGCGACCTTCCTGTGCTCATCCGCGCTGCTCGCCCTCGCCGCACTCGCGCTATTGAGGCTCGCGCCGAAAGTCCTGCGCCGCCGCGGCGCCTAAGCCGCCTGCCACCCATTCCAAGCGCCGGGGAGGGCGGCGCAGGGCGTTTTCCCGTCAGGGGACCCGCCATGGCTTGAAGCGCCTTGTCCCTGCTGCCACTTGCGCCGCGTGCCAATGCGGGAGCCGCAGTTTTATGTGCAGAATCAAGCATCTGGTTATGCTTTGCATCATTGCGATAAATCTTATCGAAAAATCCATGATCTCCTTCTTCCAATTTAACTGAGATTGTTTATAATATCGATAATGGTTACTGATAAGCAGGTGCCGAACATGAAGGGCAAATCGACCAACTAAGTCACAAATCCCGCACATGTCACGGCACTTCGGCCTGCAAGGCCTTATGCTTACTCAAACGGCCTTGGGCCGGACCTAGAACACATGCAATAAGAAAAAGGAGATAAAAACCATGGCAACTTTCGTCTGCACTGTCTGCGGCTACACTTACGAAGGCGACGAGGCCCCTGAGGTCTGCCCTATGTGCCACAAGAGCGGCGTGTTCAAGCGCGTCGACGAGGCAGCCCCTGCTGAGAAGAAGAACAAGTACGCAGGCACCAAGACCGAGAAGAACCTGCAGGACGCCTTCGCCGGCGAGTCCCAGGCCCGCAACAAGTACACCTACTTCGCCTCCGTGGCCAAGAAGGCCGGCTTCGAGCAGATCGCCGCGCTCTTCCTGAAGACCGCCGACAACGAGAAGGAGCACGCCAAGTTGTGGTTCAAGGAGCTCGGGCTTCTGGGCGACACCTCCGACAACCTGAAGGCTGCCGCCGAGGGCGAGAACTATGAGTGGACCGACATGTACGACCGCATGGCCAAGGAGGCCGACGAGGAAGGCTTCCACGAGCTGGCTGCCAAGTTCCGCGGCGTCGGCGCGATCGAGAAGCTCCACGAGGAGCGCTACCGCGCCCTGCTCAAGAACGTCGAGGAGAAGAAGGTCTTCGAGAAGTCCGGCGTCAAGGTCTGGGAGTGCCGCAACTGCGGCCACGTCGTGATGGGCACCAAGGCTCCGGACGTCTGCCCGGTCTGCAACCACCCGCAGAGCTACTTCGAGGTCCGCGCCGAGAACTGGCTCTGATCTGAAAAAAGCCGGCGCAAGGTCGGCTTTTAAAGATGGACGGGGGCCGCGCATTGCGCGGCCCCCTGCTTTTGGAAAATCCCACGAACCTCGACCGATAATCTCACGCGGCTCGACCGCTGATCCCAGCAAGATCGACCGCAATTCTCAAGGTTCCCAAGGCCGCCGCC
>CACYPI010000051.1 GCA_902776275.1 uncultured Aeromonadales bacterium
CATGCGCGACGACTTCAAGCAGGTCCAGAAGGAGCTCAAGCAGAAGATCCTGGCGATGCTGCTGCGCCGCGGAGTCCGCTGCGACACGTGCAAGGTGCCGTGGACGCAGAAGTTCATGGCGTGGCTAAGAGCCGCCGACATGGGCGGCGCACTGGCGCGCGAGACCATGAACGAGTACGTCTCGGGCCTGGAGAGCATAAGCGGGAAGATTGAGAAGCTAGACCGCAGGATCCTCGAGCTCAGCGAGGCGCCGAGATACAGGGAGAACGTCAGAAAGCTCGTCTGCCTGCCGGGGATCAGGGAGCACACCGCCCTGGCGCTTTGCTGCGAGATCGGCGACTTCTCGAGGTTCGCAAGGCCTAAGGATCTGGCGTCCTTCCTCGGCCTTGTGCCTGGCGAGCATTCCAGCGGCGGGAAGATCTGCCGCACAGGCCTCACCAAGGCCGGCAACAGCCACCTGAGGAAGCTGCTGACGGAGGCTGCGCAGGGAGCGCTCAGGAGCAGCCCGGCGTACAAGTCGAAGGCGCTGCGGGCAAGGCAGGCCGGAGCCCCGGAGGCAGTGGTGGCCTATGCTGACAAGGCGAGGGCGAGGTTCACAGGCAAGTACCGGAGGATGGCCTTGGGAAAGAGCCTGGAGCCCAGCCTGTGCTTCATGGAGGCAAGGAAGCCATACAACGTTGTGGTCGGGGCCGTCGCCCGCGAGCTGGCGTGCTTCGCCTGCGGGATGGTGAACGGATACTATGAGGGCGCGGAGGACGCCTGCCGCATGGGCTGACGCTGGAGGAGCCGGCTGCCGGAGCCGAAGGCAGGAGGCAGCATCGGCAAGGGATGGCGCGCATGCTTGGGCAAAGGGCAGATCCGCGATGAAACTGTGAATCCGCCTTGGCAACAAGGCGATGATCCAAATCAGATGGCGGCGGCCCGCGGCGAAACCATTGGCCTGTGGTAGCCAACCCACGCATGACAGAGTGGTCAAGGCCGTACAAAGCGGCGCGAGATCCCTTGCCGATGCTGCTTCAGCAAAACAAGGCAACTAGCTGGAATATAAAATGATCTTGATTTGATAAAAAGACTTGACTCAGGTCGCTTCATAACAGCTTCATCTCAAATCCCTGCTTTCTTGAAAACGCCTGCCGCAGTGACAATGAAGGCGGGTGCGCATAGCGCATCCGCCTTCACCGACTTGCCTTCATGGCAGGGGAGATCCCCTGCCGCAGGTCACTCGGCTATCTGGCGCAGCATGCAGCGCAGCGGCTCGGCCGCGCCCCAGAGCAGCTGGTCGCCGACGGTGAAGCCCGAGAGGTACTCGTCGCCGAAGTTGAGCTTGCGCAGCCTGCCGATGGGCACGAAGAGCGAGCCTGAGACCTTGGCGGGGGTGAGCTCGCGCAACGTGACGTCCTTGTGGTTCTCGATGACGCGCACCCAGGGGTTGTCGGCCTTGATGACCTCGTGGATGTCGGAGATCTCCATGTGCTTCTTGAGCTTGATGGTCAGCGCCTGGCTGTGGCAGCGCATCGAGCTGATGCGCACGCAGTTGCCGTCGATGGGCAGCGTGCCCGGGGCGTAGCCTAAGATCTTGTTGGCCTCGGCCTGGCCCTTCCACTCCTCGCGGCTCTGGCCGTTCTCAAGCTCCTTGTCGATCCAGGGGAGCACGGAGCCTGCCAGCGGCGCCCCGAAGTTCTCGGTGGGGAACTCGGGGGAGTTCATCTCGGCGCGGACCTTGCGCTCGATGTCGAGGATCGAGCTTGCAGGATCGGCAAGCTCGGAGGCCACGCAGTCGTGCAGCGCGCCCATCTGGAGCAGCAGCTCGCGCATGTTCTTGGCTCCGGCGCCCGAGGCGGCCTGGTAGGTCTGGGTGGAGATCCACTCGACGTTGCCGGTCTTGATGAGGCCGTCGAGCGCGATGAGCAGCAGGCTCACGGTGCAGTTGCCGCCGATGAAGGACTTGATGCCGTCGTTCAAGGCCCTGGCGATGACATCGCGGTTGACCGGATCGAGGATGATCCTGGTCTCATCCTCCATGCGCAGCGTCGAGGCCGCGTCGATCCAGTAGCCCTTCCAGCCGCTCTTGCGAAGCTGGGGATAGATCTTCTTGGAGTAGTCGCCGCCCTGGGTCGTGATGATGACGTCCATCGCGCGCAGCGCCTCGAGGCTGTACGCGTCCTGCAGCGTTCCGGTATCCTGCCCCTCGACTTCCGGTGCCTTCTGCCCGGCCTGCGAGGTCGAGAAGAAAGTCGCCTTGGCCAGCTTGAAGTCGTGCTCCTGCTTCATCCTGTCCATGAGCACCGATCCGACCATGCCGCGCCAGCCAACCATACCGAGATTGAGCATCTTGCACCTCACAAGTGAAAAAAATGCGGACCGTCCACTCCCGGGGCGGCCCGTCTGCCGGGATCGCGCGATCACTTCGCGGGATCCGCCGGGCAGGAGTTCACGCTGTACTTGCGCAGCGTCCTGCCGCTTGCCGAATCCAATGATACATGAAGGGGCCGCCCGCCGTTGATGATGCCCTGGAATAATTTGTTGCGGCAAAGCGACTGCGCGCCGCGCCCGAACTCCTCAAGCCGCGCCTCCCTTGCCGCATCGTCAAGCCCCGCGAAGGCGTCGTCCGCCTTGACCACGGTGATCTCAATTGAGCTGTCCGCAAGCTCGGCGCGGCTTATGGTGGTGTACTTGTCAATCCTTATGGGCACTCGCGAGCGCAGATCCTCAAAGGAGAGCTCGGCCTCTGAGGGGCCGAAGAACTTCTGATAGGCAAAGTAGGCGGCAAAGAGCAGGCAGGCGCAGGCCACGGCCGCGCGCGCCTGGGCGCGGCGCGAGCGCGCCCTGGGCGCCTCGGCCCCGTCATCATCACCGCCATGGCGCCTGAGCAGGTGGAGGAAGCGCGCGGGGCCGTTCTCCGCACCCTCGCCGCCTCTCTTGCGCTCCCCGCGCTCGAACTCCTCGAGAGCGCGCCTGAGATCCTCGGCGTCCCTGCCATCGCCTGCGCCATGGCGCCCCATGATCCTGAGGGCAAAGGAGGCCATGGAGGGGCCGGCCTTGTTCTCGGCCTCCCCATCCGGGGCGCCAGCCTCCACCTCATCCTTCTGAGACTCCCGGGCGATGCCTGGGACCTGGCCTTCAGGCAGGGGATCGGCGGCCCCGGCCCCCGCCTGGTCCCGCGCCGCGGCCTCATTGCCTGGCGCAGCCCTGCCGCCTTCAGGCGCGGCCTTCAGCGAGGGATCCTCCTGTCCTGCCGCGCGCTTCTCCTCGTCCTTGCCGCTGCCCGTTCCAAAGCCCTGCATGGCCATGCCCCTCCGCCCCAAACGCCCGCCCCCGCGTGTTAAAATCCCCCACGCGCGGGCGGCGCAATGTCAACATTTCACGATCGATTTCACGGGATTTTAGCGATGACCAGCATAACAGGCAAAGACGCGCCACTCGAGGAGAGCATCGGGCGCTTCAAGAAGGCCTTGGGAGGCCTTGGCGCCGAGCTTGAGGAAACCGGCTGGCTCAACCCCCTGCCCAACGTCTACTCGGTGCACCTGTCGTTCGCAGGCTGCCCCGCGGTCTACTCAAACGGCAAGGGCTCCTCGAAGCTCGCCGCCCTGGCCTCGGCCTGCGGCGAGCTGTGCGAGCGCCTCTCCACCCACATGTCCTTCTCCGACTACTTCCTGGGGCTCGACAACTCCGAGGCGCCCTATGTCCACTTCCCCGACGAGCGCTGGACCCCGATCCCCGACGACGAGGGGACCGTCGAGGATCCCAACGGCGCGGGGCACCCGTTGCCGCCCGAGGTGCTCAACGCCTCGCTGCGCGCCTTCTACTCCAAGGGCGCGGGACTGACGCTCGAGGATCTCGTGGACATCCAGTCCTCGTCATTCAGCCGCGGCGTCTGCTCGATCCCCTTCACCAACGCCCGCAACGGCGAGGTGGTCTACTTCCCGGTGAACCTCCTGGACACCCTCTACGGCTCAAACGGCATGTCCGCCGGCAACACCGACTACGAGGCCCTGGTGCAGGCGCTCTCGGAGATCCTCGAGCGCTACGCCAAGGGCGAGATCCTAAGGAAGGGGCTGGCGCTGCCGCGCATCCCCGAGGAGATCATCGCCCGCTGCCCCAGGAGCTTCGACACCTTGCGCGCGCTCCAGGGCAACGGCTTCAAGGCCGTGCCGCTTGACGCCTCCCTGGGCGGCCGCTTCCCCGTGGTCTGCGTCGCGCTCTTCAACCAGGGCAACGGCACCTGCTGCTGCTCCTTCGGCGCCCACCCCATCTTCGAGGTGGCGCTCGACCGCACTCTCACCGAGCTCATGCAGGGCCGCACCTTCTCGGATCTCGACGCCTTCGACGCCCCGGTGTTCTCCCGCGAGCAGGTGGCCGATCCGGTGAACGTCGCAAGCCACTTCGTGGACTCCACCGGCCTTTTGCCCATGCAGATGTTCAGGCAGCCTGCCGACTACAAGTTCGTCGCCTGGGACTTCCACGGCTCGACCCACGACCAGTACAAGGCGCTGCGCTACATCATCGCCAAGCTGGGCTTTGACATCTACATCCGCGCCTACCGCCAGCTGGGATCCCCCGCCTACCGCGTCATCGTCCCTGGCATGAGCGAGGTCTATCCCATAGACGATCTCGTCTACGACAACCCCAACGCCGGCATCGACTTCCAGCAGTCGCTGCTCGCCCTGCCCGACTCCAACGAAAGCAGCGAGACCTACAAGGGCTACTTCGACGAGCTGTGCACCGAGGCCTCCGACGACTCCAAGCTCGTCTGCGACGCCCTGGGCGTCATGCCCGACCGCGGCAGCGCCTGGGCCGGTCTGCGCTTTGGCGAACTCAAGTGCCTGCTTGCGCTCGCAGGGGGCGATCTCAAGGGCGCGCGCGAGTACGCCGCCTGGACGCTCTCGTTCAACCAGGACTCCTTCCCGCTTGAGCGCGAGCGATTCTACTCCTGCCTCGTGCGCGCCATCGACGCCAGGACCGATCCGAGGATCGAGCCTAGGGAGTACGCCCAGGCGCTCACGGACATCTACGGCAAGGCCACCTACGACGCCGTCTGCGCCCACCTCCAGGGCGCCAGGCGCTTCTTCGGGCTGCGCGGGACCGATCTCAACCTGAAGGGCTTCCGGGCCCACCAGGAGCTCATCAGGCTATACGGCGCCGTAAAGGAGGCGCATTTTGATGAAGAATGAAATCCGCATGCTGGCCGCGGCGTGCGCCGCAGCCTTCGCGCTGCTCTCAGGCTGCTCGACCTCGGGCGGCAGCGCCCCCTCCACTGCGTGGGATCAGAACTACGAGAAGCTCTCAGAGCTGCGCTTCTTCAAGGCCTCGGGGCGCATCGGGATCAAAACCCCGCAGGAGACCCGCGGCGCGGCCTACGACATCGACGGCTTCGGCTCGGGCTTCGTCTTCAACATCAACTCGCCCATGGGCGGCACCGTGGCCTCGGTCACCGTGACCGACAACCGCCTGGCCCTCACGATGGAGGGCAAGACCTACGAGGACGACGTGGCCAAGGCGGTGTTCGAGAAGGCCTTCGGCATCGACATCCCGATCGAGCGCGTTGAGAGGATCTTCCTGGGGCTGCCCGGGGGCAGGCTCAAGCGCCAAAGCGACGGCCGCATCACCGGCTCCAGCTGGGACGGCTTTGACATAGGCTACAGCGGGGAGGTGAGCGAGGGCGGCTACACGCTCCCTGAGATCACCACCGTGGTCCACGGCCCCTACACGCTGAAGCTCAGCGTCATCGAGTTCAAGCCGGGCAGGGGCGCCAACTAGCATGCGCCGATCCCGCGTCCTGAGTCCATGCAAGGTCAACGAGTTCCTCTACATCACGGGGCGCTACGAGGACGGCTACAGCCGATTGCAGACCCTCTACACCGTGCTCGACTACGGCGACAGCATGGAATTTGCGGTGCGCGATGATGGGAAGTTCACGCTTGCAGGCTTCGACTTTCCCATGGAGCAGAACCTCATCTACAAGGCCGCGATGGCGCTGCGTGAGGCCTCGGGCTGCACGAAAGGCGCCGACATCGCCGTGGGCAAGATCCTGCCCCAGGGCGGCGGGCTCGGCGGGGGCTCGGGCAACGCCGCGACCGCGCTTGTTCAGTTGAACGCGCTTTGGAATGCCGGCCTTTCCAAGCAGGATCTGCTTTCGATCAGCGCCAGGCTCGGCGCCGACGTGCCCTTGTTCATCGAGGGCGGGGCGACCTTCGGCGAGGGGCGCGGGACTGAGCTCTCGGACGCGCCGTCGATGGGCGGCTTCTACGTCGTCGCCTGCCCCAGGTGCCGCGTCCCCACGGCCGAGCTCTTCAAGGCGCCCGACCTCAAGCGCGACTGCCCGGTGCGCACCCACGAGGAGCTCATGAAGGCGCCCTTTGAGAACGTCTTCACGCCAGTGGTGACAAGGCGCTACCCCGAGGTCGCAAGGCTGCTTGAGGCCATGTCCAAATACGGGCCTGCGCGCATGTCAGGCTCCGGAGGCTCCTGCTTCCTATGGCATGAGGACGAGGATTCCGCCAAGCGCTCGCTTGAGGGCCTCAGGTCCATGGGGATCGGCAGCTTCATGGCAAAGCCCCTGCCCCGCGAAGGCGAGTAGGCGGGCCCAAGGCCCCGCGCCGTGCCGCGCAAGGCGCTGCGGCGTAAAATATGCACGTCCCCGCACCGGGGGCATGCCATCTTTTTTTTCAGGCTTCTCTTTTCAGGAACGGAAGACACTATGGCCGATATGAAGCTCTTTGCCGGGAACGCCGTGCCCGACCTTGCCAAGAAAATCGCCGCCAGGCTCTACACCAGGCTTGGCGACGCCACCGTCGACACCTTCAGCGACGGCGAGATCCACGTGCAGATCAACGAGAACGTGCGCGGCGACGACGTGTTCATCATCCAGTCGACCTGCGCGCCGACCAACGACAACCTCATGGAGCTCATCGTCATGATCGATGCCGTCCGCCGCGCCTCGGCAGGCCGCATCACCGCGGTGATCCCCTACTTCGGCTATGCCCGCCAGGACCGCCGCCTGCGCTCGGCCCGCGTGCCGATCTCCGCCAAGGTCGTGGCCGACTTCCTCTCGGCCGTCGGCGTCGACCGCGTGCTCACCGTGGATCTCCACGCCGAGCAGATCCAGGGCTTCTTCGACGTGCCGGTGGACAACTGCTTCTCCAGCCAGATCTTCGTGGACGACATGCTCACGCTCAACCTCGAGCGCCCCTGCGTGGTCTCCCCCGACATGGGCGGCGTCGTCAGGGCCCGCGCGATCGCCAAGCTGCTCAACAACGCCGACATCGCGATCATCGACAAGCGCCGCCCGCGCCCTAACGTCTCCGAGGTCATGAACCTCATCGGCGAGGTCAAGGACCGCGACTGCATCATCGTCGACGACATCGCCGACACCGCAGGCACGCTGTGCAAGGCCGCTGCGGCCCTGAAGGAGCGCGGCGCCAAGAGCGTCTACGCCTACGTGACCCACCCGGTGCTCTCGGGCCCGGCCTACGACAACATCTCAAAGTCCGTCATCGACCAGATGGTCGTGACCGACACCATCCCGGCCACGGCGCAGTTCTCCGCTCTTAAGAACTTCCGCCAGGTGACTCTGGCCCCGATGCTCGCCGAGGCCATAAGGCGCATCAACAACGAGGAGTCGATCTCCGCGATGTTCCAAAGCGCGATGTAAGGATTGCTTCATGATGAAGGCGGGCCTGAGCCCGCCTTTTTATTTGAAATAAAACGTGAATGGCGATTTAGGCACCGAAACCACATGAAACGTGAATCTATTTTTCAATAAAAACGGAGGACATCAACTCACACCGTTCCTTCCCAAAAAAGCCAACCACGTTTATGGCAAATCGAAGCATTGTGCTTGAAGAAAACAAGCAGAATTTCAAATTAGTAACTTGAAAAATGAGAAGCATGTGATGCATGGGACGCATGTGATGCGTGCGAATAATGCATCGCCAAAGTTTGCTTAGCAGACTCACTTCTTTCGAGAATCAAAGGCTGTTGAGGAGCCTTCGTTGCCTTCTCGGTTTGAACGAAAGAAGGAACTGTAGTTCCAAGAAACTGTTGCGTCGCATTAGCTAGAGAAGATGCACTGGACAAGGCAAAAGCCAACGCCATGATAAAAAACTTCTTCATATATCTCTTCCTTAACAATCAGATGGACTGAAAACCAATTTCAGTATCTTTATTGTACATCCCGAAAGGCGTGATATGACTACTATGCATGTTGATGTTGGATGCAAAAAAACCGGGGCAGTCATTCTTCCTGAGGCAAGGATCACATTCTTTGCAGAAAACTTTCTTCCATGGAGAAATTGAGTCAGTTGCCAACGGTCGAAGATCTGCAGGAAGTAGGCAAAGTTGCCAATTGTAGATAAAAGCTGGTATCTGTCTTTCTTCGAGCATTCTCACAGCTTTTGAAAGCGAAGCGGTACATTCAGACGGATCTATCCAGAGCTTGTCTAGATTTTCAAACGCTAGCCCTTTGTTCTCCATTTGCATGAATGCCACTTGTGAAACAAAAGTAAAGTTCCTAAAAATATATTCAGATATCTGAGGTAAACGGGCATAATTTAACTTGTTTACAACAATTCTAATGCCAACTTTTATCTTGTGTTCAGCAAGATTATAAATACCATTAATTGTACGATAAAAATTCTTCGCACCTACAAGCTCATTATGAATCGATGGGATATCAGAAAAAATTGGAACATCGACTTGAAGTTCATTGAAATCGATCGCAGCAAGCTTTTCGCAAAATTCCGTATCTGAGAATCTAACTGCATTACTCAAAATTGTGACAGCTGTATTTCTATGCTTCTTTTTTAACAGCCGAAGCACTTCGATCATTTTTTCTTTTTTTACTGTTGGTTCACCACCTGAGATTCCGAAATAAGTCGGATTTTTTGCAAGCTTGATTATTTCTTTACATACATTCGTAAGGTCCGGTTCTTTATTTACAGGCGGTTGGGGACATGTCAAACAACGTTGATTGCATTTTCCAGTTATAAAAAGCACATTGCTGTCAATCCCATTTTCATAGAGAAAAGTTGCTTTTCCATCTGGAGTAAGCAATACAATATCTCCTTCATGATATTCACTTGAATCTTCAATAACACCTGAACCTTTAACCGATATCGATAAGTTTTCTTCCGTTAAAATTCCACGATAAAGATTCGAAAAAGCAGGAAGAGTTTCTGATTTGCGAAGAATAAAAATACATTCATTACGATGAGTAAATAATGATTTATTAAAAGTAATTCGTCCAATAATCTCACTTTCAACATTATTATTTTTGTAATGGAGTACTTTCATTTTAGTCACTAATCCAAGAGAAAAGAATTTTGTTAATAGAAGGATCGTCTCTATGAATTAAATCAAAAAGATGATGCATAATTGCACGATTTCTCTTGCACATTTCATTCGTTGGACGATAACCAATCATATCCCCTTGTTCAGAAGTGTTGCGAACAGGGTCTCCTCCACAATAAGGCTCAAACACACAATCACTACATCCTGGCAAACTTTCTGTGATTGAATTTCTTACAATAGAATGAATGAGTTTTCCGTTGAACATTTCTTCATAACTATTTGTATTAACGTTTCCTAAGCAAAAAGTTTGATCTCCAAATCTTGCCATCATTCTTGCTTCGTCTGAAGCATAAACATTCCCATCGTAGTTATAAAGAGCACAAACAATACCTGCGCCAGCCGGCGATTGAAGATCAACAAACCCTGTTGCAAAAGGAGTTAATATTCTTCTCAAAAGAAGTGAAGCATAATTTTCAATAAAATGAACTCCTTGTTTGTTTAGTTCTAGAATATAATCTAATCCATCGAGATAGTTTTTTATAAACTCATCTACAGGATAAGCAATTTTTTCGCGACGTTTTTTTGCATATCCATAAGGATTTAGCGCTCTTAAAAAGATGCTGGTGTATCCTTGTTTTACGTACTCATCAATTACTTCATGAACGTGTCCTAAAGTATTACGAGATGTTGTCATCAATGCACTTGGCTTAAACTTCTCTCCATATAATTGGCTAATTAATTTTGTTTTTTCACAAAAGATTTTATAAGGGTTTAATTCTTTATTTTGCAAAGGCCGATTAGCATTATGTATAAATCCCGGACCATCTAATGAAGTTGATATATAACACTTATGTTTAAATAGATATTTAATATCAGCCTCTTTAAGCAGGGTCATGTTTGTGCAGATGACAAATTCAAGGTTTCTTTTCTTTAAAATATTTTCAGTTTCGGCCAAATCAATGATATATTTGACCATTGGGATATTTAATGACGGGTCACCACCCTGAAATTCGATTTTTATATTTTTTGATGGAGATTTAAATATCGTTTTAACAACATTTTTTGCAGTATTTTTATCCATATCGCAGCCAAAATCTTTAATGTTACGGCGAGCGACTTGACAGTAAATACAGCTGGAATTACATCTAAGAGTCGGTACAACCATATGAAGAGTTGTAAAGTCCCTTAATACACTCTTTTTTGTTCGATATTTAATCGCAAGTATCTTAATGACTTCATTAAGATTTTCGCGTGTTAGAAAATGTTTTGATTCTAAATTAAGAAATCCTTCAGAATTTTCTTCCAGATTTCCATTTACAAAATGTTGAAATTGATCCTTTGAGATAAAAGCGAAATCCCCACAATCATTTGTCAATAACACCTCATTACTTTTAAAATATTCATACCTGAATGGGAGGATAATATATTTAGTCTTTTCCATTATTTTTCAGCGGTTTAAAAGCTTCCTCCACAATCATTTCGCGAATCTTACCAAATTTTTTATCTAGGTTTTCTCTGAGTTCCTCATTATTTAAAACCCGAAAAAACTCTTCTTTAATTTGTGATTCCGAATAAGAAGCCGAGGTATCAACTGGTTCAATATTTATTTCTACTATATCTATGTTATTAGTTGCAGATTCGCTAATTATATTAAATTTTCCTGAAAGTTTATAACATGCCGAGACTATTGATTTTTTATCATATAGTTTTAAATTTAATTTTATATTCATCTTAAATACCTATTTAAAATAGTTAAATTATATTCTCAAATATCTTTATATGTTTGGTTATTTCAAAAAAGGGGGTACTGAAAGATTAAAAAAGATAGTCTTATAACAAGCGATACCGCTAGCTAGAAAATGATTTTTTTAAATTCTGATTATCTGTCTCTCTTTTTGCTGACTCTGGGAGCCAGCGGTGATGGCCCTTATCACCTCGTCGGCCCAGATCATCGCCCTGAAGTAAAGGCGGTAGTAGTCCTCCTTGGTGATCACAAGCCCGCTCCTCGTGGTGAACTCGTTGATCTTGGCAGAGTCGTGGCGCCTGAGCTCCTTTATGAAGTTGCACACGAGCCCCAAGGTCGAGGTGTCGGCGTGGAAGGAGTTGACCGCAGTGAGCATGAACTCGTTCTCGATGTTCTCGGGGGTGTCGCGGATCATCTCGGGGAGCAGCAGCAGGAAGCCCACCATGAAGGCGTGGCGCGACTCATAGTCGTCGCAGGGCTGCTCGGCGAGCGACTCGAGAAGCCTGCCCGAGGTCAGGGCCCTGCGGAAGTAGCCAAGCTCGACCCCCTCCACGCTGTAGCGCGAGGACAGCCCGTGCCTTTTAAAGGACTCCTGCTCGGCAAGGCAGAGCATCTGGTAGCCCACGCACACGCACATGAGGCTCGTGACGTCCTTCTGCGAGAGCCTCACCTGGCCGCCCGTGACCATGTTGTTGGGCTTGCCGGTGAGCTCGATGACCTTCTTCGAGTTCAAGATCCCGTACATCGCCCTGCCCATCTCTGGGTACTTGCGGGCCAGGGCGCTCACGCCGCGCAGGCTGTAGATCCCCGAGAAGAACTCGGCGATGGTGCGGATGAGCTCGTGCTGCCAGACCGGGCGCTCCTTGTACTCGAGCACCTCGGGCTGCACGTAGCCCAGCACCAGATCGTAGAACGAGGCGTCTTGAAGCGCGAAGTCCTCCCCGGGCGGCCTCACGCCGATGGACTTGAGGCCCTTGTTCACGGTCTTGAGGCCGTTGAACGCGGTCATGAGGCCCGAGCGGTGGCGGTGGTCCACGAAGACGTAGTCGAGGCAGGCGAGCAGCTCGGGCTTCTTTGGCAGGTCGCCAAGCTCGCCCAGGGTCATTGCAAACTGCGCCCCGGCGCGGCGCAGCCCGGTCATGAGGCGGTCCTCGCCGGGCTTTAGCTTGTAGGAATCTGGCAGCTTGATGATGAGGTGCTTCTCGGGGATGCGGTTGCGGTAGCGCAGCCAGTCGCCCGTCGGGGCGGCCTGGACGACCACGCGCTCGCAGCCGTTGTAGAAGAGGTAGGGAGCGTTATGCGCCGAGAGGAGGTTGCGCAGCAGATCCCCGGTCTGGTCGGCGCCGACCATCTCGTCGCCCAGCGTGTGCCCGGGCGAGAGCGAGAGGTAGTACATGACAGTCCGCCCCGCCGCGTTTTCAAGCGGCAGGCGCTCGTAGAGGCAGCAGCGGTTGCGGGCCGAGGGCTCCGCGCTGTAGCCGCTGCTGTAGATGTTGAGGTCTGACATGTGTTGGAACTGCTTTTAACCTGAAATGCGCAACGTTTGCCGTGCGCCGCGCCGATTTGCCTGCGCACTTGGGCATTTTAGGCTAAAAAGGCTTCTTGCCACAATGAAGCGCGTCCAAAACTGCGCCCTCCATTCCGCGTCTCGGAACGTTTTCAGGCTGCTTTACGAACATCGCGCCTTCCGTCCGCTTCCTGCCCAAAATGCGCATCTTCCACGGGGCTTTTCGCGCCTTGCCTTATAATTGGGGCAGGACAATGAAGGAGGCAACATGATCTACATCGCAAGCTTTGCCGTATTCGTCTTCTTCGCAGGAGCGATGGCCCTGGGGATGATCGTCTCCAAGCGCCAGCTCAAGACCGAGGACGAGGCCACCGCCGAGATAATGCGCAGCATCAACTGCGCCGCCTGCACCAGCACGCTCTGCTCCCTGGCAGGAAGGAAGGACGCCTCCCCCAGGAAGGGCTGCGAGGCCAAGCTCAAGGCCATCCCCCACCGCAGTGTCTGAGGGGGCCGGTGCCCGCAAAGGCCGCCGCAAGGCGGCCTTTGAGTGTCCGCCACCCCTCCTTGCGCCCAACATCCACAAGGGACTTTTCCAATGAACATCAAAATGACGGCCTGCGCCGCAGCCCTCTGCGCGCTCGCCTTGTCAGGCTGCGGCAAGGACGCGCCGCAGCAAGAGGCCACGCGCGCCACCGGCAAGACCATGGGCACCTTCTACTCGGTGCAGGCCGTGGGAGGCTACAAGGACGGGTCGCAGTCGCTGCAGCGCGACTGCGACGCCCAGTTCAAGAAGATCACCGACGCTATCTCGACCTTCGACAAGAACGCCGAGCTTGCGCGCATCGACGCCGACGCCACCACCGACCCCATCGAGATCTCCCCCTACCTAGCCGGGATCATAAGAGGCTGCCTCAAGCAGTCCGAGCGCATCGGCTACGCGATGGACGTCTCGGTGGGGCCGCTTGTGAACCTCTGGGGCTTCGGCCCGGACAAGCGCCCCTCCTCGATCCCAAGCGGCGAGGAAATAGCCAGGGCCAGGGCCCTGACCGGCCCTGGGTCATTCAGGATCTTTGAGAAGGACGGCAGGGAGTACCTGCAAAAGCGCGACGCGGCCGTGCGCATCGACCTCTCGACCGTGGGCGAGGGCCTGGGCGCCGACGCGGCTGCGGACATGCTCGACAAGGAGGGCGTCAAGGACTACCTGGCCTCCGTCGCCGGGGCCAGCCGCTCCAAGGGCAGGAACCCGCGCGGCGAGGACTGGAGGATCGGGATCGAGGATCCCTCGAATCCCGACCACAACGTGTTCCAGGCCGTCTGCCCGCTGGGCATGGCCATGTCCACGGCAGGCTCCTACCGCAACTACTTCAAGGATCAGCAAAGCGGGAGGATCTTCTCGCACGCGATCGACCCCAAGACCGGCGCCCCGGTGAGCCACAGCACCATGTCGGTCACCGTGATCGCCAAGACCGCCTTTGAGACCGACGCGCTCGACACCGGCCTCCTGGTGCTGGGCGCCGACGAGGCCTTGAGGCTCGCCAATCGCGACGGCATGGCCATCTTCACCATCGAGATGAAGGACGGCAAGCCGTATGCACGCTATTCCAAGGCCTTCGCCCCCTACCTCAAGTGCGCAGGCAAGGTGAACGCCACGCTTGAGGAGGCTCAATGATGCGCATCCACATCCTGGGGATCTGCGGGACCTTCATGGGCGGCATCGCCGCCATCGCCCGAAAGGCCGGCTTCGAGGTCACCGGAGCCGACGAGAACACCTACCCGCCGATGAGCGACGAGCTCGAGGCGCTCGGGATCAGGCTGCACCGCGGCTATGACGCAAAGCAGCTTGACGACCGCCCCGACCTCATCGTGGTCGGCAACGTGATGCGCCGCGGCATGCCGGTCATCGAGCGCATGCTAAACGAGGGCCTGCCCTACGTCTCAGGCCCGCAGTGGCTTGAGGAGCACTACCTGAAGGGCCGCAGGGTCATGGCCGTCTCAGGCACCCACGGCAAGACCACCACCTCCTCGATGCTCGCCTGGATCCTCGAGCGCGCCGGGCTGAACCCGGGCTTCCTCATCGGCGGCATGCCGGGCAACTTCAATGTCTCCGCCCGCGCCACCGACAGCCCCTGGTTTGTCATCGAGGCTGACGAGTACGACTGCGCCTTCTTCGACAAGCGCTCAAAGTTCGTCCACTACCACCCGCGCGCCCTCATCATCAACAACATCGAGTACGACCACGCCGACATCTTCGCGAACTTGGGGGAGATAGAGCGCCAGTTCCACCACCTCGTGCGCACCGTGCCCTCCGAGGGCCTGATAGTCGCCCCCGCGCGCGACTGCAACGTCGACGCCGCCCTCAGCATGGGCTGCTGGACCCCGGTCGTGCGCGTGGGACAGGGCGGCGCCCTCGAGGGCCGGCCGCTTAGCCCCGACTGCTCGCGCTTTGAGGTGCTCGAGGATGGCAGGAAAGCTTGCGAGGCCTCATTTGCGTGCTCAGGCGAGCACAGCATGCACAACGCGCTCATAGCGATGGCCTGCGCCCGCTACGCTGGCGTGAGCCTTGAGGATTCTGCAAAGGCGCTCTCCTCCTTCAAGCTGCCCAGGCGGCGCATGGAGCTCAAGGGAACGGCAGGCGGGGTCGAGGTCTACGACGACTTCGCCCACCACCCCACCGCAGTCAGGGTGACGCTGCACGGGCTGCGCGAGAAGGCCGGCCCCTCCTGCCGCATCGTCGCGGTCTTCGAGCCGCGCTCCAACTCCATGAAGATGGGCGCCAACGCGCAGGATCTGCCCGCGTCCTTCAATGATGCCGACGAGGCCTTCATCTACGCACCGAGCACGGTCAAATGGGACGCCGACGCGATGGCATCAAGCCGCATCCGGGTGTATCACGCCATGGACGCGCTCGTCGCCGCGGTCGCGGAGGCCTGCCCTCGTGGCACCAAGGTGCTTGCGATGAGCAACGGCTCGTTCGGCGGCTTCCACCAGAAGCTCCTGGACGCCCTCTCCAAGCGGGGCTGAGCGCGCGCCCCGGGCGCCCGCGGCGCCTGCGCATGCTATGATCCGCTGTCAGTACCGCCGGGCGACGCGCCCGGCAGCCCCGCCGCGCACGGCGGGGCTTTTGCAATCTTGGTAAGTGAAATGAGAACCTCTGAATACCTGCTGTCCACCTTGAAGGAAACCCCGGCCGAGGCCGTGCTCGATAGCCACCGCCTGATGCTCAGGTCCGGAATGATCCGCCAGATAAGCTCCGGCGTTTACACCTGGCTGCCTCTCGGCATGCGCGTGCTGAACAAGGCCATCGCCATCGTCCGCGAGGAGATGGACCGCGCGGGGGCCCTCGAGATCCTCATGCCCTTCGTCCAGCCTGCCGATCTCTGGCGCGAGTCCGGCCGCTACGACAAGTACGGCCCCGAGCTGTGCCGCTTCAAGGACCGCAAGAAGAACGAGTACGTCTTAGGCCCGACCCACGAGGAGGTGGTGACCGCCATCGCCAGGCGCGAGATCAAGAGCGCCCGCCAGCTGCCGGTGACGCTCTACCAGATCCAGTACAAGTTCCGCGACGAGATCCGCCCCCGCTTCGGCGTGATGAGGAGCCGCGAGTTCCTGATGAAGGACGCCTACTCCTTCGACCTCGACGAGAAAGGCCTCGCCAAGTCCTATGAGAAGATGTACGACGCCTACACCACCATCTTCAAGCGCATGGGCCTGGTCTTCCGCCCGGTCGATGCCGACACCGGCTCCATCGGCGGCCACAAGTCCCACGAGTTCCAGGCCCTGGCCGACGCCGGCGAGGATCTGATCGCGGTCTCCGACGGCTCGGACTACGCGGCCAACATCGAGAAGGCCGAGGCGCTGGCGCCTTCCTATGAGCGCGAGGCCCCGGGCGCCGCCTGCTCCGAGGTGGCGACCCCGGGCTGCCACACCGTGGACGAGGCCTGCGCCAAGGCAGGCGTCGAGACGCGCCGCATGCTCAAGAGCCTCATCGTCCGCGGGGAGAAGGATCAGGACGGCAAGTACGGCCTCGTCATGATCTGCCTGTGCGGCAACCAGGAGCTCAACGAGGTCAAGGCCTCCAAGATCAAGGGGCTCTCCGATCCGCTGGAGTTCGCGACCGACGAGGAGATCTTCAAGTTCACCGGATCCCACACCGGATCCTTGGGGCCGGTCGGCTTCAAGGGCAGGATCCTCGTCGACCGCACCGCCGAGCGCATGGGCAACTTCGCCTGCGGCGCCAACCGCGACGGCTTCCACTTGATCAACGTCAACTGGGATCGCGACGTCAAGGACTACGAGGTCTTCGACCTACGCAACGTCGAGGAGGGCGATCCGAGCCCCGACGGCAAGGGGACGCTGCACCTGCGCCGCGGCATCGAGGTCGGCCACGTCTTCATGCTCGGGACCAAGTACTCCGAGGCCATGCACTGCACCGTCACCGACGACAGCGGCAAGGACATCCCGATCATCATGGGCTGCTACGGCATCGGCGTAACCCGCGCCATCGCCGCGGCCATCGAGCAGAACCACGACGAGCACGGCATCATCTGGCCCGAGGCCCTGGCCCCGTTCCAGGTTGCGCTGGTCAGCATCAACGCCTCCAAGTCCGAGCTCGTGCGCGACACCGCCGAGAAGCTCTACAAGGATCTCGAGGCCAGGGGGATCGAGGTCATCTACGACGACCGCGACGAGCGCCCGGGCTTCAAGTTCGCCGACATGGAGCTCATCGGCATCCCGCACATGATCACCGTGGGCGAGAAGGCGCTCAAGCGCGGCTGCATCGAGTACAAGCTCCGCAAGACCGGAGAGCGCGAGGATCTGCCGCTTGACGGCGCCGTCGAGGCGATCGCCGCGAAGCTCGGCAAGTGACTTCAAGCAAGGCCCCCGCAAGGGGGCCTTGCCGTATCCGGATGCGATAGAAAGGGGACGGGAGCATATGGAAGGGAAGGCGAAGACGGATCCTGACGCCATAGCCGAGCGCTCGAAGGAGGCTGCCAGGGCCGCCATGTCCGGCTGCTGCCCCCTTGCCTACGAGAAGATGTCCGCCGTGCTGCAGGAGGCCCTGGATGCCGCGCCGCTCATGGACGAACGCTACCCGCAGGCCCTCAGGATCCTGGTCTCCGACCTTCTGAAGGCCCAGGAGCAGGACGATCTCTACCGCATCGCCGACATCCTGGGCTATGACCTGCCATGGGCTCTCAGCGCATTGAGAAAGGGGGGGAAGTCCTCCGCCTGAGCCGCTTACTGCACGCGCGCGGCAAGCCCCAGGATCCCAAGCAGGCGCATCCGCACCCCTCCAAGAGCGCTTCCTCCGAAAAACCTCCCCATCACGCCCCCAGCGGCACAAGGCATTGTCAGAGCCAGGACTGCTTTTTACCCAATGCCGCCGTCGTGCCATTGCCTTGCTTGGCAAGAGCCTTCCGCCGCAGCCTAGGCCTGGCCGCGTGGACAATAAATTTTTTGTGCTATTTTAGACATAAACCTCGATAATTCAACCACATTTGCTATAATATCGGCATTGGCCGGCGGTATTGATGCCAAGTTCGTTCCCCAGGCCGGACGGGGATTGTTCAAGAGGTGCAAGGTCATGCAGGAGCGGAAGAGGGTCTGCGCTGGAACCGAGGACTTCGGCGCATTCATCGAGTCAGGAGGCTGCTACGTTGACAAGACCAGGTTCCTGCGGCCGCTGCTTGAGGACACGGGCGACGTGGCGCTGTTCACGAGGCCCAGGCGCTTTGGCAAGACTCTGACCATGACCATGCTCCGGGACTTCCTCAAGGTCGATCGCGAAAACCCGGGGAGCACGCAGCTTCAGGAGCGCCTGTTCAAGGGGCTTGCGGTCATGGAGGATCGCGAGCTGTGTGCAAGGTTCATGGGCCAGCATCCGGTCATCTTCATTACTCTCAAGGACGCCGGAGGCGACACGTTTGAGGCGGCGGCCGACAGCCTGGCCTCCACTGTC
>CACYPI010000052.1 GCA_902776275.1 uncultured Aeromonadales bacterium
GCCGAACTGGGCCAGCACGGTGGTCAGCGCAGCAGTGAGGGTGGTCTTGCCGTGGTCGACGTGGCCGATGGTGCCGACATTGACGTGAACGCGGTCACGCACAAACTTCTCTTTTGCCATTTTTAAAAATTCCTTTTTCAAGCGGGCGCGCCAGGCGCGCCCTTGGTTGAACAAATTACTCGGACTTGGCCTTGCTCTGGCGCTCGGAGATCACTGCATCGGCAATGTTCCTCGGGCACTCGGCATAGCGGCCGAACTCCATGGTGTAGGAGGCGCGGCCCTGGGTCTGCGAACGCAGATCGGTGGCGTAGCCGAACATCTCCCCCAGCGGGACCATGGCGTGGACCTTCTTGCCCATCGGGCCGTCTTCCATGCCCTCGACGATCGCGCGGCGGCGGTTGAGGTCGCCGATGACGTCGCCCATGTAGTCCTCAGGGGTCTCGACCTCGACCTTCATCAGAGGCTCAAGCAGCACAGGGGAGGCCTTCATGAAGCCAGCCTTGAACGCCATGGAGCCTGCGATCTTGAAGGCCATTTCCGAGGAGTCGACTTCGTGGAACGAGCCGTCGAACACGGTGACCTTGACGTCGACCACAGGGAAGCCGGCGAGCACGCCGTTCTCCATCTGCTCCTGGACGCCCTTGTCGATCGCCGGGATGTACTCCTTGGGGATCACGCCGCCAACGATCGCGTTGACGAACTCGTAGCCCTTGCCCGGCTCCTGAGGCTCGAGGCGGAGCCAGCAGTGGCCGTACTGGCCGCGGCCGCCGGACTGGCGGACGAACTTGCCTTCCTGCTCGACGGAAGCCTTGATGGTCTCGCGGTACGCGACCTGCGGCTTGCCGACGTTGCAGTCGACGCTGAACTCGCGGCGCATGCGGTCGACGATGATGTCGAGGTGCAGCTCGCCCATGCCGGAGATGATGGTCTGGCCGGACTCCTCGTCGGTGCGGACGCGGAAGGAAGGATCCTCCTGCGCCAGGCGGTTGAGGGCGATCGACATCTTCTCCTGGTCGGCCTTGGTCTTAGGCTCGACGGCCACCGAGATGACCGGATCCGGGAAGACCATGCTCTCGAGGATGATCGGGTTGTCAGGATCGCACAGCGTGTCGCCGGTGGTGGTCTCCTTCAGGCCGATGGCCGCGACGATGTCGCCGGTGTAGATGTCCTTGATCTCCGCGCGGTGGTTGGCGTGCATCTGGACCAGGCGGCCGAAGCGCTCGCGCTTCTGGCGGTCGGAGTTGAGCACGGTGTCGCCGGCGTGGGCAACGCCGGAGTAGCAGCGCAGGAAGGTCAGGTTGCCAACGAACGGGTCGGTGGCAAGCTTGAACGCCAGTGCGCTGAACGACTCCTTGTCGTCCGGCTTGCGGGTGATCTCGTTGCCGTCAAGATCCTTGCCGTCGACCGGAGGAACGTCCTCGGGGGAAGGCAGGAAGTGGACGACGCAGTCCAGCATGAACTGCACACCCTTGTTCTTGAAGGCCGAGCCGCAGGTGACCGGGATGATCTCGTTGCGGAGGGTGCGCTCGCGCAGACCCTGGAGGATCTCCTCCTCGGAGAGGTCGCCGTTCTCAAGGTACTTCTCCATGAGGGTGTCATTGGCCTCGGCGGCGGCGTCGACCATCTTGCCGCGCCACTCCTCGACCAGATCCTTCATGTCCGCAGGGATGTCGACGTACTCGAACTTGACGCCCTGGGAGGCATCATCCCAATCGATCGCCTTGCGCTTGAGCAGGTCGACCACGCCCTCATAGGTGTCTTCCTTGCCGATCGGCAGGCAGACCGGGACAGGGACGCCCTTGAGGCGGCTCTTGATCTGCTCGACGACGCGCAGGAAGTTCGCGCCGGTGCGGTCCATCTTGTTGACGAACGCGATGCGCGGCACGTGGTACTTGTTGGCCTGGCGCCACACGGTCTCGGACTGCGGCTGCACGCCGCCGACCGCGCAGTACACCATCACGGCGCCGTCCAGGACGCGCATGGAGCGCTCCACCTCGACGGTGAAGTCCACGTGGCCCGGGGTGTCGATGATGTTGAAGCGGTACGGCTGCTCCCACTGGTGGTTCATGCCATGCCAGTAGCAAGTGGTGGCCGCGGACGTGATGGTGATGCCGCGCTCCTGCTCCTGCACCATCCAGTCCATGGTGGCGGCGCCGTCATGGACTTCGCCGATCTTGTGGTTCTTGCCGGTGTAGAAAAGGATGCGCTCGGTCGTCGTGGTCTTGCCAGCGTCGATGTGGGCGCTGATGCCGATGTTGCGGTAGTACTTGAGCGGGGTTTCTCTCGCCATAGTAATGTTGCTCCCAAATTACCAGCGGAAGTGGCTGAAGGCCTTGTTGGCCTCGGCCATGCGGTGTATGTCTTCACGCTTCTTAACAGCGGTGCCCTTGTTTTCAACGGCATCCTGCATTTCGCCGGCCAGGCGCGCGGCCATGGACTTCTCATGGCGGGCGCGGGCGGCGTCTACGAGCCAGCGCATGGCGAGCGCGTTACCGCGGGCCGGACGGACTTCGACCGGAACCTGGTAAGTGGCGCCGCCAACGCGGCGGGACTTGACTTCCACATCAGGGCGGATGTGATCAAGGGCCTCCTCGAACAGGGCGAGGTGATCCTTGCCGCTCTTCTGGGAAACGGTGTCCAGAGCGCCGTAAACGATCGCTTCCGCGATGGACTTCTTGCCGTCCTTCATTACGACGTTGATGAACTTTGCTAAGAGCTCAGAACCGAACTTAGGGTCCGGAAGAATCTTGCGCTGAGCTACAACACGACGTCTTGGCATTTCAAAAATCCTCTATTTTCAGGGTTATCCAAAACTAAACCCGTAATTGCTGATGTATCTGTTTGGCCTTACTCGGGAGGATGTCATCAAGCCTTGGGCTTCTTGGCACCGTACTTCGAGCGACCCTGCTTGCGGTCCTTCACGCCGGCGCAGTCGAGCTGGCCGCGGATGGTGTGGTAACGCACGCCCGGGAGATCCTTGACACGGCCGCCGCGGATCATCACGACGGAGTGCTCCTGCAGGTTGTGGCCTTCGCCGCCAATGTAGGAAGTGACCTCGAAGCCGTTGGTCAGGCGGACACGGCAGACTTTGCGCATCGCTGAGTTCGGCTTCTTGGGCTTGGTTGCATAGACACGGGTGCAGACGCCGCGCTTCTGGGGGCAAGCTTCCAGGGCCGGAACCTTGTTCTTGCTCACAACCTTCAGGCGGGGCTTGCGCACCAGCTGATTAATAGTTGACATTTAAATAAAATCTCCTGTTATCCATAAATGGACAGACTTTACAACGTGCCCCCGCGTAAAAAAGGGGGTCACATATTCTACATTCATTGGAAAGAGAACGTCAACCGCCGGTGCAGGCTCTGTCAGAGGCTGCATCGGCAGCGGCAGATCAGCGCCTGCCGATTATGCGCAGGCGCTTGTGAAAAATAGGATAAGAAAGCATCGAGGGAGTGTTAGCGCCCGGGCAATCCCATGCGGCAATGCGGCTTGAAGAGGCTAGGGGCTGAACCTGAGCTTCCTCTTCTCCCGTTCTCGCCTTCGCAGGCTTCCTCTTATGGAAGACGCGGCAGCTTTGGCAGCCTGGCCGCGGATCAGCGCCAGCTGGTTATGTGCGGACGGTGTTTGAAGATGAGATCGGCTAGCATCGAGGGCGTGACTGTCCCGCCGCGCACGATGCCCTGGGCGCCCAGGACGCCTTCGGGGATCTCGCAGGGGAAGAGCGCGACCACCACGTCCCCATCCTTGCGGCTCTTGAGCGCGCGCTCAAGGCCATTCCTGGTCAAGGCAAGATGAAGCATCAGAAGCAAAGCACCCCTTCGCACTGCCCAAGGGCCCTGCGGGCCTCGGATGATTGCGCCGGATCGCCGTGCACCTGGGCCCCGAAGAGCTCAAGCTGCGCAAACTGGCGCTTGAACGGCGCATCATCCGGGGCAAACTCCAAGGCCTTGGCGAAGGCCCCGCTTGGAAAAGCCGCCACCTCGAGATCGAGATCCAGCAGATTCGAGCACGCCGCGATGCCCTGGACATAGAGCGAGCTTGCCATGGGATCGGAGTCGAAGATCACGCCTTTCATCAGAACTCCACCGTGATGCCGGAAGCAGAAAAGAGGGCAGAGAGCTCGAAGTTGCCGGCAAGCTCGAATCCTGGCGCCACATCGGCCTTCGCGATCCCGAGTTCTGAAAACGCGCTGCCGCAGCACAGGAGCCTCGCCCCGCACTGCGCTCCGAGCGCGGCATAGGCGTCGCGGATCCTGGCGCGGACGCTCCCCTGCTCGTGGTTCTTCGAGCAAAGCGCCGCCGCCTCGCCCATGAAGAACACCGCATCCAGGCGGCACTGCAAGGCAAGGCTGCGCAGCGCCTCCTGGACGTAGGAGTGCAGCTCCAGGCTGCCAGGGGCGCTGCGGATCACGGCCAGCGCGCCCACCTCAGAGCGCCGCGATGACTTCTATCTCGCACAGCGCGCCCTTAGGCAGGTCGATGCCGCCCACGCAGGAGCGGGCCGGAGCGTCACCGGTGAAGTACTCGGCGTAGACCTTGTTGAAAGCGGCGAAGTCGCCGATGTCCTTGAGGAAGCAGGTGGTCTTGACGACCTTCGACATGCTCGAGCCCGCAGCCTCGACCAGGGCCTTGACGTTCTTGAGCGCCTGGGCAGCCTGCTCCTCGATCCCGCCTTGGACGAGCGCGCCGCTTGCAGGATCGATGGGGATCTGCCCTGACGCGAAGAGGAAGCCCCCCACGACCTTGCCCTGGACATACGGGCCAATCGCCGCCGGCGCCGCCTTGGTCGAAATGACTTTGACTTCTGACATTTGCATCTCCTGATAACAATCCGCCCCCGGGCCTTGCGGCCCGGGGGCGGACAACAGACCTTGCCTGATTATATATCAGGCGTTCCCGCCGGCCTCCGGCGTCTGGGTGGAGGCGGACGAGGCGTCCACGGCCTCGAGCGCGGCGCCCAGCTGCTTCTGGAGCTCCTCCTGGGACACGGACGAAGCCTCGTTCTCCTTGGCCTCCTCCGCCCTCTCGAGGGCCTCGCGGCGCTGCTTGTGGTACTTGAAGCCAGTGCCGGCCGGGATCAGGCGGCCGACGATGACGTTCTCCTTCAAGCCGCGCAGATCGTCGACCTTGCCCTCCACCGAGGCCTCGGTCAGGACCCTGGTGGTCTCCTGGAAGGAGGCCGCCGAGATGAACGAGTCGGTGCTCAGCGAAGCCTTGGTCAGGCCCATCAGGATGTGCCTGTAGATGATCGGCTTCTTGCCCTGGGCGACGAGCTTCTCGTTGTCGGTGCGGACATGGGAGACCTCGGCCATCTCGCCCTGGAGGTACTTCTTGCTGTCGCCCGGATCGAGGATCTCGCACTTGCGGAGCATCTGGCGGACCACGACTTCAATGTGCTTGTCGTTGATCTTCACGCCCTGCAGGCGGTAGACGTCCTGGACCTCGTTGACGATGTAGTTAGCCACGGCGTTCACTCCGCGCAGCCTGAGGATGTCGTGAGGCGACTCCGGGCCGTCGGCGATGACTTCGCCCTTGGTGACATTCTCGCCCTCGAACACGTTGAGGTTGCGCGAGAGCGCGACCATCTCCTCGTGCGGGGCGATCAGATTGCCGTACTCGTCCTTCGCGCCCTCCGCCGGGGTGATGATCAGGCGGCGCTTGGACTTGGTCTCCTTGCCGAACGAGACGGTGCCGGAGATCTCCGCGAGGATCGCGGGCTCCTTCGGGCTGCGGGCCTCGAAGAGGTCGGCAACGCGCGGAAGACCGCCGGTGATGTCCTTGGTGCCGCCGGCAACCTGCGGAATGCGGGCGATCACGTCGCCGAGGTTGACCTCGGCGCCGTCCTGCATCTGCACGATGGCCTTGGCCTGCAGCATGTACTGCGCGGCTACCTTGGTGCCGGGGATCAGCACGTCGTTGCCCTCGGCATCGACGATCTTGACCGACGGACGCTTCTCCTTGCCGCCAGCCGGGCGGGCGGCAAGCTCGCGGACCTCGATCGAGGAGATGCCCAGGGCCTCGTCCTCCTTCTTGTCCACGGTGACGCCCTCGATGATGTCGACGTACTTGATGAAGCCGCGGACCTCGGAGACGATCGGGTGGGTGTGCGGATCCCAGCGGGCCACGGTCTGGCCGACCTTGACCTTGTCGCCCTCGGCGACGTCGAGGATGGCGCCGTAGGGGATCTTGTGGGATTCCTTGACCGCGCCGAAGTCGTCGAGCACGAACAGCTCGGACTGGCGGGAGACCACCACTTCCTTGCCGTCGGTGTTGCGGACGGTCTTGGAGTTCTCGATCTTGATCGAGCCGTTGTTGCGGACGGTCGCGCCGGACTCGGCGACCGCGCGGGACGCGGCGCCACCGATGTGGAAGGTGCGCATGGTCAGCTGAGTGCCAGGCTCGCCGATGGACTGGGCCGCGATGACGCCGACGGCCTCGCCCGGGTTCACCATGTGGCCGCGCGCCAGGTCGCGGCCGTAGCACTTGGCGCAGATGCCGAACTTGCACTTGCAGGTGATCGGCGAGCGAACCTTGACGCGGTCGATCTTGTTGGCCTCGATGACCGAGCAGAGCTTCTCGTCAAGCAGCGTGCCGGCGGGAATGAGGACCTCGCCGGTGCCCGGCTTGAGGATGTCCACTGCCGCGGTGCGGCCGAGGATGCGGTCGCGCAGGGTCTCGATGACGTCGCCGCCGCTGACGTGCGGGGTGATCCAGAGGCCGTCGTCCGTGCCGCAGTCCTCCTCGGTGATGACGAGGTCCTGGCCGACGTCGACGAGGCGGCGGGTCAGGTAGCCGGAGTTGGCGGTCTTCAGCGCGGTGTCCGCCAGGCCCTTGCGGGCGCCGTGGGTCGAGATGAAGTACTGCTGGACGTTCAGGCCCTCGCGGAAGTTCGCGGTGATCGGGGTCTCGATGATCGAGCCGTCAGGCTTGGCCATCAGGCCGCGCATGCCGGCCAGCTGGCGGATCTGAGCAGGAGAGCCGCGGGCGCCGGAGTCGGCCATCATGAAGATCGAGTTGAACGAGGCTTCCTTCTCCTTCTGGCCGAGGATGTTGGTGCCCTCTTCGACGGAGAGGTTGCTCATCATGGCCTTGGCCACCTTGTCGGCGGCGTTCGACCAGACGTCGATGACCTTGTTGTAGCGCTCGCCGGCGGTGATCTGGCCGTTTTCGTACTGCGACTGGACGTTCATAACCTCCTTCTGGGAGGCGGCGATGATCGACTGCTTCTCCTTCGGGACCAGCATGTCGTCCACGCAGACGGAGGAGCCGGACAGCGCGGCGTGCGCGAAGCCGGTGTACATGATGTGGTCTGCGAACATGCAGGTCGGCTTGAGGCCGAGCAGGTGGTAGCAGACGTTGAGAAGGTTGGCGATCTTCTTCTTGTCCAGCGGATGGTTCGACACGTGGGTGAACCAGTCCTTGTGGGTCATGATCTCGGGGATGGTCTCCGGGGTCACGCCCTCCTCGGGCGGATCAATGAGGTCGTAGCTCATGCCCTTGGGCAGGATCTTGGTGAGCATGGCCCTGCCGATGGTGGTCAGGCGCATCTCGTTGTGCTCGACCATCTCGCCGCTGTCGGGATTCTTTACCCAGAAATGGACGCGGCAGGCGATGCGGGCTTGGAAGTCCGCGAGATCGGACTTGTACAGGCGCTCGGCCTCCTCGGGCGACGAGACGATGAGGCCCTCGCCCTTGGCGCCGACCTTCATGCGGGTCTGGTAGTACAGGCCCAGCACCACGTCCTGCGCCGGCAGGATGATCGGGTCGCCGGAAGCCGGCGAGAGGATGTTGTTGGTCGACATCATCAGGCAGCGCGCCTCCAGCTGGGCCTCGAGGGTCAGCGGGACGTGGACTGCCATCTGGTCGCCGTCGAAGTCGGCATTGAAGGCCGGGCAGACGAGCGGGTGCAGGCGGATTGCCTTGCCCTCGATGAGGATCGGCTCGAAGGCCTGGATGCCCAGGCGGTGCAGCGTCGGGGCGCGGTTGAGGAGGATCGGGTGCTCGCGGATGACCTCGTCCAAGACGTCCCACACCACCGGATCCTCGCGCTCGACCATCTTCTTGGCGGCCTTGATGGTGGTCGCCATGCCGCGCACTTCGAGGCGGCCGTAGATGAAGGGCTTGAAGAGCTCGAGGGCCATCTTCTTAGGCAGGCCGCACTGGTGGAGCCTCAGGTACGGCCCGCAGGTGATGACCGAGCGGCCGGAGTAGTCGACGCGCTTGCCCAGCAGGTTCTGGCGGAAGCGGCCCTGCTTGCCCTTGATCATGTCGGCCAGGGACTTGAGCGGGCGCTTGTTCGAGCCGGTGATGGCGCGGCCCCGGCGGCCGTTGTCCATCAGGGCGTCGACCGACTCCTGGAGCATGCGCTTCTCGTTGCGCACGATGATCTCGGGGGCGGCCAGGTCGAGCAGCCTCTTTAAGCGGTTGTTGCGGTTGATCACGCGGCGGTAGAGGTCGTTGAGGTCGGAGGTCGCGAAGCGGCCGCCGTCCAGCGGGACCAGCGGGCGGAGATCAGGCGGCAGCACCGGCAGCACGGTGAGGATCATCCACTCGGGCTTGTTCCCGGAGTGGATGAAGGACTCGACGAGCTTCAAGCGCTTGGCATACTTCTTGCGGTTGCTCTCGGAGGAAGTGGAGTCCAGTTGCTCGCGCAGGGTCTTCTCCTCCTGCTCGAGGTTGATGTGCTGCAAGAGCTCGAGGATGGCCTCGGCGCCCATCTTCGCCGAGAAGTCGTCGCCGTACTTGGACAGTGCGTCGACGTACTGCTCCTCGCTTAGGAGCTGGCGCTCCTGGAGGTCGGTCATGCCGGCGTCGGTGACGACGTAGCTCTCGAAGTAGAGCACGCTCTCGATGTCGCGCAGCTTCATGTCGAGGATGAGGCCGATGCGCGAGGGCAGCGACTTCAAGTACCAGATGTGCGCGACCGGGGCTGCAAGCTCGATGTGGCCCATGCGCTCGCGGCGAACCTTGGCCTGGGTGACCTCGACGCCGCACTTGTCGCAGATGGTGCCGCGGTGCTTGAGGCGCTTGTACTTGCCGCACAAGCACTCGTAATCCTTGATGGGTCCGAAGATCTTGCAGCAGAACAGGCCGTCGCGCTCGGGCTTGAACGTGCGGTAGTTGATGGTCTCGGGCTTCTTGACCTCGCCGTATGACCACGCGTGGATCATCTCGGGGGAGGCCAGGCCGATCTTGATGGCGTCGAAGTCCTCAAGGCGCTGCTTGAAGGCGCTGCTGCGCGAGGCCAGCTTGCCTAAGCTGTCGCTGATGCCCAGATCGAGCTCCGCGTCCTCGCCTGAAGAAGGCTCGGAGGGCTTGTTCGCGCTGGCTTCAAGTCCCTTGAGCAGTTCTTCGTCCTGATTGTTTTCCTGAATGCTCACAACAGTATCTCCTATTGTCGTAGCCAGGCCGGGGGGCGCGCCCCCGGCATTAGAAAATCATTAAACCTTGCGGATGAGCTCGATGTTGATGCCCAGCGAGCGGATCTCGCGGAGCAGCACATTGAAGGACTCGGGGATGCCGGCATCCATGCGGTAAACGCCGTCGACGATGTTCTTGTACATCTTCGTCCTGCCGTTCACGTCGTCGGACTTGACGGTCAGCATCTCGCGCAGCGTGTAGGCGGCGCCGTAGGCCTCGAGGGCCCAGACCTCCATCTCGCCGAAGCGCTGGCCGCCGAACTGGGCCTTGCCGCCCAGCGGCTGCTGGGTCACGAGGCTGTAGGAGCCGGTCGAGCGGGCGTGCATCTTGTCGTCAACCAGGTGGTTGAGCTTGAGCATGTACATGATGCCCACGGTGACCTTGCGCTCGAACGCCCTGCCAGTGCGGCCATCGTAAAGGGTCATCTGCCCGCTCTCGGGCATCCCGGCCATGCGCAGCATCGCCTTGATGTCCTTCTCCTGGGCGCCGTCAAACACCGGGGTGGCGACCGGGAGGCCGTCGCGCAGGTTGCCGGCAAGCACCTCGACCTGGTCGTCGGTGAGCTTGGAGATGTCGACCTTCTGCGAGGTGTCGCCCAGGTCGTAGACCTCCTGGAGGACCTTGCGCAGCTCCTTGACCGCGCGGTGCTCGACGATCATCTTGTTGATCATGTCGCCCACGCCCTTGGCGGCAAGGCCCAGGTGGACCTCAAGGACCTGGCCGATGTTCATGCGCGAAGGCACGCCCAATGGGTTGAGCACCATGTCGACCGGGTGGCCGTTCTCGTCGAACGGCATGTCCTCGATCGGGGTGATGCGGGAGATGACGCCCTTGTTTCCGTGGCGGCCGGCGAGCTTGTCGCCCGGCTGGATGCGGCGCTTGATCGCAAGGTAGACCTTGACGATCTTGAGCACGCCCGGAGTGAGGTCGTCGCCCTCGGTGATCTTCTTCTTCTCCTTATCGAACTTCTCGCGGTACTCCTTGTCGAAGTCGTCAAGGCGCACGGAGAACTCCTCGATCTGGCGCTGGGCGGCGTCGTTGCCGGCGCGGGTCGAAAGGAGCTTGTCGTCGGGGATCGCGTCCACGGCGGCCTTGTCCATGCCGCTGCGCACGAGCACGGCGCGCACCTGGCTTAGGATGCCGGAGGTGAGGAATGCGTACTCCTCATCCAGGTCCTTCTTGACCTGGTTGATGTGCATCTCCTCGATCTCCTTGGCGCGCTTGTCCTTCTCAACGCCCTCGCGGGTGAAGATCTGGACGTCGACCACGGTGCCGTTGACGTCGTTGGGGACCCTAAGGGAGGAGTCCTTCACCTCGGAGGCCTTCTCGCCGAAGATGGCGCGCAGCAGCTTCTCCTCAGGGGTCAGCTGGGTCTCGCCCTTCGGGGTGACCTTGCCCACGAGGATGTCGCCGCCGTTGACCTCGGCGCCGACGTAGACGATGCCTGCCTCGTCAAGCTTGGAGAGGGCAGCCTCGCCGACGTTGGGGATGTCCGCGGTGATCTCCTCGGGCCCGAGCTTGGTGTCGCGGGCGACGCAGGAGAGCTCGACGATGTGGATCGTGGTCAGGCGGTCCTTGGCGGCAACCCTCTCGGACACCATGATGGAGTCCTCGTAGTTGTAGCCGTTCCACGGCATGAAGGCGATCCTCATGTTCTGGCCGAGCGCAAGCTCGCCCATGTCGGTGGAGGAGCCGTCGGCGATGACGTCGCCGGCCTTGATCTTCTCGTTGAGCGAGACGCAGGGGCGCTGGTTGACGCAGGTGTTCTGGTTGGAGCGTGCGTACTTGATCAGGTTGTAGATGTCGATGCCGGCATCGAACTCGTTCTCGATCTCGTCGGGGTTGACGCGGATGACGATGCGCGAGCCATCGACATGCTCGACCACGCCGCCGCGCTTGGCGATGATGGTCACGCCGGAGTCGACTGCCACGGCGCGCTCCATGCCGGTGCCGACGAGCGGCTTCTCGGAACGGACGGTCGGGACGGCCTGGCGCTGCATGTTGGCGCCCATCAGGGCGCGGTTGGCGTCATCGTGCTCGAGGAACGGGATCAGCGCCGCAGCGACCGAGATGATCTGCTGCGGGGAGACGTCCATGAGCTGGACATCGGTGGCCTTGCGGACCACGGAGTCGCCGTTGTAGCGGCACTGCACGTACTCGGGGATGATCTTGCCGTTCTCGTCGAGATCAGTGTTGGCCTGGGCGATGATGTACTGGCCCTCCTCGATGGCCGAGAGGTACACGAAGTCCTCTTCGGCGACGCCGTTGCGCACGTAGCGGTACGGGGTCTCGAGGAAGCCGTAATCGTTGCAGCGGGCGAACACGGCCAGCGAGTTGATGAGGCCGATGTTCGGGCCTTCAGGGGTCTCGATCGGGCAGAGGCGGCCGTAATGGGTCGGGTGCACGTCGCGGACCTCGAAGCCCGCGCGCTCGCGGGTCAGTCCGCCAGGGCCCAGGGCCGAGATGCGGCGCTTGTGGGTGACCTCGGAGAGCGGGTTGTTCTGGTCCATGAACTGGGAGAGCTGGCTTGAGCCGTAGAACTCCCTGATGGCCGCGGTGATGGGCTTGGCGTTTATGAGCTCCTGCGGGGTGGTGTTGTCGAGGTCGCCCAGGGACAGGCGCTCCTTAACGGCGCGCTCGACGCGCACCAGGCCGATCCTGAACTGGTTCTCGGCCATCTCGCCCACGGAGCGGATGCGGCGGTTGCCCAGGTGGTCGATGTCGTCAACGCTGTCCTTGCCGTTGCGGATCTTGATGAGGTAGCGCAGGACCCTGATGATGTCGCCGGCGCTGAGCGTGCCGCGCATCGCCTCGCCGTCTATGGGCGAGCGATCGAGCTTCAGTGCCTTGCCGCGCGCGTCGGTGGCCTTGGCATCTGACTCCTGGACATTGACCGAGAGGTCCAAAGTATCCAGCGGGAGGATCAGCGCCTTGTCGAAGCCGAACTTGCCGGACTTGCCGTCGAACTTGACCTTGAAGAGCAGCCTGTCGGAGGCGTCCTTGAGCTCGTCCTGGGACGAGGAGTAGACGGAGTACTCGAGGTAGTCGAGGATCTTGTCGGCGCGGTTCTCCGGGTTGGTGTCCGGCATGACCTTCTGCTCGTCCTCGTCGAGGTACGGCTTGATGGCGTCGATGATCTTCGGGAAGGAGACGTAGACGTTGCCGCCGGTGACGACGACGCCCGACTCCTCGGTATTGATCTCGTGCTCGGGATCGGAGAGCAGGCGGTTCAGGCCTGCCTTGAAGTTCTTGGCCTCGTAGAAGCGGAAGTCGAACTTCATGCGGCCCACCGACGAGAGGTCGTAGCGGTCCTCTGCGAAGAACAGGTTCTTGAAGAGGGTCTCGGCAGCCTCGAGGGTCGGGATTTCGCCCGGGCGCATCATCTTGTAGATCTCAAAGAGCGCCGCCTGGCGGTCTGCGGCATCCGACGAGAGATCGCGGGTCGGATCGTTGCGCAGGGTGTCGGCCATGAACGGCCCTTCATTGACCTGGCTGATGTAGAGCGTCTCGATCTTCTTCACGCCGGAGGAGAGGATCAGCGGGAGGTTCTCCTCGGTGATCGGGGTGTTGGCCGTGATGAAGGTCTTGCCGTCCTTGTCCTGGTAGCTGTGGGCGGTGATCTTGCCCACGAGGTACTCCTGCGGAACCACGATCGAGGTGACGCCCGCCTTCTTGAGCATTCTGATGTGGCGGCCGGTGATCTTCTTGCCCTTCTCGACGATGACGTCCTTGCCGTCCTTGATGTCGAAGGTGGCGACCTCGCCCTGCATCCTCTCGGGGATCAGGTCCATGGTGACCTTGCCGCTCTTGAACTGGAACTCGACGGTGTCGAAGAACAGCTTGAGGATCTGCTCGGTGTTGTAGCCCAATGCGCGCAGCAGCACTGTCGCAGGAAGCTTGCGGCGGCGGTCGATGCGCACGAAGAGGTTGTCGCGGTGGTCGAACTCGAAGTCGAGCCAGGAGCCGCGGTAGGGGATCACGCGCGAGCTGAACAGCACACGGCCGGGGTGGGTCTTGCCCTTGTCGTCATCGAAGAACACGCCGGGGCTGCGGTGCAGCTGGGAGACCACGACACGCTCGGTGCCGTTGATGATGAAGGTCCCGTTGTCGGTCATGAGCGGGATCTCGCCCATGTACACGTCCTGGTCGATGCGCTCCTTCACGGTCTTGGGCGAGTCCTTCTCGTAGCGGATCAGGCTCAGCTTGACCTTCAGCGGCGCAGAGTAAGTCGTGCCGCGGATCATGCACTCGCGCACGGTGAATTTCGGCTCGCCCAGGCGGAAGCTGTTGTACGCCAGTTCGGCGTTGCCCGAATAGCTCTTGATCGGGAAAACGCTCTTGAACGCGGCGACCAGGCCGTTCTCGTTGTTGGGGTCGGAACTGATGAACTGCTTGAATGAGTCGATCTGGACGGCGAGCAGATACGGGGTATCTAATACTTTGACTCGCTTGCCGAAATCCTTGCGGATGCGCTTTTGCTCAGTGTAGGAGTAGACCATGGATAGGGGATCCTCAGATTGATCTGTTTCCGGTGTGAGATGCCTTGGCATCTTTTGTAGTTATTCAGTCACCAAACCCGAAACCGCCAAAAAGGACGGTTCCGGGTTATTTTTCAGGGATTGAAACCCTGTCCGGTCCGGTGAGGGGGCCGGTCAAAGCGCAATTGCCGGATTACTCCAAGGCAGCCTTGGCGCCAGCATCCTCGAGGGACTTCTTGAGGGCCTCGGCGTCGGCCTTCGGGAGGGCTTCCTTGATCTTGCAAGGAGCGGACTCGACGAGGTCCTTGGCTTCCTTCAGGCCAAGGCCGGTCGCGGTGCGGACAGCCTTGATGACGGCGATCTTCTGAGCGCCGACTTCCTTGAGGACGACGTCGAACTCGGTCTTCTCCTCAGCAGCGGCAGCACCGGCAGCAGGAGCGGCGACAGCAGCAGCGGCGGAGACGCCGAACTTCTCTTCCATAGCCTTGACCAGGGCAACAACGTCGGTGACGGACATGTTGGCGATCGCGTCGAGGATCTCATCAGTGGATAATGCCATTTTGATTTTCCTTTAAAATTATGTTTCGTCAGGCCAAGCCTGAACCAAATGAAATTGAAAACAGGCTATCAGGCCTCAGCTGCCGGAGCGGCGGCGCCGCCTTCAGCAGAAAGTTTGTCGCCCAGGGCGGCAAGAGTGCGGCAGAGCTTGCCTGCAGCAGCTTCCTTGAGGGTCGCCATGAGGTGGGCGATGGCCTCCTCATAGGTAGGCAGGGTGGCCAGGACGTCGATGTCCTTGGCGTCATAGACCTTGCCCTCGAACTGCAGGGATCTTACCTTGAACTTGTCGTGGGTCTTCGCGAACTCTTTGAACAGGCGGGCAGCCGCGCCAGGGTGATCCATGGAAAAGCCGACCAGGGTCGGGCCCTTCATGGAGTCCCTGAGGCTCACGTACTCGGTGCCTTCAACCGCGCGCGAGAGGAGCGTGTTGCGGACAACGTGCAGGTACACGTTGTTCTCTCGCGCTTCCTTGCGGAGCTTGGTGAGGTCGGCTACGGGGATGCCGCAAGAGTCTGCGATGACAGCTGACACAGCCTTCTTGGCCGCGTCGGCGACTTTGGCAACGATTGCCTTCTTGTCTTCGATATTCAGTGCCATTTGAGCAGTGACTCCGAATGGTTCCCTTCATGGGAACCGGTTACCCTTTCGGGCTGATTGGAAATCAGTTCCAAAGGAAAATTCCGTTGGAGCTTATCTCCTCCTGCGCAGGAACATTAAGGCTTGCGCCACCTGCGGTCTTTGGCCAGAGGACGAGCCCCTTCCAAATGGCAGCCGCTTGCGCGGCCGCCTTTAAACTGCTTATTCCTCTGCAGCGGCCGTGGTGTCGGCAGCAGCGCCGATGAGCGCCTTGTCGAGGGTCACGCCGGCGCCCATGGTCGTCGAGACGCAAACCTTCTTGATGAAGGCGCCCTTGGCGGTGCTGGGACGCTGCTTGGTGATCGCATCGAGGAGCGCGGTGAGGTTCTCGACGAGCTGCTGGGAGCTGAACTTGACGTTGCCGATGGAAGCCTGGATGCAGCCGGCCTTGTCGTTGCGATAGCGGACCTGGCCTGCCTTGGCGTTCTTGACGGCGGTGGCGACGTCACGGGTCACGGTGCCGACCTTGGGGTTAGGCATCATGCCGCGGGGGCCGAGGATCTGGCCGAGCTGGCCGACAACGCGCATCGCATCCGGAGAGGCGATGACGACGTCGAAGTCCATGAAGCCCTGCTTGATCTTGTCAGCCACTTCCTGCATGCCGACGATGTCAGCACCAGCGGCCTTGGCGGCCTCGGCGTTCGCTCCCTGGGTGAAGACCAGGACGCGGACGGTCTTGCCGGTGCCGTTGGGCAGGACGGCGGCGCCGCGAACGTTCTGGTCAGACTTGGTCGCGTCGATGCCGAGCTGGATGGCCACGTCAACGCTCTCGGTGAACTTGGCCTTGGCGAACTTCTTTAGGATGTCGAAACCCTCGGCAGGAGCGTAAAGCTTGCTCTTGTCGACGTTCTGGCGGATTTCCTTCATGCGCTTGGATAACTTGGCCATGATTATTCCTCCACCTGGATGCCCATGGAACGGGCGGTGCCGGCGATCGAGCGGGCGGAAGCCTCAAGATCAGCACCAGTCATGTCCGGATCCTTGGCCTTGGCGATCTCCAGCAGCTGGGCGTGGGTGATCTTGCCAGCGATCTCGGTGCCTGGCTTGTGGGACGCGGACTTGAGCCCGGCAGCCTTCTTGATGAGGTAGGAGGCAGGAGAAGTCTTCGAGACGAAGGTGAAGGACTTGTCCGAGTAAACGGTGATGATCACAGGGATCGGCGAGCCTTTTTCCATCTTGGCAGTCGCGGCGTTGAACGCCTTGCAGAACTCCATGATGTTGACGCCATGCTGGCCCAGTGCCGGGCCGACCGGAGGAGCAGGATTGGCGGTGCCTGCGCCGACCTGCAGTTTGATGTAGGCAGTAACTTTCTTTGCCATTTTGAGGATTGCCTCGTGAATGTGGGTGATATCGCGTCCTATGGGCGCTTCCCTGCAGCCTTGGGGGATGTCTTGAGACACCAATCTTGGGGACTGCACAAAAGATCTGTAGGATTATACACGCACCGAATTTTTTTTCAAGTAAAAAACTTGAAATTCACGCGCTCCGGGCCTATGTGGAAGGGCTCATTAATGGACGGATCCTGAATGCTGCCGGACCTGCCCTGCCAGCATGAAAGAGCAGGAAAGCAAAGGCGGCGCGGCAGGACCCCTGCCGCGCCGCCCTGGCGCCAGTGCGCTGCCAAACTCGGTTCAGACGTCCTTCTCGACCTGCGAGAACTCCAGATCGACCGGGGTGGCGCGACCGAAGATCGCGATGGAGACCGTCAGGCGGTTCTTCTCGTAGTCTACCTTCTCCACGGTGCCCACGAAGTCCTTGAAGGCGCCATCGATGGCGCGGACGGTCTCGCCGACCTCGAACTCGGTCTTCGGACGCGGCGCAGCCTCGCTCTCCTTCAAACGATCTAGGATCCTGTTGGCCTCCTGCTCGGTGATCGGGAGCGGGTGGTCGGAGGTGCCGCCGATGAAGCCGAGCACGCGCTCGGTGTGCTTGACGAGCTGCCATGACTGGGAGTTCATCCTCATGTGGACGAGCACGTAGCCGGGGAAGAACTTCCTCTCGGTCTCATGCTTCTTGCCGTCGCGGATCTCCTTGACCTTCTCCTTGGGCACCAGGACTTCGGCGAAGTCGTTCTCCATATGGTGGATCTTGATGCGCTCCTGGAGGGTCAGCGCAACGCGCTGCTCAAAGCCCGAGAAGGCCTGGATCACGTACCAGCGCATCGGGCCGCGGCCGTCGGAGGAATCGGGGATCTTCTCCCTTACGAGGTTGGTGTCCTTCCTGGGCTCCTCCTTGCCAGCCTTCGCAGGGGCCTCGGCCGGGGCCTGCAGGACCTCGGCGGCCTCGTCCTGCACCGGGGCCTCAGGGGCCATCGGCGCGTCAATCTTCTTGTCTTCTTCAGCCATGATTCAGCTCCCCGTCAAAGGGTAATCGCGCGCACGATTTCGAGGAAAACGATGTCGCACAGGTAGAGGAACAGGCTCACCACGCATACGGCGATGAACACGATCACCGTGGTCTGCACGGCTTCCTGGCGGGTGGGCCAGACGACCTTGAGCAGCTCGGTGTAGGACTCGGAGGCGAACTTGAGCAGCTCGTGCCCGCGGTTGGTCAGGAGCAGCAATGCCAGTCCGGCCACTATCGCCGCGATCACCGCACCCACCCTGCCCAGGCGCTGGATGGTGGACTCGTCGATGACGACGTAGTTCGAGTAGTAGTAGTTGCCGAAAATGGCGCCGCAGATCAGGACTGCGGAGATGATCCACAGAAGGGCGTTGACCGGGGTGGAGACGAACTGCTCCTTCCCCTTCGCCTTCTTCACGGCCTTCTTCTTGACGGCCGGGACCTTGGCGGCGGCTTGCGCCGCAACGGCCTTGGCGGCCGGCTTGGCCGCTTTGCTTGCTGTCTCAGACATAACGATTCCTAAAATTCTGGCGCGCCGCGCGTGCAAACCCTTATAAGACCCGCGCTAGGGCGCTATTTACAAAGGTCAGATTATAGCATGCGCGGACAACGCGCACGGCAGCAGCCCGAGGCACGATGTCCCCTGGGAAAAGCCTGCTGCCGCAGAAAACAAAGTCCGCAGCCATCCGCAGTTTCAAACCGCGCGTGGCTGCGGACTGCGGCATTGATTCAATGCCGCATCAGGTTACTCGAGGATCGAGCCGACGACGCCGGCGCCGACAGTCTTGCCGCCCTCGCGGATGGCGAAGCGCTCGCCCTGGTTCATGGCCACAGGGTGGATCAGCGTCACGGTCATGTCGCAGTTGTCGCCCGGCATCACCATCTCAACGCCTTCC
>CACYPI010000053.1 GCA_902776275.1 uncultured Aeromonadales bacterium
GACAGTGGAGGCCAGGCTGTCGGCCGCCGCCTCAAACGTGTCGCCTCCGGCGTCCTTGAGAGTAATGAAGATGACCGGATGCTGGCCCATGAACCTTGCGCACAGCTCGCGGTCCTCCATGACCGCAAGCCCCTTGAACAGGCGCTCCTGAAGCTCCGTGCTCCCGGGATTTTCGCGGTCGACCTTGAGGAAGTCACGAAGCATGGCCATGGTCAGGGTCTTGCCAAAGCGGCGTGGCCTCGTGAACAGCGCCACGACACCGGTCCTGGTCAGCAGCGGACGCAGGAACCTGGTCTTGTCAACGTAGCAGCCGTTTGAGGATATGAAGGCGGTGAAATCCTCTGTTCCCGCGCAGACTTTCTTTCGCTCCTGCATGTCCCGCAGACTTTCTTTCGCTCCTGCATGTCCGCTCTCCTCTGAACAAAGGCTTTGACACCTAGTGGAATGAGACTTGCCAATCTGCCGCCTTTATTCGATTATATCAGAGCTGTTTGAAATCCCAAGATTTTGTTAAGTCGCCGCAAGGCAGATGCGGCGTTTACAGCATAGGAGATCATCAGCCTCCATTCGAGGCGCTGGATGACAGAGGTGCTCTCAGGGACCGGAAGCGGCGGCTCGGCCTCGGCGGAGGCAAGGGCATGCTGTTTAAGACCATCCGCAGTCAGATGATCATCACCTCCTTGAGGTGCATGCCGCTTAAGCTTGACCGCCGGATTGAGAATGACCCGCCAAGCTTCTGCTCCTGCGGCTGCTCCATAAGGGAAAAGATGCAGGGGATCCCGTACGGGAGAGCCTGTACGGAGGATCCTGCGTTCCCTCTCCTCGCTGATCGGAAGCCTGCCGAAGAGGCCCCCCGACTAGGGGATCGCCGCCTGGCAGGATGGCGAGATCGAAGATGAGAGCATCGGCGCGCTAGGCGAGTGGCTCTCAGACGTCAGCGAGTGCATCAGGCAGTTCATGGAGCCAGACGTGGAGCTGGCTCCCAGGTCAAGATCGCATTTTACGGAGCATGAAAGGCGCCCAGACCTTGCCGCACAGCCATTTCAGAGTGAGATCTGAAATGCAAAACAGAGTATTTAACATATTGTTTAATCAATGTTTATGCTATTTCAATTTCGTACTTGCGACGATAACGCCTCAACTACGGAATGAGACACTGGATGCCTGCCCTGCCTCGTCTCGCCGCTGCTGGATTCATCGTCTTCTCCTTGTTCATGGGATCGCTCGCCCGGGCCTTCTAATCCCGGCGCCTTGGCGCGACAATCGGCCATAAACATCAAAGCGTCTTTGGAGGATTCATGAAACGCATCGTGGTGATCTCGGGGCATCCCGATCTTGGGCATTCCGTCGCGAACGCAGCGATCATCGATGAGATAAGGAAGGAGATGCCAGAGGCTTCGATCCGCGACCTCGGCATGCTCGGCGCCTCAGGTAGCTTTGACATCAAGGCCGAGCAGCAGGCGCTGCTTGATGCCGACGTCATCCTCTGGCAGTTCCCGTTCTTCTGGTACTCGATGCCCGCCATCATGAAGAAGTGGCTCGACGAGGTCTTCCTGCACGGCTTCTCCCACGGCTCGACGAAGAGGCTCACCGGCAAGAAGCTCATCGTGTCGGTGACGACCGGCGCCCCCGCATCGGCCTACCAGCACGGCACGGCGTGCGGGCACACCATGGAGGAGCTGCTCGCCCCGTTCTCTAGCATCGCGGGGCTGTGCGCGCTCGATCTGCAAAAGCCGATGTGGCTAAACGGCGTGAGCTACGCCAACCGCGCAACACCGGAGACGGTCAAGGAGCAGCAGCAGAGCGCCAAGGCCTACGCAGCATTGCTCATCAAGGCCATAAGGGCCGCCGCGTCCTGACAGCCAGGGCTCGTTGCGAAGAAGGGAAGGCGCCAACGCCTTCCCTTCTTCGTTCCTGCTTTCACTCCTGGCCGCCCTTCGCGGCAGCCTGTCAGGACGTCTTGTACTTGTATCTGCAGATTTCCCTGATGCAGCAGGTCGCGCACTTGGGGCTCCTGGCCGTGCAGACATAGCGCCCGTGGAAGAGCAGGCGGTGGTGGGCCTCCTGCTTGTGCTCATCGGGGACTATCGAGGGCAGCGCCTTCTCGACTGCCTGGGCGTTCTTGAGCGGGCACAGCCCGGTCCTTGCGCACACCCTGAAGATGTGCGTGTCCACCGCGATGGTCGGATGCCCGAAGGCCACGTTCAACACGACGTTCGCAGTCTTGCTGCCCACCCCCGGCAGCGCCACCAGGGCGTCGTAGTCGTCGGGCACCTGCCCGCCGTGCCTCTCGCAGAGGATCTTCGAGAGCGCGGCAAGGTTCCTGGACTTGGCGCGCCAAAGCCCGATGGACTTGATGTAGGGGGCGATGCCGTCCTCGCCAAGCGCGGCCATCGCCTCGGGATCGGGCGCCGCCTTGAAGAGCGCCGGGGTTGCGAGGTTCACCGAGGCGTCGGTCGCCTGCGCCGAGAGCGCCACGGCGCACAAAAGCTCGAAGGGGTTCTTGAACACGAGCGCGGGCCTCGGGTTTGGGAACTCCCGCGCCAGCGCATCCATCAGGGACGCAACCTCGCTTGGGCTCAAGGCGCATGAGATTTTTTTGCGCCCGTGATCAAGGCCCCCTGCGCTATCATATGTGCGCGCTGCAGTCATAAGTGTATTGCCGCTTTTTGATATAGTTGAAAATTTTCTGCCAAGTCCCAGCAAAATGCTTCACTACCTGATCTTGTTTTTCGGAGCCGTCATTGTCAACAATTTCGTGCTCGTGAGGTTCCTCGGCCTCTGCCCGTTCATCGGCGTCTCAAACCGCCTGGGCGCGGCTGCCGGCATGGGCGCCGCAACCACCGTCGTGCTGGTGCTGGCCGCCGCCTCCTGCTACCTTGCGAACACCTACGCGCTCGCCCCGCTGGGCATCTCCTCGCTCGACCTCATCACCGACATCCTGATCATCGCGATGGTCGTGCAGGTCGCCGAGATCGTGATCCGCGCCTGCTCCTACTCCCTGTACAACGCGCTGGGGATCTACCTTCCGCTCATCACCACCAACTGCATCGTGCTGGGCCTCGTGCTCATCAACAAGTCCCTTGAGTACACTCTCGCAGAATCGGTGGTCTACGCTCTAGGCGCGGGAGTCGGCTTCACGCTGGTGCTGGTGCTCTTCTCGGCCATCCGCGAGCGCCTTGCCATCTCGGACGTCCCCGAGCCCTTCCGCGGCACCGCCATCGCGCTCGTGACCGCAGGGCTCATGTCGCTTGCCTTCATGGGCTTTGCGGGCTTTGCCGGGAGCGCGTCATGAGCCCTGCTGTCGAGAACTTCATCGCCGCAGGCGCGCTGGTGCTCGCCGCCTTCGGCCTCGTCATGTCGCTCGTCACCACCTACGCGCGCAAGCACGCCTCGGGCGCCTTCAAGCGCGTGCGCAACCTGCTGCCGGGCATGAACTGCGGGCAGTGCGGCTGCCCGGGCTGCGACGCCTTCGCCAGGGCCCTGCTCGAGGGCAAGGCCAAGGTGGACGCCTGCCGCCCTGGCGGGCC
The DNA here is from genome assembly GCA_902776275.1 of uncultured Aeromonadales bacterium. GTDB lineage: Bacteria > Pseudomonadota > Gammaproteobacteria > Enterobacterales > Succinivibrionaceae > Succinivibrio. Next base: position 3,531 of record CACYPI010000053.1, read on the forward strand.
GGATCTTGCAGAGTCGCTCGCCCAGGCGCTCGGCATGAGCGCGCCCGAGGGCGGCGACTACGACGAGATGCTCTTCGCCCCGCGCCAGGTCGCCTTCATCCACGAGTCGTCCTGCACCGGCTGCGGCAAGTGCGTGCGCGCCTGCAAGGTCGATGCGATCACAGGAAGCCCCAAGCAGCCGCACGTGGTCAACCCCGAGTGGTGCATCAGCTGCGGCGACTGCGTCGGCGCCTGCCCTGAGGAGTGCATCGAGATGGTGAGGGAGAAGCCCGTGCCGGCGGCCTTCAACTGGGAGATCAAGTCCGTGCAGCCTGGGAACGGCAGGAGGTAGTCGTGCAGTCAAAATCGCGCAGGCTGTTCCGCATCGCCCACGGAAAGCTTTGGAAATTCTTCGGCGGGGTCAGGCCAGATGCCATGAGGGGCGCCAGGGACGATGCGATCGAGCAGCTGCGCATCCCCTCGCTCATCACGCTGCCCACCGGCCGCTACATGGGCAAGGACGGGCAGCTCCTGGTCAACGCAGGCGACTACGTCAAGCGCGGCCAGCCCCTGACCATCCCAGGCGGCAGGCTCGTCCCGCTGCACGCCTCGACCTCGGGCACCGTGCTCTCCATAGGCGATCAGGTCCTGCCCCATCCCTCCGGGTGCACCGGGCAGTGCGTCACCATCAAGACCGACGGGCTTGACGCCGCGGTCGCCCCCAAGCCCTTCAGGGACTGGGGGTCCGCGGCCCCCGGACCGCTCCTCGCCCACATCCGCGAGATGGGCGTCGAGGGCATGGGCGGGGCGCTCTACCAGACCGCCGCCAAGCTCTCCTCGGCCCTCGACGGCCCGCTCAATGGCTGCAAGGTCTTCATCGTCAACGGCTGCGAGTGCGAACCGGGGCTGTCGTGCGACGACCGCCTGATGCGCGAGCGCGCCGATCAGATAGCAACCGGCATCAGGATCATCCAGAGGATCCTGAACCCCAAGGTGACGATAATCGCCATCGAGGACGACAAGCCCGAGGCGATCAAGGCCATGACCGCTGCCACGGCCGGCATCGCCTTCGTGCGCACGCTGCCCGCGCGCTACCCCTCAGGCGAGGCGCGCCCGCTCATCCGCATCGTCACCGGCATCGAGGTCCCCTACAACGTCCACACCTCCGAGTGCGGCGTGGTCGTGGACAACGTCGGCACCGTCTATGCGGTCAAGCGCGCGGTCGTGGACGGCGAGGCCGTCACCAGCAGGATAGTCACCGTCGTGGGCAGCTCGATGAAGCGCCACGGCAACGCCGAGGTGCGCCTTGGCACCTCCGTGCGCTTCATCCTCAACTCCTTCCACCTCCACCCAGAGTTCCGCCAGAGGGTGATCATGGGCGGCCCGATGATGGGCTTCACCCTGCCCTCCATCGACGTGCCGGTGACCAAGGGCACCGCCTGCGTCATGGCCCCGGGGACGGCCGAGGTGCCGCTCTCCGAGGCGCCGCTGCACTGCATACGATGCGGCCGCTGCGCCAGGGCCTGCCCTTCAAGGCTCGTGCCCTACCAGATGTACGCCTTCTCAAAGGCTGGCGATCACGCCCACGCCGCCAAGTGCGGGATCTCGGACTGCACGCTCTGCGGCTGCTGCTCCTTCGAATGCCCCAGCCGCATCCCGCTCACGCTCCAGTTCCGCCGCGAGAAGGCCGTGCAGCAGATCCTCTTTAGGACCGAGCAGCGCAACACCCGCGCCCGCGAGGTCGCAGCCGAGCACGAGAAGCGCGAGGCGGAGCGCAAGGCGCGCATCGCCGCCAAGCGCGCCGCCGCGCTGGCGAGGATCAAGGCAGGCGGCGGCAAAGCCGCCCCTGCAGGCGCCGCGGAAGACGCTGCCGACAACGGCAAGGCCGATCTCGAGTTCCGCCGCCAGGCCGCGCTGAGGGCCCGCGCCGCGCGCAAGGCCCAGATGGAGGCGGCCTCGGCAAAGGCCGCCAATGAGGAGGCTGCCAAGAAGGAACAGGCCCAGGAGGCCGCGGCGCAGGCTGCGGCGCCCGAGGAGAAGGCCCCCGGGCAGACCGTCCAGAAGAGCCGCGGCCCCGCGCTGCCCTACTCGCTGCGCCGCGGCGGCAGGCTCAAGAGCGCCGAGAAGGTCGAGCTCTGGCAGGCCCCCGAGGAGCACGAGAGGGACTTGAGCCTCGTGGGCGAGGTGCCCGACGAGAACGCGCCCAGGGACGAGGGCCGCGTCATCACGCGCAAGCTGCCCGTCGAGACCTTCGAGCAGCCGCGCCCCGAGGAGCACCCGCTCCCGCAGAGCCTCAAGAAGCTGCGCTCACGCCGCTAGGAGCACGAATGAACATCAGAATCACCGAACAGGCGCAAAAGCAGAACCTTGGCATCGAGCCGGCGCCGCACCTCCACGCCCGCATGAGCACGAGGATGATCATGCTCGCAACCTTCCTCGCGCTGCTGCCGGCCTCGGGCGCCTTCTACTACTTCACGGGCTTCGGCTTCGTGTGGCAGTTCCTGATCTCGCTTGCAACCGCGACCGTGTGCGAGGCGGCCGTGGCGCTGCTGCGCCGCCGCAGCCTGGTCGCGAGCCTCACGGACTGCTCGTTCCCCATCACCTGCCTCATCCTCGCGCTGACGCTCCCGCCGCTTCTGCCGTGGTACCTCACCTGCGCGGCGACCGCCTTTGCGATCCTCCTCGTCAAGGAGGCTTTCGGCGGGCTTGGCATGAACATCTTCAACCCGGCGATGGCGGGCTTCATCTTCCTGTTCGTCTCCTGCTCGGGCTTCATGTTCCGCACCTGGGTGGCGCCGCAGAGCGCCGCCTGCGAGGTGATGACGCCCTCTGCGACCATGGACGTGATCTTCTACGGCAAGCCGCCTCTGGACCTGAAGTCCCGCCTTGAGGCCGCGGCGCCCGGCGCCACCCCGGTTGCAACGCGCGAGGGCCATGACGCGGACAACCCGTTCCTCGTGCCCGAGGACACCACAAGCGGCGCCTCGGAGAGCGCCGAGGACGCGACCACCGGGGCGACGATCCTCGAGGGAGTGAAGGCATCGCGCAAGCAGGGCACCGTGGATCTCGCCTCGGTGCTGGCAGACGAGACAATCTCGCCCTACATCTGGATCTCCTGCATGTTTGCCTTAGGCGGCATCGCGCTCATGATCCTGCGCATCGTGATCGTGAAGATGGCGCTCTCGTTCTTCATCGCCATCGCGCTCTTCGCGGCAATAGGACATGCGCTCTGGCCGGCGCTCTTCATGCCGGTCTTAGACCAGCTCATCCTGGGCGGCACGGCCATCTGCGGCTTCTTCATCATCACCGATCCGGTGACGAACGCCGGCACCTCCAAGGGCAGGATCGCCTTTGCCGTGCTCTGCGCCTTCCTCATCGTGGCCATCCGCGCCCTGGGCTCCTACTCGGACTCGGTGGCCTTCTCGGTGCTGCTGTCTAACGCGGCGGCGCCTCTCATAGACGTGCTGACGCACCGCCGCGCCTTCGGGCACGGCTACAGGAACGGGGAGCTTGACTGATGGAAGGCATGAATCCCGAGGACCAGGACAAAAAGCTTGCAGGCGCGGACAGCGCGCCAGTGAAGGCTGGGACTGAGGCCCAAGCGGCGGCACCCGCGCCTTTGGCGGATGCTGCCAAGGCTGCGCCTTCTGCGGATGATGCGAAGGCTGGCGCGGATGCGCCGGCCGGCGGCGCTGCGAAGGCCCAGGGCGGGCCTGCTGAGCCTGCCAAGACGCAGGCCCAGGACGGCGCTAAGGCCATGGAGATGGCAAAGTCCAATCCTGAAGATGCGGCTAATAAGCCCTCCAAGGCCGGTGACAGAGTCTCCAAAAAGGATGCCGCCCAAGCCAAGGCGAAGGCCAGGGAAACTCCTGCAAAGCCGTTGAAGAAAGAGGCGAAGGACGATGCCTCAAAGGGGCCGCTTGGGCGCAAGGAGCATCCCTTCCTGCGCGCCATCTACGCCGGGCTCTCGCTTGCCGTGATCTCGGCTGCCTGCTGCCTCATCGTGCTCAAGGCCGATCAGGCGACCTCCGCCGTCATCGAGCGCAACGAGAGCGAGGAGATCGCCAAGACTGTCTCCAAGCTCCTGCCCAAGGAGGCGATGGAGAACGCCAAGTTCCAGTGCCACCTCGTGGACGACGCGCGCGTCGGCCGCAAGATGCGCCTGTACACCTCGGAGAAGGAAGGCATTATCTCAGGCTACGTGATGACCTACTCGACGAACCGCGGCTACGCGGTGCCGCTGGTGCTCATCGCGGGCTTCACCGCCGACAAGAAGGTCTACAAGGCCGACATCTTCATCTCCCACGAGACCCCGGGCCTTGGCGACAAGGTCGACCGCAACCACGGCGACTTCCTCGACATGATGAACGGCAAGGGGCTTGAGGCCAACTGGGACGTCAAGAAGTTCGGCGGCGACTTCGACTACATCACGGGCTCGACCGTGACCTCGCGCGCCGTGGTCACGGCGACCGGCGACGCGCTCTCGGCGCTCAACGACATCAACGTGCAGGACTTGAAGCCCTGCCGCAAGCGCTGATTGGAGGATTGAATGAACATCCATGACGACAGCATGATCACGGTCGAAGGCACCAAGGATCCATCAAGGAAGACTCCACTGCTCAAGGTGTTCCTGCGCGGGCTGTGGTCCGAGAACCCGGGGCTGTGCCAGCTCCTGGGCATGTGCCCGCTGCTTGCAGTCTCAACCTCGGCCGTGAGCGCCCTGGGACTTGGGCTTGCCACGCTGCTCGTGGTCTGCTTAAGCTCGCTCATCATCTCGATCTTGAGGCGCTTCATCCTGCGCGAAGTGCGCATCCCCCTCTACGTGGTGCTCATCGCCACCCTGGTGACCGTGGTGCGCGCCTACACCGAGGCCTACTACCCCGACCTCTACAGCTCGCTTGGGATCTACCTGCCCCTCATCGTCACGAACTGCATCATCATGGGCCGCGCCGAGGCGGTCGCCGGCCGCGAGAACCCGCTGCGCTCGCTGCTCGACGCGGCTGGCACGGGCTTGGGCTTCGGCCTGGTGCTCTTCGTGCTGGGATCGATCCGCGAGATCTTAGGCGCCGGCACCTGGATGGCCGGGGCCGGCACGGTGCTCGGCTCCTGGGCCAGCGGCCTTGAGACCGTGCTCTACCCCTCGGACTACACCTACCTCGTGGCGATCCTGCCTCCGGGAGGGTTCTTCGTGCTGGCGCTGCTCATCGCCATGAAGAACGCCCACGCCATCCACGCGCGCAACCGCCGCGAGAACCGCTTCCGCATCGACTCGGTGCGCGACTGATCCCAACCCTGCGGCGCCTTCAAGGCGCCGCAGTTCCTTCCATCCAGCCTGGCGCCGGGCATTGCCGCCCTTGCCGCATCATCCCTTCCATTCGTCACAAAACGCCCATCCGCTTTGCCGCGCCGCGGCAAGCTTTGCCGCTTCCAAAGCTCTGGTTTCCTCCCTAAAATCCGCGTCAACTGATTGAAATTGCATAATAAGCACCAGTTGGCACGACCCTTGCTCATCATGGGTCAAAGGGCCTGAGCCCTGATTAAATAAAAAAAAGAGCGGATAAGCGCGCGGCAAGGCAATGCCGCGATGCACGAGCCCAGCGAGAGAAAGCAAATAACAAATACAGTAGTGTGGAGACAATAGAATGTTTGGCATCCCTTTAAGCGGCCTCAACGCCTGCCAGAAATACCTGGACGTAACATCGAACAACATATCCAACGCCAATTCCTACGGCTTCAAGAAGTCCCGCGCCGAGTTCGCCGACATCTACAGCAGCAATGTCTTCACCTCGACCAAGACCGCCACTGGCATGGGCGTTTTGACTTCAACCGTGGCCCAGCAGTTCTCCCAGGGCTCGCTGACCGGCGACACCGGCAACAACCTAGACATGGCGATCGAGGGCAACGGCTTCTTCGTGCTGGCTCCATCGGCCAACGCCACCAACGCCCAGGCGACCGAGTCGCGCACCTACACGAGGAACGGCGCCTTCGAGATCAACGCCGACGGCTATGTGGTGACCTCATCTGGCGACTACCTCCAGTTCTACGACATCAATGATCAGGATGAGGCGACGAACCTCACCGTCAGCGCCACCCACGCGCTGCAGATCCCCTCGACCACCGGCGCCCCGAAGGCCTCTTCCAAGCTCTCCATCGGCGTGAACCTTCCGGCGAACGCCAAAGCAAAGACGATCACCGAATTCGATCCGACCGACAGCACCACCTACAACGCTGCGACCTCGCAGACCATCCACGACTCCTTGGGCGGTGCGCACACCCTGACCTATTACTTCATAAAAAACGACAAGCTTGCCCCTGATGGAGACGGCTACACCACCTGGAACGTCATCGCCATGGTCGACGGCACAGAAGACAGCAACCTCGTCGACCTCTACGATGCCGACAAGGGTGCCATCACCACAGACAAAGCAAGATTCACCGTCGCAAACGGCTCCTCGCCGCTCAACGGAAAGACCATCCATGGCGCCACGCTGGTGTTCAACACCTCAGGGCAGGTGCAGGACGCCAAGTGCATCCCGGAAAAAGGCAACTTCTACCTGGCCAATGCGGCTGGCAGCTACAAGACCGACACCGGCCACACGCTAGTCAACGCCATGGGCGGCGGCGTGGACGATTCCCAGGGAGTCTCGGTGACGATGGCCTCGACCCAGTACGGCTCCTCGTCGTTCAACGTCTCCGTGACCCCGACCGACGACGGCTACTCAACCGGATTGCTCACCAACATCTCAGTCAACGACGACGGCGTGATGCTCGCGACCTATTCGAACGGCCGCCAGGTGCACCTTGCGAAGGTCGCGATGGCCAACTTCATCAACCCCCAGGGCCTCACCAAGATAGGCGACACCCAGTGGCAGGAGAGCATCGACTCCGGCGAGCCGATGGCCATCCAGGCCAACGTGGGCGTGGCGGGCGCCATCAAGGGCGCCAACCTCGAGCAGTCCAACGTCGATCTCACCGCCTCGCTCGTCGATCTCATCATCGCCCAGCGCACCTACCAGGCCAACTGTCAGGCGCTGCAGACCCAGAACACCATGATGGACGCCATCATGAGCGTCCGCTGACCATAAAGTTTCCACACGCTTTGACGCCGCGGCATGACCGCGGCTTTTTTTTATGCGCCTTGGGCCGTGATCGCCTACAATTGAATGCGTGGACGACGGAGGCGCCGCCAGATGGCGCCGCGCGCCGGATATGGATTGTTATCGGGGGCGGATCACGCCCGGGCAATGGAAGGATGCCAATGAAGCTAGTGGAAGGTTACCTGGGGCTGTGCCTTGCCATGGCGCTGTGCAGCTGCGCCTTCATCGCGCTCCAGTTCAGCCTCTGCCCGCCCATGCCGCTGCTCTGGGCCGGGACCGCGATCCCTGCCTTGGCGCTCGCCCGCGCCTGCATCCGCACCGCCTCGCGCCCGGGCAAGGTCGCCAGCATCATCGATCCGAGGATCCTGATCCTGGGCGCCGGGGCCATCTGCGCCGCCATCCCCCACTGGTGGATGTGCTTCTTCGTGCTGTGGCTCGGGCAGGCCGACACGCTGCTCTCGCGCTTCTTCAAGGACGCGACCGAGAAGGCGCTCAAGTCCTTCCCCGGCGCCGGGCTGCTCTCGGCGCGCTTCTCCGAGCGCGAGATCTCCATGCAGCGCATCGGCAGGGCCATGGGCTACCTCGCCTTCGCCGCCGCCGTCGGAACCTTCCTTGCCAAGGACGACATGCTCACCGCCGCGGCGGTGCTCTGCTCAGCCTGCCCGCGCGCGATCTGCGCCGTGCCCTCGCTGGCGCTTGCAAACGCCATGGCGGCCCTCATGGAGCGCAACACCCTGGTGAGGTCCAAGGCCGATCTTGAGAACCTCGCCAGGAGCTCGGTCTTCCTCACCGACAAGAACGGGACGCTCACCGACGGGCTGACCTCGCTCACCGACGTGCTGGGGTTCCGCGGCACCCCCGAGGACGAGGTGGTGGCGCTTGCCGCCTCGGCGGAGCTTGCCGATCCTGACACCATCGGGCGGGCGATCATCCGCGAGGCGGTCAGGCGCCGCGTCAAGCCGCTTCCAGTCACCCGCGGCCGCCGCTACCCCCAGCTTGGCTGCTACGCCATGATCGAGGGCACCGACTACCAATGCGGCAGCGAGCAGTTCATGCGCAAGGGCGGCAAGGCGGCATTCGGCCGCGACGCCGACAAGCTCAACGCGCTCAGGCGCGAGGGCAAGACCGTGATCCTGCTTGCCGACGGCGCCAACATCATCGGCGCCATCGCCCTCTCCAACAGCGTGCGCTTTCATATGAAAGAGCTCGTCTCGTACATGCGCGCGACCGGGCATGAGATAGCCCTGCTCTCCTCGGACTCCCAGGCGACGCTCAAGGCCATCGCCGATCAGGCTGCCATATTGCAGATCTCAAGCGGCATGAACGCCGACGAGAAGACCGCCGCCGTCGCGGCCTACGCCCACGACCGCGGCAGCCATGTCATCGCCTTCACCCACAGCATCGAGGCCGCAGACGCCGCCGGCGTCCCCGTGGCGCTGCTCTCGATGGGGCCGTCGCTGTGCTCGCACGCCGCCGTGGTCATAGGCTCAAATGACGTGCTCGAGCTCGCGCGCGCCAGGCGCAAGGCCGGCGAGGCGCTCTCCGAGGAGCGATTGATCTCGTGGATCTTCATTGTGCTGCAGGTGCTGCTTGCGGCCGCATGCATCGGCCTCGACCTCATGCCGGCCATCTCCTCCGCCATCGCGCTCATGCTCTCATCGGCAGCCCAGGCCTCAGCCTGCGTGCTCTGCGGTCGCAAGGCCTGACAAAGGCGGATGCCAAAGGCTGCTGCCTTGGCAAAACCTAATTGCTTTCAAACAGTTTTTTACTATAATTGCGCTTTGACAGCGCCGTTTCGGCCTGCCATTTAGCCTCCTCCCATGCAGCGCTGACCCCAAAGCGCTCGCGCTGAACCCGCAGGAACACAGCCTTGAAAAAGATCCTCTTTCTTTGCCACGGCAACATCTGCCGCTCGCCCGTCGCCGAGCTCCTCTTCAACCGCGAAGCCCGCAGTGCCGGCATCTCCGCCCGCGCCCATGCCGAATCGGCCGCGCTGTCCTCGGAAGCCGTCGGCGAGGACATCTACCAGCCGATGCGCCGCCTGCTCATCGCCGAAGGCTTTGACAATCCCAGCCACATCTCGCGCCAGGCAACGCGCAGCGACATTGAAAAGTCCGATCTCGTGGTGGTGATGGACGAGGAGAACATCGCCCTCTACAAGCGCCGCTTCGGGGAGTTCGGCTTTGACAAGGTGCGTCTGCTGCTCTCCTACGCAGGAGGCAATGAGATAGACGATCCCTGGTACACCAGGGAGTTCGAGCGCGCCATGTACGAGATCCTCGCAGGAGTGCGCGGTCTTGTCGCCGCGATAGCCGGGGGAGGCAGGCTGTGAGCGCGATCCTAAAAGGGGACCTGGAGGCAAGGCCGAAGGGAGCCGCGTCCCTTGGCAGCGCCAGGGCCGAGCTCTTCTCGCTCATCCCGTCCAAAAAGGCCGCATGGCCGTCGTCGGAGTGGATCGCAGGCGACGGCCTCGAGCCCTCCCGCTCAAGCAGGATCTACGCCGAGGGCTTCCAGATGCTCTCGCTGCAAGAGGGGACGATCGGGCAGAGGATCTTCGCCGGGAGGTGCCCCGACGACGACCTGCCCTACCGGCATGATCCCCTGAAGGGGCCGGTACGCGAGGCCTACGGCATTGCGGCCTTCGAGAACTCAAGGGGCGGCTGGACGCTTCTGGGCTTCACCACCTGCAGCGCGTCAAAGGGCCGATTCCTCATCGACGCCTCGTCATGCAGGGTCGAAGTCTCACTTGGGATCTCAGACGGCCAGGGGCGCATCCCCGGCCAGGCGCTTGAGGGCGAGGGGTTCTGCCAGATAGCCTCGGAGGATCTGCAATCGGCGCTTTCGCTTTTCGCGTCAATCGCCGGCAGGGGCCGCCCCGCGTCCAAAAGGCCGCCGATGGGGTGGTGCTCGTGGTACAGCCGCTACGAGAAGGTGACCGAGGAATACGTCCGCGACAGCCTTGAGGTGCTCAAGACACTGCCGGAGCTTGACTGCGTGCTCATAGACGACGGCTACCAGGAGCACATGGGCGACTGGCTCTCGTTCTCAGGCAAGTTCCCCCGCGGTCTTGGCGGGATCTGCTCGGACATCCGCGATGCCTCCAAGGTTCCCGGGATCTGGCTTGCCCCGATGATCGCGTCCGGAGCGTCTGCCCTTGCGCGCGAGCATCCGCAGTGGCTGGCGCGCAATCCCGGCGGCGGCATCGCAAGCGCCTCTGACCTCACCTACGGCGGCTGGCGCGACCTCCCATGGCTCACGCTCGACTACGGCAACCCCGAGGTCCGGAAGTGGATGGCCTCGGTGGTGCGCGAGCTTCGGCGCAAATACGGGATCAGGCTCTTCAAGCTCGACTCGCTCTACTGGGGCGCCTACGAGGGGCTTTCGTTCAGCACACCGATGACCGGGGTGATGAACGTGCGCCTTGCCCTGCAGGCGATCCGCGAGGGCGCTGGCGAGGACAGCTTCATATTGGGCTGCAACGCCCCGCTGTGGGCCTGCAGCGGCCTGGTCGACGGCATGAGGGTCGCCGACGACGCGGCGCGCAATGCCAGGGTGTTCGCCGCCAACTCCGAGGCCTGCAGCCTGAGATCCTGGATGAACCGGAGCATGTGGCTGAACGATCCGGACTGCCTGCTGCTTTGCGATCTCGGAGATCAGCGCGCATCGGAAGGAGAGTACGCCTTCCATCTCGGGTCGATCCTCGCCTCCGACGGGATCTTCATGTCGGGCGACGATCTGACCGCCATGAGCGAAGAGCGCCTTGACCTGCTCCGCCGCGCGGCCGAAGTTGCCGCAGCGCCAAAGAAGGTCGTCTGGAGCCAGGATCGCCAGAGCGCCGAAATCCTGATGCCAAGCCTCGGCAAAGCCATTGCCGTGGCGCTCAACCGCAGCTCCCTTGCGCATGACTTCGCCATGCCGCAGGGAGCTGATTTCATGAATTTGCACGGATCCGGAGGCGCCATGCGCATTCCCCCGCTTTGCGGAGCGCTCGTGGAGCATCAGTGCCCAGGGAGCATTTAAGCCATGAGGACCATCGAACTTCTAGCGCCGGCGCGCGACAAGGCGTGCGCGCGCGCCGCAATCATGAGCGGCGCGGACGCGGTCTACATCGGCGGGCCGGCCTTCGGCGCCCGCGCCGCCGCGCCCAACAGCCTCGAGGACATCAAAGAGGTCTGCAGCCTCGCCCACGAGTTTGGCGCCAAGGTGCACGTGACGCTCAACACCATCCTCACCGACGAGGAGCTTGAGAAGGCAAGGGAGCTTGCCTTCAAGCTCTACGACGCCGGGGCCGACGCGCTCATCGTGCAGGACATGGGGCTTTTGCAGGGGGAACTGCCGCCCCTTGAGATCCACGCCTCGACCCAGCAGGACAACTCCACCCCTGAGAAGGTGAAGTTCCTGGAGGACGCCGGATTCTCACAGGTGGTGCTCGCCCGCGAGCTGAGCATCCGCGAGATAAGGGAGATCCGCAGGAGGACCCAGGTGAAGCTTGAGTGCTTCATCCACGGGGCGCTGTGCGTGGGCGTGAGCGGCAGGTGCTACCTGAGCGCGGCCATCACCGGGCGCTCTGCAAACCGCGGCGAGTGCGCGCAGCTGTGCCGCGTCGCCCAGTCGCTCTACGACGGCGACGGCAACTGCCTCGCCCGCGACCGCTACCTGCTCTCGATGAAGGACCTAAGCCAGGCGCCCAACCTGGGCGAGCTCATCGATGCTGGGATCTCCTCCTTCAAAATCGAGGGTCGCCTCAAGGACGAGGGCTACGTGCGCAACGTCACCGCCTATTACCGCGCGCTCATCGACAAAACGCTCGAGGGCTTCCCCGATGTGAGGCGCAGCTCCTACGGCACCACGAGGACCGCGTTCAAGCCAGATATCTCAAAGAGCTTCAACCGCGGCTTCACCGAGTACAACGCCCATGAGGTGAAGGAGAACTACGCCAACTTCGACGCCCCGGGCTTCGTCGGCACACGCATCGGCACACTGATGGCCCAGGGCGCGCACGATCTCAGGTTCAAGCTCGACAAGGGCGTCGCGCTCCACAACGGCGACAGCCTCAACTACTACACCGCAAAGGGCACGCTCGAGGGCTTCCGCGTGAGCACGGCGCGCGAGAGCGGCAGTGCCGAGATCTTCCAGAGGCTACCTGAAATCGAGGCAGGCACCGTGTTCTACCGCAGCAAGGACGCTGCATTCGAGCGCTCGCTTGAAGGCGAGTCCTCGACGCGCACGCTCGCGCTCGCGCTGCGCTACTTCGAGACTGACGACGGGGCCACGCTTGAGGCGCAGGACGAGACCGGCGCCAAGGCCGTGGCGCAATGCACGATCCCCAAGCTCCAGCAGGCCTCGGACTTTGGGCGCCTCGAGCAGAACCTGCGCGACAAGCTGGGCAGGCTCGGGCAGAGCCACTATGAGCTAAAGGAGCTCACGCTTGAACTGCCGCACCACCACTTCATGCCCCAGAGCCTCATCAATGGGCTAAGGCGCGACGCCATCGCCGCGCTTCATGAGCAGAAGCAGTCCCGCCGCGTGCACGTCGAGCACCACTTCACGGACGCGCCGCTGCTCCCTGAGGCCGAGCGGCACCTGGGATTCCGCGCCAACATCATGAACCGCAAGGCGCTGGACTTCTACGAGGCGCACGGCGGGCAGGACGTGAAGCCTGCCTACGAGATGGAGAGGCCCGAGGGGCCGCAGGGCGTGCTCGTCTCAAAGCACTGCCTGAGGTTCTGCTTTGGCATGTGCCATAAGCACGGCCAGGACGGGAAGGTGAAGCACCTGAGGCTCAAGATCGGCAGGACGTACTTCGACTTGAAGTTCGACTGCAAGAACTGCCTCATGATCCTCGAAGGACCGGTGAAGGACTGAGACAAAACAGGCGCGCCGATGGCGCGCCAGATTCGCAAGCCAGTTTCGCAATAGCCTGCGGCCTTGCGCTGCAGGCTTTCTCTTACTTGGTGAAGTCGATCTCCACCTTCAGCATGTCCGCGCCGTTGCGGTCGAACTCGTCGAAGGCCCTGGGGGCGTCGTCGAGCGCGTAGGTGTTGGTCACGGCCTTGCTGATGTCGACCTTGCCGGACTTGACCAGGTCGATGAGGTTCAAGAAGTCCTGCTTCAAGGCGTTGCGCGAGCCGAACACGTTGAGCTCCTTCTTCTGGAGCAGCGTGAAGTTGAAGTCGAGGTTCTTCTTGCCCACGCCGATGAGCACGACGCGCCCGCCGAAGGCCGCCGCGTCGATGGCGTTCTGGAAGGTCCCCGGCAGTCCGACGGCCTCGATCGCCACATCAAAGCCCCTGCCCTTGGTGATCTCGAAGCAGCGGTCGATGAAGTCCGCGCCGGTGTTGAGGATCCCGCCGTCGAGGCCGAAGTTCCTCACGGCATAGTTGAGCTTCTTCTCGGCCACGTCGGAGATGTAGACCGTGGCGCCCTGGGACTTGGCCGCGACCGCCGCGAGCGTGCCGATGGTGCCCGCGCCGATGACCAGCACGGTGTCGCCCTTGCTGGCGCGGCCGCGGGTCACCGCGCCGTGGTAGCTGATGCAGAAGGGCTCGATGGCCGCCAGCAGCGCCGGATCGAGGCCCTTGCCGTCGTAGATGCGCTCAAAGGGCATCACCGCGTACTCGGAGAACACGCCGTCGCGCTGGGCGCCCAAGGTCTCGTTGTGCTCGCAGCAGTTGACCAGGCCCCTCTCGCAGGAGTAGCAGTGGCCGCAGTTGAAGTACGGGTTGCAGGTGACGATCATGCCCTTCTTAAGTCCGTACTTGGAGCCGTCGCCGTTGAGCTCGACTATTTCCGCCGAGAACTCGTGGCCCGGGACGCGGGGATAGCTTGCGTAGGCGAAGCTGCCGCGGTAGGTGCCGAGATCCGATCCGCAGATGCCGCCGCGGAGGATCCTCAGGAGCGCCTCGCCTTCCTTGGGGACGGGGATCGGGTTTTCGATGATCTTCACCTTGCGGGGTTCTTCGATGAGTATGGTTTTCATTGCAGACATCCTTTCAATTTTTGAATTTCTTAAAAACTCTGTTATGAAGCGACCTAAGTCAAGTCTTTTTTAATTAAAAAATCATTCGATATCTTAATCGGTTAACTTTTTATCGCAGAAGCGGCATGGGGAAGGG
>CACYPI010000054.1 GCA_902776275.1 uncultured Aeromonadales bacterium
CTGATGTCCGGAAGCGGAACCCTGATGAAAGGATAAATCATATTCAAGCGCCTGTACCGCTCATCAATTTACAATATCGACGGTAGCACAATAGGCGTGGAAAATCAAGCCCTAAACAGACTTTTTTACAAAAATAACAAGGAGAAGAATTATAGCTTAAAGGCAAGAAAATGGGTCAAAATGCGACCCATACATTTAGGGGCGCAAGTTAGGTTTGAAATACCCAAAAAGGATTAACTTATGAAACGTGCTTTAGTGATGATGGCTCTTGCGGCCACCTTGGCTGGCGGCTCCATCGCCGCGCAGGCTGAAGAGACTGACGTTGCCTCGATCAAGTGCAGCGAGTTCCTCCAGAGCAAGGATGCCATTCCCATGTTCGTGATGTGGATCGATGGCTACATGTCCCAGAAGAGCGAGAACACCGTTATCAGCGACGAGTGGATCCAGAAGCTCAGCCAGCACATGGGCACCTACTGCTCGCAGAACCCTGATGCGACGATCCTCGACGCTGCCTCGGCGTTGAAGTAGTAATTCACGCTCCTTCCATTGAGAATCAACTATTACTGGAGTATTTATGAAGAAGTTTCTTATCGCGGCAGTTTCAGCCCTGGCCTTAACCATGTCCGCCGGCGCCGCCAATGCCGAGGATCAGGACATGTCCAAGCTCAAGTGCTCTGAGTTCCTGCAGAGCGGACAGAGCATGCCCATGATTATCATGTGGATCGACGGCTACCTCTCCGCCGCCAGCGACAACACCGTGATGGACGACAACTACACCAAGGAGCTGGGCGTCCACCTGGGCACCTTCTGCAAGCAGAATCCTGACGCCACCATCATGGATGCGATGAGCAGCATCGGCCAGTAAAGCCGGGGCTGGATTTTGAACTCAAGAGCGGGCACTTGCCCGCTTTTCTTGTTTTTGGAGAGTGCAAGGCACCCAGGGGCAAGTCGCGCCCCCCAAGGGGCCCGCCTTGTAATCGGATGCCCCGCCGAGACACTGCGGGGCGGGGTGGACCTGTGGGCGTGCCTTTAGGCTACTTGATCCTCGATGCCTCGACCCTGAAGGAACTGCCTGCGGCGGTGAGCTTGTAGCTTACGCGGCGCGTCGCCGCCTCAAGCCCGCTCTTGAGCTTGGAGCTGTCGGTCTCGTTCATGCAGAGGATCTCCATGAGCTTGTCGATGGTCTTCTCGTCCGAGGTGTTCTCGCAAGCCTTCAGGAAGGCGCGGGCGCGGGTCTTCTCGATGACGTTGAGCCCGTTCTCGAACTTGGCCTGGAACACGGCCTTGGCCACGCCCTGGCCGCCTTGCTCCAAGCTGATCCTGCCGGCATCGACGTCCGCATTGAGATCGGCGCTGCCGTTCGAGGCGGCCTCAAGGGCCTTGCCGAAGTCGCTTTCCGAGGCGAACACGTTCTCCACCTGCGGAAGCAGGCGGGTCTTCTCGGCCTGGTGGTCGTTGTACCAGGTGAAGCCGGCCGAGATGAAGTAGTAGCAGGCGACGCACAGCGCGATGATGCGCAGGTTGCGGCGCACGCGGTCCTTCTTCTGCTGGGCGCTCTCGGTCGGAATTGGCTGCGGCATTGGATCCTCCACTTGGGTTCTTTTTATTGGTTCTGCCATAGGTGCGATGCGCAATTGTAACCGCGCGGGCGCAAACGTTTTCACGCAATTTGCGGATCTGCAAGCTGCCTCACACCGCGCAAGGCCGCAGCGTGGATCAAAGTCCTGAAAATGTGCAGGCGGCGCATTGCGCCGCCTGCCTTGGGAGAGAGGCCCTTCTCAGACGTTCGGGCTTATGAAGAGCATGACCGTGCGCGAGGGGACGCGGAAGATGTCGCCTGCGTGGAAGCGGCGGTTGCCGAACAAATGCTCGGGCTCTGGATCTGCGGGCTTTGAGGTGTCGATGATGCTGAACCAGGGGTTGCGCACCCCGGCAGGGGAGGGCGGCAGCTCGACTGTCAGATCCTCCCACCAGGCGTTCACGAAGACATAGGCGTAGAGCCCGTAGGCCGCCGAGTAGACGAGCATGCCGATGGAGTGCGACTGATCAGACCAGTCGGGCTGGAAGGGCTTGACCCCGTGCCACTGGAGGCGCCAGTCGCGCAGCGCCTTTGAAAGGAAGCTCACCTGGGTGTTGAACGAGACGCGCCTCAGGTTCGCCGCGGGCGCGGGATCGCGCATCCTGATCATCCCCTTGGTGAAGCGGAGCATCTCCACGGCGTCGGGATCGTCCTCGTAGCTCCAGTCGAAGTAGGAGGTGTCGTTGTCCTGGCAGTAGGCGTTGTTGTTGCCGTTCTGGGTCCTGAGCACCTCGTCGCCCATGCAGATCATCGTGGTGCCGAGCGACAGAAGCGTCAGCGCCATGAAGTTCTTGCACTGGCGCAGCCGCAGGCTGCGGATGTGCGGATCGTTCGTCACCCCCTCGACGCCGTAGTTTGCCGAGAAGTTCTCGTCGGTGCCGTCGCGGCAGTCTTCGCCGTTGGCCTCGTTGCGCTTTCTCGTGTAGGTCACGAGATCGCGCAGCGTGAAGCCGTCGTGGCAGGTTATGAAGTTCAGGCTCTTCTGGGGATCGACCGTGCGCTCGTTGTAGATGTCAGGCGAGCCGATGATGCGGTTGACGAAGTCCTTGACCATGCCGTTGTCGCCGCGCATGAAGCGCCTGACGTCGTCGCGGAAGCGCCCGTTCCACTCGCGCCACTTCGATCCCGAGATCCTGCCTAGGGCGTACAGCCCGCCGGCGTCCCAGGGCTCGGCGATGATCTTCGCGTCAGCCAGGTGGTGGTTGGCGTCGATGTCAAGGAGCGTGGGGGACAATGAGAGCGGGTTGCCGTCCTGATCGCGAGCGAGGATCGCCGCGAGGTCGAAGCGGAAGCCGTCGACGTGCATCTTGTCCTTCCAGAAGATGAGCGAGTCCTGGATGAGCGCGCGCACGACCGGCGAGTTGCCGTTGAAGGTGTTGCCGCAGCCTGAGTAGTTGGCATACCTGCCGTCCTGCTCGCGGATGTAGTAGCCGTTCTGATCGTAGCCCTTGAAGCAGTAGATGGGCCCGCACTCGTCGCCTTCGGAGGTATGGTTGTACACGACGTCGAGGATCACCTCGATGTTGTTGCGGTGCAGCGCCCGCACCATGTCGCGGAACTCGTTCAAGGGGCCCATGAGCGAGCGGTCCGAGGAGTATGACTCGTGCGGCGCGAAGAAGCTCATCGGGCTGTAGCCCCAGTAGTTCTTCATGCCGGGGCGGGCGTCGTGGACGTCGAACTGGTAGACGGGCAGGAGCTCGACTGCGGTGATCCCAAGCTCGACCAGGTAGGGGATCTTCTCGATGAGGCCGCGGTAGGTGCCGCGCACGCCCTCTTCAAGCCCAGAGGTCTGAGAGGCGGTGAAGCCGCGCACGTGCATCTCGTAGATGATGGTCTTGCGCAGGCTGATCCCCGGGCGGATGTCGAGGCCCCACTCGTAGTCGTCGATGTCCACGACCGCGCTCTTGGCGCAGGTCCTAAGCGAGAGCTCCGAGTCGGGGTCCTGGAAGCGGCGGTATCCTTCGGGGAAGACCACGCGCGAGCTGTAGGGATCGATGAGCGCAAAGCCCGGGATCGACGAGGCGACGCCGCTCAGCTTGGAGGCGGCGCGCTCGCGCACGCGCCAGGCGTAGATCTGCCCGGCCCTCGCGTCGAGCACCTTGACATGCCAGTAGTAGCTTGAGCGGAAGAGGTCTGATTCGAGGGTTATCACCTCTGGATTGCCGTCGTCCGGGGCGGAGAAGAGCAGCAGTTCCATCACCCTGGCGTCCGGGCACCAGACGGCGAAGTTCACGCCGTCATTCTCGATGGTGGCCCCCATGTGGCGGCAGTGTCCGGCCGAAATGACGTGTTTTGGCCCATTTGCTATGTGGTCAGTCATGTTTCCAGAATCCCAAAATCGGGGCACCCCGCTTCCAACGGCCGGGCTTGTGCTAAATTCCAACGCAGTATGGATTTTTCTGAGGAGGAGCGCTTGCCGCTTGCTTTATGGTTAATTCTTTTTTTGCCGCAGGGCAGATAAATTCTCTTGCGTTAGATATTAACGGTAATTTGTCAAAAATCTTAGACCTGTGCGCAAAAGCCGCCAAACAGGGCATCAAATTTGTGGCGTTCCCCGAACTTTGCATCCCCGGGGCCGACTGCGGCGACATCTTCCAAGTGCCCTCCTTCATGCAGCAGTGCGCGCAGGCGGTGCTCTCCTTGAAGTACAACCTCCCGGAGGGCGTCACCGCGGGCGTCGGCACGGTGCTCCAGGGCTCCGACGGGCACGCCTATGACGCCTATGTGATCGTGCGCCGCGGCGCCGTCGTCGGCGTGAGCGCGGCCTCGGCCTTCACCGACTCGCGCGATCCGCGCGTGCGCTCGCTGACCACCGCAGGCCCCGACGAGACCTTCGTCTTAGGCGCCGAGCGCATTGTCTCGACCCGCCTGCACGACGTGGACGGCACCTCGGTGGGCGTGTTCTTCAGCGTGGCCGACATCCCGGCCTTGAAGACCGCCGGCCTCGTGGTCGCCCCGGCCTCGGAGCGCTATGAGCTGGGCGGCCGCCGCCGCCGCGAGATCGCGGCCGCCGCGCTGTCGCTGGCCCTTGACACCACCGTCGTCACGACCTCGCTGTGCGGCTGCGAAGGCGGCAGCAGCGTCTATGACGGACTGTCGCTCGTGGCCAAGAAGGGCAACATCATCGCCGCCTCCACGGAGCTTACCTTCAAGCGCGAGCGCCTCTTCACCCCAGACGAGGGCATCGCCGCCCCGTTGCCTGAGTACGATCAGATTGTCCGCGCCGTGGCGCTGGGCCTCTACGACTGGATGCTCAAGACCAAGGCCAGCGGCTTTGCGCTATCGCTCTCAGGCGGCGCCGACTCGGGGCTGTGCGCCACGGCCGTGTGCCTGGGGCTCATCAGCTCGCTGCGCGAGCAGGGCTTCGATGCCTTCAAGGAGCAGCTCGAGTCCGTCGGCCTCCCTGTCCCGGCATTCGACGGCGGTGACATCGAGCAGTATGTGAAGGCCAAGATCATGCCCAAGGCCCTCATCACCGTCTACCAGGGATCGGACGTCTCGGGCAGCGTGACCAGGACCGCGGCCAAGGAGGTCTCCTCGGGCCTTGGCGCCACCCACTACGAGTGGTCGATCTCAAAGCTCGTCGAGGACTACACCTCGATCGTCAACTCCACCACCCCGGACACCCCGCTGACCTGGGAGCACGACGACCTCACGCTCCAGAACATCCAGGCGCGCTGCCGCGCCCCGGGGATCTGGATGATCGCCAACCGCTACAACAAGCTGCTCCTGACCACCTGCAACGCCTCCGAGGACGCGGTGGGCTACTGCACGATGGACGGCGACACCTGCGGCGGTCTCGCCCCCATAGGCGACATCTCCAAGAGCCGCATCCTCAAGATCAACCGCCACATCGCAGACGAGGGGATCAAGGTGGACCAGGGCCTAACCATGCATCTGCCGCAGATGTCCTACATCGCAGCCCAGGCCCCGACCGCCGAGCTCAAGCCCGGCCAGACCGACGAGCGCGACCTGATGCCGTACGTGGTGCTAGACGCGATCCACCAGATGCAGCAGGGCTCGCTCTACGCTCCCGCGCGCATCGCCTCCGAGCTCGGCGTGCTCTTCCCGCAGTTCACGAAGGAGGAGCGCCTGACCTTCGTCAAGCGCTACTACCAGCGCCTGGCCACCTCGCAGTGGAAGCGCGAGCGCGGCGCTTGCACCTTCCACATCGAGCGCAACGATCTGGGCAAGGGCAGCGGCTTCGTCTTCCCGATCTTAAACGACGGCTTCAAGGGCCTGCTCTCGGATCTCAAGGACTAATGCAAGGCTCCGTGTGACGGAGCCTCCCGCTTGGAAAAAAAACCGGCCATATGGCCGGTTTTTTCTTGGTGTGCTCGGCATGAGCGCAATCTATAGGGTGAAAGTCCCGAACCTGGCCGTTGGAGGCAAGGGGCAGCCAACCGCAAGGCGTGCACGGCAACGCGCAGGCTGAAGGAAGCGGCTAGCAAATCTCCGGCCTGACGAACAGGAAGCGTCTTAGGCATGCGCGGAGGGCGAGCGTGCCAAATATCGCAAGCCCGGCATCCAACCAGATCCGCATGTGTAGAGGCGACAGGCGGAAGGAGAGAAAGAGTGCGTTCCTACCCGGGGAGATCCGCCCAGGCCGCAAGGCTGGCAACAGCGAATAGGCGGAAGTCAGCAGAGGGCGTAGTACCCGCCGGGGATGCGAGAACCGCACGTCCGCGCAGTGTGAGATGGGCGAGCGAAAACTCCCCCTACTCGATCCTCTTGCATGGCAGATGCTGCTTTCCATCTGATGGTAATAAATGTATAAAATTGACAATATCCAGCGGAATGGAAATAACCTAAAATGGCTGTACAATCGGCTGGACAAGGCAAAAGTTTTTTTGTTTTACAAAACATAAAAAATTATTGGTCGCTATTCAAAAGCTATCCTTTATTGCCGATAATGAGGTGAGCGGTTCATGAAGCGCAACAGGGCGGACGGATTATGGCAGCCGTCCTTTTGCGCTTGATTGGACAAGGCGGCCAATGCGGTACGGGCTGCCTGAACAACAAGAACAATATAAAGTGTCCGCCGTTTGATTGAGGTTTGCTACTAGATGGTTTTCAAGTTCTACAACGTCAGCGTCAAAGCCAAGCTGATATTCGTCTTCACGATCCTCTCATTGGTCATCATCTTCCTGGCGGTGCAGTCGATCCGCCACTCGGTGGCCACTTCAGAGCTGGCAAGCACTGCCAACAACATCCTCGAGGTGAACTTCAACCGCACGTTCTCGACGATGAAGGCCATCAGGGCGGCCCACCTCAAGATCCAGAACATGAGCACGGCCCAGGGACCCGCCTCGGCTGAGCAGATCGATGCGTTGTCCGCCGACCTCGACGACTTCTCCAAGTCCATCGACAACCTGCAGACCAACCGCTACTCCAAGGAGATCGGCAACATCAAGCAGATCGCCCCGAATTACCTATCCGACATCAGGAACAACATGATCCCCAAGCTCCAGAAGGGCGATCTCGAGGCGGCCAAGGACGAGATAGTCGGCATTCTCGACCCGATGTACCTCTCCATCACCGACGACCTCGGCAAGGTCATCGGCATGCAGGTCAACCAGGCGCAGCAGGCTGCTGACTCCATCGAGAGCAACATCACCACCACCGCGGTGCTCGCAGGCGTGATCGTGCTGGTGTGTGCCTACCTTGCCTATTGGATTTCGTCAACCCTCAACTCCGGCATCTCCAAGGTGCTTAGGATCTCCAAGATCCTCTCCACCGGCGACCTGAGCCAGAAGATCAGCACCCACAGGGGCGATGAGTTTGGCAAGATTTTCAGGTCCCTCGAGACCATGCGCAGCGAGCTGGCCTCTTCCATCCACCTGATCATGGACACCTCTGAGAACGTCGAGCAGTGCATCGATGGCATCAAGAATACCGCCGGCAAGATCGTCGACGCTGCCCAGCAGACCCAGAACAGATCGCTGACCGTCGCCGCCGCATCCGACGAGATGGTCTCCACCACCGCCGACATCGCCAAGAACTGCGAACGCGCTTCCCAGACTGCCGAGTCGTCCAACGAGACCACCTCTTCCGGCGTGAAGATGGTTGAGGACACCATCAACGGCATCCGCGCCCAGGTTTCCAAGTCCAACCAGGACGCCGAACTCATCAAGGCGCTGGTCGAGCAATCCGACAAGGTCGGCTCGATCGTCCAGACCATCGAGGACATCGCAGGGCAGACCAACCTGCTGGCACTGAACGCCGCCATCGAGGCCGCCCGCGCCGGCGAGGCCGGCAAGGGCTTCGCGGTCGTCGCCGACGAAGTCCGTGCCCTGGCGTCCCGCACCGCCTCTTCGACCCAGCAGATCACCAAGATGGTCGCGCAGATCCAAAGCGACGCCAGCGCGGCCAACGACTCGATCACCGGCTCCCTTGAGAACATGAACTCCCTGGCTGAGAACGCCGGCAAGGTCTCAGGCAAGCTCGATTCCATCTCGAGCAAGGTCAAGGACGTGAGCGATCAGATCGCCCAGATCGCCACGGCCGCCGAGGAGCAGACCACCGCGACCTCCGAGGTCTCCTCGAACATGCAGCAGATCACCGACGCGGCCAAGGGACTGAACACCATTGTCGAGGACTCGGTGACGAGCCTTGAGAGCACCGAGAAGGTCCTAAGCGACATGCTCAACGCGATCTCCCACTTCAAGATCTGAAGTTTCCCGTAGTCCTGCAAGCCCGCCTCGCGCGGGCTTTTTTCAGGCATGTCTCATCATGGGTCATGCCCGCGCCCCAGGGTGCTCCAGCAAGGTGCGATGGGCATGCAAAAACGCCCAACCTGGCTTTTTGGTATCATTTCAAAATCCTACAGACAGGACTTCAACAATGATCACCACCACAACCACATTCATCGTCTACATCTTCGGGATGCTGGTAATCGGCATCATCGCCGCCAGATCCACCAATTCGCTAAACGACTACGTCCTAGGCGGCCGCCGCCTGGGCAAGATAGTCACCGCGCTCTCGGCCGGCGCCTCGGACATGTCAGGCTGGCTCCTCATGGGACTGCCGGGCGGGCTGTTCGTGACCGGCCTCTCGGCGTCTTGGATCGCGATCGGCCTTACCGTCGGGCAGTGGTGCAACTGGAAGTTCGTCGCCGCCAGGCTGCGCTCGTTCACGGCCAACGCCGCCGACGCGCTGACGCTGCCTGACTACTTCGCCGCGCGCTTTAAAGACAAAAGGCGCATCAGCGCGGTATCCGCCGCGGTGATCATATTGATCTTCTTCGTGGTGTACTGCGCCTCGGGCATGGTCTCGGGGGCCAGGCTCTTCGAGCAGACCTTCAACATGGACTACTCCAACGCGCTCATCATCGGCGCGGCCTCCACCATCCTCTACGTCTTCATCGGCGGCTTCCTTGCCGTCTCCTGGACCGACACGGTGCAGGCCACGCTCATGGCCTTCGCCCTCGTGATCACCCCGATCTTCATGTTCTCGGACGCAGGCGGCATCGAGGCGGCCAACGCCGCGGTGGCGGCCAAGGACGAGTCGCTGATGACCTTCATGAAGGGCGTCTCCTTCATAAGCATCATCTCGTTTGCCGGCTGGGGCCTGGGCTACGTCGGCCAGCCGCACATCCTGGTGCGCTTCATGGCCGCCAAGAGCGTGCGCGGCATGGGTGGCGCGCGCCGCATCTCCATCTCCTGGATGATCCTCTGCCTGCTGGGCGCCGTGCTCATCGGGCTCTACGGCAACGCCTTTGCCGCGCGCCACCCCGAAGTCTCCATCTCCAACCCCGAGCAGATCTTCATCATCGTTACTCAGACGCTGTTCAGCCCCTGGGTCGCGGGCATCCTGCTCTCGGCGATCCTCGCTGCCATCATGAGCACGCTCTCCTGCCAGCTCCTCGTGGCCTCGACCACGCTCACCGCCGACTTCTACAGGAGGCTCTTCCGCCCGCAGGCCTCGCAGACTGAGCTCGTCTGGGTGGGGCGCCTGATGCTGCTCCTGGTCGCGGCCATCGCCTTCATCATCGCCACCGATCCGAACTCGGGGATCCTGAAGCTCGTCTCCTACGCCTGGGCGGGCTTTGGCGCCTCGTTCGGGCCTGCCGTGGTGTTCTCGCTGTTCTGGAGGAGGATGAACCTCAAGGGCTGCCTGGCCGGCATGGTGGTCGGCGCCGCCACGGTCATCCTCTGGGAGCACTGGGCGTTCCTTGGTTTATACTCATTGGTGCCCGGCTTCATCTTCTCGTCGGCGGCCATCGTGATAGTCTCGCTGCTCACCTCGCGTAAGGACGGCTGCGCCGAGCTTTACGACGGGCTTGAGAAGGAGTTCTGGGAAGAGGTGAAGGACCGCTGAGGGCGACGGAGGAAATTTGCGCAAGACCATCAGGCTTCCTGCCAACGTCTACCTGAAGTCCAGGCTCAATGAGTCGGGCGTCAGGTTCACCGTGAACACCGTGGACACGGTGTGCAGGAAGCAGCTTGGCATCTCCTTCTTCCTGGTCGCGGCGCTCTTGTGCCTGCTGTGGTGCCTGAGCCTTGCAGGCAGGCAGGACGTCTTCCCGGGGCGCTACTTCCAGATGCTCTTCGCGCTCTGCATCATCTACATAGTCTTCTACCTGGGGCGCCTTGCCGCCTACATGAGGCTGCGCAAGCTCCTGCGCACCTCGCAGTACCCGATCCTCTGCGAGGCCTATGCCATAGTCATCTTCGACGACTCCAGGCTCCCGCGCCCGCTTTCGACGCTCAAGAGCGCGATCCTCTACAAGGAGACCGGGAGCCGGGCGCCGAGGTTCTTCACAGGGCCGGTGAAGCGCGGCTTCCGCTACGAGTTCCGCCAGGAGCAGCTCGTGCGGGTCTTTCTCGACCGCACCAACCCCAGGATCTACTCGGTGGACGACGAGACCTCGGTCTCGATGGCCTCGGAAAAGCGCGCTTTCGACGGCATCGCAGGCGGCCCGGGCGGCACTCCTGGCGGCTTCACCAAGATGGGCGGCCCGCGCCAGTTCCCCTGATCCATCCTGATGAAGGCAAGGCCCCATCCTCATCGACGGGGCCTTGTCATCTTTGCATTGCGCCCCTTGCATGGGGCGTTGCAAAAGCGGCATTGTCGCAAGTCCGCAAGAGTCCATAGCATTGAGGGAGATGTTTTGGGAGGATTTGCCATGAAGCACGCTCTTGCAGCCGCCGCGGCCGCCCTCGCCTTTGCCATGCCGCAGGCGCAGGCCAGGAGCCTTGTCATCTATTTCTTTCTCAGAGCCCGAGGAGTCGAAGGCCTGCCAAGGCGTCGACGCCGTCTCCGGGGCCAGCGCGCTTAGGCGCGACGGGCAGGTCAAGGGCAGCAACCAGTACGTGGCGGAGCTCCCGGCCAGGGACGCGGGGGCCGATCTCTTCCGCCTTGAGACGGTGGAGCAGTACCCAAGAGAGCATGAGGCGCTCACGAAATTCGCCAAGGGCGAGGCCGAGCGCAACGCGCGCCCCGAGCTCAAGGCGCTGCCTGATCTCCCAGCCTACGACACGGTGTTCATAGGCTACCCCGTCTGGTGGTACGGCATGCCCATGGCGCTTCACGCCATGTTCGACAAGCTCGACTTCTCTGGAAAGCGGATAGCTCCGTTCACCGTCCATGGCGGCAGCCACTTAGGCGGCACCGACGATGAGATAAGGCGCCTTGAGCCTTCGGCGAAGGTCCTCAAGGGCCTTGCCATCTCAAGATCGGATGTCGCGGACGAGGACATCCCCCAGTAAGTTCGTAAATGGGGGAGTGAGCTTGGGCTTGAGGCCAGGCGGCAGTGAAGGAAAGCCTGCCCTTTTCAAGGGGCGGGCAGGGCTTAGGAGTTGAGATCGCGCTTGAGCTTGCCTATGTAGTCGCGCAGCTTGCGCAGTTCCTCTGAGTGGTAGCTGTGGTCGCTCACCGCATAGCTTTTCACAGTTTCAAGGCGCATGCGGGCGCTGCCGGGGAGCGCCTTGTCCCTGATGCGGAAATCCAGCACGGCGGCCTTGGTCCCTTCCTGCATCGCGCTCTGGACCATAGAGGCAAGCCGTCCTTCCGCATCAGCGATTCCCTGACGCAGCTTTTGCTTGCGCTCGTCGGTCATGCTGTTCCTGCGCGCGCGGGCCGGGCCGCGCGTGGCGTCGCCATGAGGCCTGGGCGTATTTGGATCGGTGCGCGAGTAGGTGCCGTTATTGAAGTAGTAGCCCCTTTTTGCAAGCTCGGCCATGAAATTATCCATGGTTAGCGGGTTGGTTTTCCGGACTACCTCCAGCAGCT
This sequence comes from uncultured Aeromonadales bacterium, assembly GCA_902776275.1. Taxonomy (GTDB): domain Bacteria; phylum Pseudomonadota; class Gammaproteobacteria; order Enterobacterales; family Succinivibrionaceae; genus Succinivibrio. Next base: position 11,813 of record CACYPI010000054.1, read on the forward strand.
TGGTGATCACTTTATCCTGCAGCGGACCTGACAGCTTGCGCACAGCCTTGTTTATATCCATGACGTAGATGGGCATCTGCGAGATGGCGTCCTGATAGTACTCAGGCGGCAGCCCGGGGATCGTTTCGGCCAGCAATTCCGGCGTGATCTCAGCGCCCGCGATGGCAAAGCCCAGCACCCTGGTGCAGAGCACCTTCCAGGCCTCGTCCAGTTCATCCTGTGTCATGTCATCGTACATGCCGTCCTCCTGCGCCTTGCGCGGATCTTGAATCTTGAAAGCCCATGCGCCTGTTCGCCCGCTACGCCACGTCTGCGCCCAGCTCGCGCAGCAGATCCTGTCCGCCCTTCTCGCCGGCCACGGCTTTTAGCGTGGCCTCCATGTCGAGGTTGGGGCAGCAGAAGCGGTAGCGCCAGGTCGAGAAGCCGCCCAGGTCATGCTCGGTCACGCGGTCGCGCGTGGCAAAGCCAAGCTGGATGAGCAGCGATCCAAGCTGCTTGCCCTTGGGCCTTAGGGGCAGGCTGTCGCCAAAAAGCGGATCCTGGCCGTCCTTGTCGTAGAGCCACTGAAGATCGGTCCCGCACTCGGAGAGCGTCTGCCTCAGGAAGGCGTAGTCGCCCGAGGCCGAGTAGGGGAGCATGCGGAAGCCGTTTGAGACCACGTGGTTGACGCAGGCCGGGCAGAACACCTTTTGCATGCGGTCTGAGAACACGAAGCCGCCGTAGCAGCGCTCAAGCAGGTTTAAGAAGGCATCCGTGGTGATCCCGGACGCTCCGCAGTGGGCCTTGATCTCATCGCCGAACACCCCCATAACCTCGTCGCGCGTGAAGCCAAAGAGCGTGTCGTACTCAGGGGAGGATGAGAGATCGTGCACCAGCGGCAGGCCCTCCGAGAGCTCGGAGGCCAGCGAGAACTTGATGTGCCCTGAGAGCATTGCCCACTTCACGCACTGGCTGTAGTGCTTGATGACGTTTAGCATCTCAAGGTAGATGGACACGGCCTCCTGGCGGTATCTGGACTCCATCTGCGAGGCGAGAATGAAGGGGATGTCGTAGTTGTCGATGAGCACGACCACCTTGTCGTGGTGGCGCTCGGAGAGCTGGGCTATGAGATCGGCAAAGTAGGCCTTGGGGGTGGTGAAGCTGCTGCGCTGCCCCGGCAGGTGGTGCTCCCAGTAGAGCTCCTGGAGCATGCCGAGGAGGTGGTCTGAGAACTCCTGCGGCGTGCGCGAGGCCGTCTTCTTGAAGTCGATGCTGATGACGTGGTGGCGCGGCATCGCCTCGAGCGCCTCCTTCATGGGCCCCGAGTTGTAGCGCGAGCTGTCGGCGAAGTCCCCCGAGCGCTCAAGCAGCGAGCAGAGCGCCTCCGATGAGAGCGAGAGGCCGAAGCCGCGGGGGCGCACCATCATGAAGACGTTGGGCGACTTCATGGAGATCTCGCCTTCCATCCGCGAGAGCAGGTCGAAGAAGTTCTGCGACTTCTCAACGCGCAGGTAGTCGGAGACTATGAGCTCATGGAGGTTGGCGTAGAGGCTGGAGTCGCTGCTCAATTTGCACCCTTGAAAACGATGGAGGGGATCTGCCAACCTGACCGCGGTACCTCGCCTCCGGACCCTGGCTGCTTCCTTTCGGACCTGACCAATTAAACCCGGCGCAAGTACGCGGGGACTGACAGACCCCCACAGACAGGGCTTATCCTACAATAAACCACCCTGGATTTTCAAGGCAGGATGCGTCCTGATCCGGCCCAATGCTTTCATTTTAAAAGTGCCTTACTAAAAGTGCTATTCTTACCGATAGCTAGACGAAAGGCGCCGTTTTCACAGGGCGCGAAAGGAGGTATCTCAACATGGCAGCAGGCGCGATCCGCGGCAGGGTGCTCAGCTCGAAGTGCCCGTCAAGGCAGATCCTGAGGCACCTCACCAGCAGGTGGGGCGAGCTCGTGCTGATGGTGCTCGGAAGCGGCACGCGCCGCTTCTCGGAGATCAAGCGCGAGATCGAGGGGGTGAGCGACCGCATGCTCTCCCAGGCGCTCTCGGATCTCGAGGCTGACGGCATGGTCAGCCGCAAGGCCTACAACACCATCCCGCCCAAGGTCGAGTACAGCCTGACGCGGTACGGCGCCGAGGCCTACGCGCGCTTGCATCCGCTCGTCTCCTGGCTTGAGGACAACTTAGGCGGGATCTTAGGCTCGCGTCCGTCCAGGTGAGGGCTTGGGGTACAATAGCGCCCCATGAAAGACTCCCTTAAAATCGGGGCGGAGACCTTCCGCCACCCCCAGAGCCGCATCCCCAAGCGGGATGTAAGCGGCGTGCTGCTGCTCGACAAGCCCAAGGGCCTCTCGTCAGCAGGCGCCTTGACCCGCGTGCGCGGGATCTTCAGGGCCAGGAAGGGCGGGCACGCAGGCTCGCTCGATCCGCTCGCATCGGGGCTGCTGCCCATACTGCTCGGCGAGAGCGCCAAGTTCGCCTCGTTCTTCTTGGAAGGCGGCAAGAAGTACCTTGCAGAAGGCACGCTCGGCGTGACCACCACGACCTGCGATGCCGAGGGCGAGGTGGTCGAGCGCCGCGAAGTCGGCGACGCTCTCGATCGCCTCGAGGAGGCGCTCCAAGGCTTCGTAGGCGAGATAACCCAGGTCCCTCCGGTCTACTCCGCGGTGAAAGTCGGCGGCAGGCCGCTTTACAAGTACGCAAGGGCCGGGCGCGAGGTCGAGATCCCCTCAAGGAAGGTGACCATAAGCTCAATAAAGCTCTTAGAGAAGGGCGATGGCAGGTTCACGATCGAGGTTGCATGCTCCAAGGGCACCTACATCAGGACGCTCATAGCCGACATCGGAGAGGCCCTGGGCTGCGGCGCCTACGTCACCATGCTCAGGCGCATCGCAGTGCAGGGGCTTCCCGAGGGGCGCATGGTAGGCCTTGAGGATCTGCAGGAGATGAGCGACGCGCTGCCGGATCCTGCCGATCTCTCATCCCTCGACCGCCTGCTCCTGCCCACGGGCGCTCTGATGTCATCGCTCCCAAAAGTCACGCTGTCGGACGAGAAGGCCGACCGCCTGATGCACGGCATCAGGCAGCACACGGGCGAGGGCTTTGAGGCCGAAGGCTGCAGCATGGACCCCTCGGAGCACGTATCGATATGGGGCCGCGGCTGCTTCCTGGGGGTGGGGCACATCCAGAGGCAGCTCCTGGTGCCCGACCGCATGATGTCAAATCCGTTTTCAGAAGTACAAGGTGTGAAACCATGAAGCCAATCTATGCCGCCGCGGCGCTTGCCGCAGCCGCCTTCGCCGCGCTTCCCTCGGAGGGCGCGGATCTTGCGCTGGTGGGCGCGGGGCTTGACGCCGCGCTCAATTCCCAGAAGGTCTACGTGACAGCGCCGGGATTTCCCTCGAAGCTGCATGACATGGCGCTGTGCATCGAGGATCCCGATGCCAAAGAGAACCTCTCAAAGCAATACCATCCTGCGGCCAGGCGCGGCTGGCAGCGCATGGCCGCCTTCGCCCGCGCTCTTGAGAAGGGCGGCTGGGTCAAGCTCGAGCAGGGCACGTTCTACGACCGCGATCTCTACGGCAGGCCCTTCAAGTTCACGGGCTACCTCATGGAGGTGCAGCCAAAGCTCAAGGACTACGTGGCGGTGGTCCCCCAGGACGGCAGGGTGCTTTTGCGCGCCGGCGTGAGCGCCTTGGACAAGGTGGTGTCAGTGAAGGATGAAGGCGATGGCAAGCTCACTGCGGCCTTCATCACCAAGCTCGGCTCCCCCGCGCCCTGGCTTGAGGGCGGGGCTGGAGAGTACGCCAACCCCCAGGCGCTTTTAGGCGGGCAGGAGAGTGTCCTGATGTCCTGCACGCAAAAGGCGTGCGTCATAGAGGACAGGGACTTCCTCGAGGGCCTTTCAAAGCCCCTCACCGACAGCCAGGACTGACAGCGCAGCAGGCTGCGCGCCGTTTAGCGCGCCGCGCAACTTGCTGTTATCCAACATTATCTTTCCAATCCTGAAAAGAACTCTCAGCGACCTTTAAATCCCGTCTGCCGCCCCCAAGTAATAGACATAAGCAAAATGACTTGGCCCAAGGGGCCGCAAGGAGATTTCAAATGGCATATTTCGATGACGCCAACAAGGGCTTCACCAGCATCTTCGACCTGCTCAACAGCCCGATCCAGAACTTAGGCCAGAGGGTGGCAAGGCACGGCAACCTGCCGGTGGACGTGTACGTGACCGAGGACGGCCGCTATGTCCTGAAGGCCGACATGCCGGGCACCGCCAAGGGCGAGATCAGCATCGGCTTCAACGACGGCGTGCTCTCCATCAAGGCCGCCCACCACAGCGGCGACGAGGTGGGCGATCACCAGTACGTGATCCACGAGCGCGAGAGCGGCGAGTACGAGCGCTCCATAAGCTTCCCGGACGTCGATCCCTCGACCATCGACGCGACCTTCGACAACGGCACGCTCACCGTGATCCTCTCAAGGGCGCAGCAGAGCCAGGGCCACACCATCGAGGTCCACTGATCCAAAGAGAACATCGTGGATGAAGGGGCGCTCTGCGCCCCTTCCTGAGGCAAGCAAGCAAAAAGCCGGAGCGGCACCGTGCCGCCCCGGCTTTTTGCTTGCTGAAAGGGCGCCCGGAGGCGCCATGGGAGGAAATGGTTTAAAGATCGTTGAGGCTCTCCAGGCGCTTCTCGAGCATCTCCACGCGCTGTGCGGTTATCTCCAGGAAGATGCTGTTGGCCGTGAGGCTGTCCATGGTCCCGCCCGTGACCTCGAAGTCGCGCACGGCGGCATCGCGGTACTTGATCCATGCGAGCTCGGCTGCCTTGAGGTTGCGCTTCTCTTCAGCGTCCTTTTTGGCCATCAGGCCTTGATAGGCCTTGTTGAGGCGCTTGTCCAGACGCTTCAGCTCGTCGCCGTAACAGTCGTTCATGTTGGCGGTAACTCCGCCGGACTTCTGCATGCACTGGTCGAACTGTGGTGAAGTAGCGTCCTCTGCGGCCTGGCCCTCGCTCATGCCCGCGGCGGTGCCGCAGACGAATACCACTGCCATGGCAACCCACATGAGATTCCTCATCTATCCATCCTTTGTTCTGGTTGTAACGGTTTTGCTGTATGCCGACATTTTGATGGAGTGTCGCGCCTGAAAACTTGATCGAGTGAACAAAGAACATACAAGTGCGAAGCAAAAAGGCAAAAATGTGAAGCAAGTAGCATGGACAAGTTGATATTCAAGCTTGATATCAGCTGAATCGTGCAGTTTTGATTAAATTAAAAGTCAATATAGTACATTCTATTTTTTATCAAAAAAGCGCCGTAAAACCCCGGGCTTCATCCCGGGGATATAAGGCGCCTAATCGGGGGTATTCTGGTTTTCAATGTATTGTCTGATGATA